>CAYRXI010000046.1:12975-17322 GCA_964428255.1 uncultured Candidatus Sumerlaeota bacterium
ATAATCCACCTGGAACGGATAGTTATAACCCTCGGCGCCGGGCCAGATAATAAGATGTCCACCCGCAGCTTTTGCAATATCTACGGCATTTTTAGCCAGCTTAACTGCCAGACGGCGTTTTTGTGGTGATGGATTTACAAACGACCCCAGCGTAAACTCTGGCATACAATGAAAACCAACAGGCACACAATAAAGGTCTTTTTCACCGAGTGCTGAAATTATGGCATCAAAATTGTCTTCATTGACCTCGCCGGGATAATGGAATTCAAAACCGTCAATCCAATTGCCAAGACCATTTACCACTCTCCTGGTACGGCTGACAATATCTTCCTCTGCCACCTCGGGGTGGTATCCTCCGGGGACAAATCTTGTTGCTGTTGGTCCAAATCCCCAGATACCCACACTATTTTTTAACCGGTTTTTCATGGCTTCGTCACTCCTTTGAAAAATGAAAGAATATCACTAAATCTCAAATTGGAGATTAGAACATTTAAAGAATCCGAATTCAAATTTTAAATTCGCCTCTTGTAATCATACACAGAGATTTAGAGCAAAAGTCAGGAAAATAAATCCAGGATGGAAGAGCCTTAAGTTCTAATTTTAAAAGTAGTACTTCAAAGTTTACATCAGTTGTAATTAAGTCTGGCTGGATGATTTTTCGCCTCGTTGTGAAACCTGCCAGACCTGTAAGCCCTCAAAGTCAAAATTGAAATCAATGATTTGCGTCCCGGCTTTTTCCAGCGCACGGCGCACCAGATGTTCCTTATTGTCTTCGCAATAAAAGAGCAAACATCCCCCCCCTCCAGCTCCAAGAGCTTTACCACCCAGCGCACCCGCTTTGTAAGCACTTTTGAACAGCTTCTCAATCTGGTCGTTAGTTATGGAGGGGTCTAATTGCTTCTGGCACCACCAGTTTTCATCCAGCAGTCTGGCAAATTGCCTCAAATTTCCCAGTAAAAGAGCTGATTTCATCTCTACTGCAATATCTCGCAGGCGCAATAAGGCTTTACCGACCTCGGGATTGTTGGCTTCGTATTTTCCCATTACCTTTTTTATAATGTTTCCGGAAAGACGTGATTTACCGGTGTAACAAAGAATCAGGTGTTTTTCTAACTCACGCACCACATCCGGCGACAATTTGAGTGTGCTATTGCTAACGTTCTCATTTTTAAATTCAATAAAGTTAAAACCGCCAAGCACCGCTGCATACTGGTCCTGCTTGCCTCCGGCAATTTTCAATTCCTCAATTTCCAGCAAATGTGCTAGCTCCGCAATTTCATGCGGACTCAAACGCCTGGTTTGCAGTGAGTTTAATAGCCCGATTAATGCTACGCTGATTGAGGCTGAAGACCCGGTGCCGCTACCGGGCGGAGCATCACATCTAACATAAAGATTCATTCCCTTAGAGATTCCCAGGCGTCTGATGGCGGCTTTAACTATGTCCAGACTGCCATCATACTCCAGACGCTTGAAACTCTGCACTTCCACGAAAATGTCAAAATCAGCCGAAATGATACGTATGGTTTTGTCTTTTCGGGGAACTAACGTACAGTATGTATAACGATTAATAGCAGCATTAACCACAGCTCCGCTCTCTTTGTAACAAAAAGGCGCCACATCTGTCCAGCCCCCTGCGAAGTCAATTCTTATTGGCGCACGGCTGCGCAGTATCATTGCTCTTTCTCCTCAGTTTGTCTTGATAAAGTTAAAAAATTTTATGACGTTAACCCTCTGCAAGTAAAGCTATAAAACCTTCTTTTATGCATCGGAAATCTGTTGTTAATCAGATGTTATAGAGTATGCACTATAAAAGTTAGTCCATAACCCCAACATTTAGTTTAAAGTGAAAATTTTTGTATTTTTTTTACAATTTCTCTTGCAAAAAAAATAAACTTAAGAGAATTTTAGGCAATTTTGGTTTTAGGAAGCAAAGAAATGAAGAATCTTCCTCAGTAGAGACCCTGTCACGAGCCTCTTCACTCAGGAAAACTAAAATTCTTCATCTCACTTCCCAAATTAATTAAAGAAGTAGTTTTCCCAAATAACATTATTATGTGAAGAAAATGAACTCTTTTATACGAATCATAATTATTCTACTCGGGCTCATTCTATTTTTCCTCCCTGATTATTCATTTAGTGGGGAGGTGCGCTGGGGTGATATCAATCAGGATGGAAAAGTCACCGCAGTTGATGCGATGCTCCTGCGGCAACATCTAAACGGTCTCATCACTCTTCCCCCTGAAAAACTTGTGAAAGCTGATGCAGATAGAAATAACAAATTGGAGCATGCGGATGCGGACTTCATTGATTTAATTATCGTCGGTGCTAACCAGGATTTCTCCTATATCAATGGTAAGGTATATGGAGTTAATGGAGAACGTTTTGCTCTTGAAGGTGCACTGGTTGAATTAGTTGACAAAGGCAAGTTTGCCTATACAGACTCAAGTGGAAAATTTCATTTGCAAGTTCCCGGTGCGGGCTTCTACAAGATTCACATTTCAAAAGAGGGATACAGTTTTGCTGATAGAAATTGCCAGGTGGTTGCCGACAGGGATTTCTGGGTTGAAGATGTGTATCTGACTGCACTTGACCCAAAAGTGACAGAGATTGGAGATGAGGGGGGACACATATAAATGAAGCTCAAAATTTAGAAGTTATTGTCCCTCCAGGCGCAATTACTCAAAAAGTCCGTGAGCAATATGCGAAAAAACACAAGTTAAAATCAGTCCCCAAGACTTTACCTTTCAGGGCAACCTGGTATGATGCAAATTCCGATTTGCCCGGTCCTCTGCCTTCAACCTCGGTGTTCACTTATGCCAGTTTGCATGAGCCGGATGTAGAATTTGACACCTCAGTCACTGTGCGTGTCAAAAACGTAAAAGGTTTTAGACCAAATACACCAATACCCTATGCCTTATGGAATAGTGAAACCCAGCAATGGGAAGGAAGTCATTTAGGATACGTCTCGGCAGATGGGAAATGGGTTATATTTGATGTGGGACATTTTTCGCCCATAGATTGGAATTTGGTGCCAAATAATCCCATAAATCCACCCAATCAGCCCAATACGTATCCACCAATAAATAATCCCTGTCGCGGTTCCGGTGGAGTAAAAGGAAGCCCATTTGTAAGCACTACTACAGGGCATGTGACAGTAAATTACGATCTTCCCTCGTTTAGAGTTAATTCTATAATGCATCAGCTGGGACTTACTTATAGCTCCGCTACTGCATCCCCAACCCACCTCATCGGTGCGGACATTGACTGGACTAAATCCTGTCAGATTGGGACTCAATTACAGTTGTTAAGCTTCCGTCTGCAGATTGAAGGCAGAGACATCTGGCGAAAATTTGTGGTAGACTGCAATCAGCCCAGCAAAATCGCCAGGCACGGGATTATCTGGGATTGCAAAAATGCACGTGGGGACCTGGTTGACACTGGTCTTTATCGCTATGAAGTCACCGTAGCTCATCACTTCGGTGGACATTACTGGTGGACTGATGCATTCGGTGCCAGACCCATTGGCGATACCGGCGTTCCAATTCTTATTGAAGACAATCCCTATATACCAGTTAAAAGTGAGGGAGTTGCGACGATTATAAATAAGCGTAATAGTCCATTTGGTGCAGGCTGGTCTGTGGCAAACCTACCGCAACTTTTTCGTCAACCCTACTCAAACCCCGAATTGATTCTTATCACCTGGGGAAATTTATATAACGAGATATATGTTCAGCAATCTGTATCACCGAATACTTACATCTCACTTTCTCCCAATAAGAATACGCTTATAGACCTGTATATCCCACCCTCTCAAGGTAAAGATTATGATAATTTGAACCAATACTATCTTCAAAATGGGAGCTTTTATCTGAAACTTTCAAAAACAGGAGACGCCTGGGTTTTTAATAGATTGGGATTGCCAATATTATTCAGGACTTCAACTGGTGTCAGTGTCTATTATATATATGACAGCGATAATCGGTTAATTAGAATTATTTATCCTCCCAATAAAGTGGTTGAGTTTAACTATGATGCAGCCGGTCATATTTCAAGCATAACTGACCCGGCTGGAAGAATAACGCAATTCAGTGTTGATTCTGCAGGGAATCTGCGGAGCATTACTGACCCGTCAGGCAACACTACTAACTACGAATACGATTCCGAGCACCGCCTTATTTCAGAGAACAATCCGTCCGGAGATACAACGACTATTGAATATGACGGATATTCACGAGCCCGTATTATGCGAGAGGCGGATGGAGCCGTGCATAAATTCTTCCCGGAGGAAATTCAAAACACAATTGATGATTATCCCCCAGGACAGGGAGACTGGTATAATCCGGATAT
>CAYRXI010000046.1:17332-21270 GCA_964428255.1 uncultured Candidatus Sumerlaeota bacterium
CAATGGAAGTCCCAGCGACACGTTACATTGACCCACGCGGAAATACCTGGCAGCTAAAGACTACTATTAATCAGGCAGAGAAACTCTTTGAAATCAGGCGGACTTTCCCTTCAGGCTCACAATTTGCGTTTGTCTATGATTACGAATGGAAACCACTATCATTCACCTCTTTACTTGGCTCAACATATAAATATACCTATGATAATAATTCTAACTTAACCGAAGTCAAAAATCTAAATTCTGGGCAAATATTCAAACTTACCTGGGCTTCAGACTTTAAAAAGATTACCTCTATTATTGACCCGGATGGAAACTTATATAGATTTCAGTATGATTCAGTGGGAAACCTGATTGAACTAATCAGGCCCGGTGGTGGAAAAACAAGATGTGTTTATGACTCATTGGGGAAATTAATCCGGGTAATCCTTCCGAATTCCGCGACTCTAAATTATTATTATGACAACGCGGGAAATCTCACCACCATAGTAGACCCGGAAGGAAACTCAACGCACTTTACTTATGACAGTGTCGGCCGAGCCACCTCAATTACTGATGCTCTCGGGAATACGTATCAGATCGGGTATAATTCAGGAAACCGCATCGTATCCTTCACTGACCAGGCTGGAAATTCAGTTTACTATCAATACGATAAGAATTATAACTTAATCCAGACTACTGACCTAAATGGAAAGGTCTGGAAATTTGATTATGATTCTCGCAATCGGCTCTGTCGTTTAATCCATCCATCCGGGGCGCAACAAACTTTTGAATATGATGGAAACAATAATCTCACCCTCTGGGGTAATGCCAATGGTGGGTCAGTGAAATTTTCGTACGCCCGTGATAATGAACCCTCTAATTATGTTACGTCAGATAAATTCCGAGGCGGTTATCACATTAGCTATTCAGGAAGAAATATCTCGTTACTTAATGAAATTGTTGATGAATTTTATGAATTTGACTATGACGGTGTGCAAACGCGTTCACGAACAACAATTATACCTCTCAACACGGCGCCATTTGAGCTCAATTACCGACACAATGGTTGTGGCAAACGGACTGCCTGCATTGATTCTTTTGGCACGCAAAATTACAAATACAATCCCGACGGTGCACTTATTGAAATCACCGATACAAACGGCACTAAAATTTTAATCCAGAGAGATGCTCTTAGCCGAATTGCAAAAATCATTTATCCTAATGGCATCACCACCGAATATACATACTCTCCAGTGGGTTATGTCACTCAGATTCAACATTTTAGAGCCAAAGAATTGATTGCCCGAGTCACGTCAAAACGTGATAAAATAGGCAATCCCACTGAAATTGTTTATACCTATAATAGTGGTTCTGAAACCGAGACGCGAACACTTACCTGCAAGTACGATAAAAGATACCAGCTCGAAGAATTTACAGATACTGCACTTGCCAATGTTTCCACGGTGAATCTTACTTATACTTATAATGCATTTGGTGAGCTTATATCTGATGGTATTAATAATTATACATACGACAATGCTGGCAACCTTATAGAAAAGATTAAAATCAGCAGTGGTGAAAAATGGAAATTCTCCTATAATGCAGCAAATCAACTAATCAATGCCCAATTCTATAAGGGTGATAATTATACTACACCAGCCGTAAATGTAGAATATGCTTATGACCCTATCTCCCGCCGAGTTATGAAGAAAGTAGAAGACGTCATTACGTATTACATATATGACGGATATAATCTGCTTTATGAGATAAATGAAGAGGGCTGTATTGTCACTCGCTATACTCATCTTATAGGAAATGTTATTGACTTCCCCTTAATTGCCTATCAACAGGGCAAACGCTATTACTATCATTTAGATGCCTTGAATAGTGTATATCTGGTGAGTGATGAACAGGGAAACATTGTCGCCAGATATTCCTATACGCCCTTTGGAGAACTTCTTAACAAAGAAGGGACATTCCACAGTCAATTTACCTTTACCTCACGGGAAAATGATTATGAGACTGGATTGATGTATTACCGATTCCGTTATTATATCCCGCAATTAGGCAGATTTACGCAACTTGACCCTTTTGCCTTGCTCTCCGGGTCTAATCTTTATGTTTATGTATTTAATAATCCATTAAGATACGTTGACCCTCTCGGGCTTCAATCGTGTGGTGCTTTTCCTCCCGGAACGCCGCCGATTTCTCCACCAACTGCTCCGCCACCTTATAATCCAAATCAGCCCAATCCAACTGAGAATACTAATCCGAATAAGCCTTCACCTGAGGAACAAATCAATTATAACCTAAATGAATTAAATAATTGGGGCAATATAGGACAGAATGTTATTGGTGGTGAATATAATTATGGAAATGTGGCTATTGACGCAGTACAAAACGCTGCGAGTGAAATAAGCGTTCCCTCACAGGTCAGTCCCGCACTTACTGTAATTCAAGCTGCGCCGACAGCGACAGTTGGTGTAGGTATTTTTCATCATAACGCCGCAACGGTAGACGCAATTTTAGACCTGCCAGAATTGAACCCTGGCAAAGGCGGTGGAAAGGAGATTCCACGTCCATTTGGTCTCGGAGGTAAATAATGTTGAATGAAAAAATTAACAACTCCGCTGGAAAAATTATGAAAGCATCATTTAGATTTATAATTATGTCTTTAATTTGGGGTATTTTTCTTTTTGCCTTCTCTGAGGATAAAGTTAAATATCCGTATGATAAAAGCGGTAATCGCCTTACTGCTGAAAAAGAACCTCTTCCCTTGGAGCAATTGATGATTACCCACTTTGTTCCTCAATACGGATTGCCCGGAACCGCAGTTGTGATTTATGGCAGAAAATTCATCAGCGAGATTGATGGAAATGTTGTAAAATTTAATGGCGTGGTAGCCACAGTTCTTAAATCTGCACCAACCATTATTGTGGCTGAGGTCCCGCAGGGTGCAACCACCGGTCCTATCAGTGTGCAAAATATTTATGGGATTGCATATTCCCCCAACCCGTTTTTAGTTCAGGGGATTGAGATTTCGCCCAAGGAACTTGAGCTGGATGAAGAGGCTGAGTTTACATTTTCGGCAACGGTTACTGGCGCAGACCCAGCACAACTAAAGTGGTTCGTGGAAAATATTGAAGGCGGAAACTCACAAGTTGGAACTATAACCAGCAACGGGCATTATAAGGCACCCCTCATTAGTGATGATTTCTTTAAACGGGTTATTGTCTCCGTGAGAATTTATACCGCACCCAATTTCTTTATCCAGGATAACGCTATGGTTATCATTAAAAATCTTGACCCGATTAAGTATTATGAAGCAAAAGTGGTAGGGGTGCGTAGGATTTCTGCATTTTTAGAAAGCAAGGTCTTGGGGTTCAGAAGAGCTTCTGAGTATGTGGAGTCCGAACCCGTGAGCTATCGTAGAATTTCGGACTTTGTTGAAGGACGTGTTGTCTCTTATTCGCGACAAATGAAATTTTAAGAAATATTTTTTAATAAAAAGGAGGATTTTAAATGAAAGGTAAAATCTTATTGCTGATTGTAGTAACTCTGTTTTTGTCTAACTCGGTTCTGGCACAAAGATTTGAGTCCGGCTCCACAGGTGCCGATGGTGCATTATCTACAACTACACTTGGCATAGTCTGGATTAATATGGCAGACCATCCGGACGGCATTTATAACTATACCGAAGTGAATATCCCTGAGGGGCAGACCATAAAATTTATTCCGAATCAAAAAAATCGCCCGGTTGTCTGGCTGGTAAAAGGAGATGTCATTATTAATGGAAGAGTAGATGTAAGTGGGGAAAATGCCTCTGACCTCCCAGGCATCCAGGCAGCTGGCGGTCCCGGGGGCTGGCCCGGCGGTAAGAAGGGTCCCAATTTAGAGCTTTACCAGGGCTTGGGACCCGGTGGCGGACAGGTCTATGCTGGCGTTTACAATTATGGAAG
>CAYRXI010000047.1:0-5316 GCA_964428255.1 uncultured Candidatus Sumerlaeota bacterium
TATTTCTGCTGCTCGTTCAAACTCCAGAGCTGCAGCAGCCTGACGCATTTCACGCCGCAACTCTGCTATTTTTCTGGGGATTTCCTCCAGTGGAACATATTCTGCCAGCGACTCTTTTACCACAGGAACAGTTACATAATCTGCCTCTGAGACTGTATCCAGTATAGTCTTGATGGATTTTTTTATACTCTGAGGAGTGATATTGTGCTGGCGATTATAGCTTTCTTGTACCTGGCGTCGGCGTTTAGTTTCCTCAATGGTCTGTTTGATAGAATCTGTTATTCTATCAGCATACATAATCACAGTACCATTAACATTCCGCGCCGCTCTACCACAGGTCTGAATGAGTGAGGTGGTTGAACGTAAAAAGCCTTCTTTATCGGCATCCAGGATAGCTACCAGAGAAACTTCGGGCAAATCCAGTCCCTCACGCAGAAGATTAATCCCGATTAAAACGTCAAACTTGCCCAGGCGAAGGTCGCGTAATAATTCTGTGCGTTCTATCGTGTCTATATCAGAATGGAGATATTTAACTTTTATATTGAGTGAAGAGTAATATTCGGTAAGTTCTTCAGCCATTTTTTTGGTAAGGGTGGTTACCAGAACGCGTTCATTTCGTTCAACACGGCGCCGAATTTCGGCCAGCAGGTCATCTACCTGATTGGTAGCCGGACGCACTTCAATTACCGGGTCCATAAGACCTGTTGGTCTAACCAGCTGTTCAACTACATTTTTTCTAGCTTTTTGCAGTTCATAGGGACCGGGTGTGGCAGAGACATAAATGACTTGATTGGCCCGGAGCTCAAACTCATCAAAGCGTAAGGGGCGATTGTCCAGAGCCGACGGGAGCCGAAAGCCGTATTCTACTAGTGTAAGTTTGCGAGAATGGTCACCTTCAAACATTCCGTGTAGCTGAGGTATGGCAATGTGGCTTTCATCTATGAACATTAAATAATCCTGCGGAAAATAATCCAGCAAGGTAAATGGAGGTTCGCCGGGTTTTCTCCCGCTGAGATGCCGGGAATAATTTTCAATGCCAATACAGGTACCCATCTCCTCCAGCATCTCCAGGTCATAGAGAGTTCGTTGTTCCAGACGTTTGGCTTCCACGATTTTGCCCGCAGCCTGGAGTTCGGCAACGCGTTCTTCTAATTCTTGGCGAATCGCCTTAAGGGCTTGTTCCAGACGTGGTCTGGCTGTAACATAATGACTTGATGGATAAATAGCAATGCGGCGTAGTTGCTTTAAGGGTTTACCGGTAATGGCATCAATCTCCAGAATTCGGTCAAGGATGTTGCCAAAGAATTCCAATCTGATGGCTTTGCGTTCCTCGTATGCCGGAAACACATCAATCACATCACCGCGGACACGAAACTCGCCACGATAAAAATCCACATCATTGCGCTGATATAAAATGTCTACCAGATGTCGTAAAACTTGCTCCTGGCTGACGTGCATTCCTTCTTCTAAATATACAACCATAGAATAAAAATCAGAGGGCGAGCCAATGCCATAAATGCAGGAAACACTTGCAACAATAATCACATCACGACGCTCCAGTAAGGCACAGGTTGCTGCCAGGCGCATCTTATCCAGTTCCGAGTTTATCTGCGCATCCTTGGCAATGTAGGTATCTGTCTGCGGGATATAAGCCTCTGGTTGATAGTAGTCGTAATAGCTGACGAAATAATGTACAGCATTGTACGGGAAGAGTTCCTTGAATTCGCGATAAAGTTGAGCCGCGAGGGTCTTGTTCGGGGCTATGACCAGCATAGGGCGATTTACCGCAGCAATTACATTCGCCATAGTAAAGGTTTTGCCAGAGCCTGTGACACCCAGCAACACCTGATGCCGTTCACCACGCTTAATTCCAGCCACCAGTTTTTCAATTGCCTGGGGCTGGTCTCCACAGGGCTTATAATCACTGATTAGCTCAAAACTACGATTGGATATTTCTTTTACAACAGGCATTTAATTCTATTGTATACAAGGAAGATAAGCATAGCAATTGTCTAATATGTGAATTTAGCAATGATTGGAGGGGGAACTTAATGAATAGTTATGCGCGGTTAAATTCCTTCAGTCTGAAATTTAATAAAAAAGAAAATCAAATTAGTTCTATTAAATAATCCTTGAGATGAAAATCAGGTGATCGGGTAAAAATCTCAACAATGTGATACAGGGTATTCTCAACAGCATCATTATTGTTATATATAGTTACAATTCCGAGACAACAGGAATAACGATGGTCATAATTGCCAATTTCAGCCACACCAACGTTAAATTCGCGGCGCAATCTGTTAACGTAGCGTTTTACAATGCTACGTTTGGCTTTTAACGAGTCACATCCAGGAATCAACAACTCCAATCTCAAGAACCCGATTTTCATTGATCGTAAAGGATTCTGTTATTGAGAACTTTAAAGTTATTTCAAATGTTATTTCTAAACTCTGTTGATTCTCTATGTTTGATAAAGTTTTGGGGGTATTTTTAATAGCAAAATTTATAAATAGTTTACTTTACGTTAAGTGTAATTTTTGTGCAATAAAATGTAATTAAATTAGACATCAATAATTGATTAATTAATACGTATCCATTTAGTTTAGAGCTGTTTTTTTATGTATTCGTCCCTACAATTTTTTCTATTCTATCTATTAAATCCAGGGGGGCAAATGGCTTGGAGATAAAATCCTGCACGCCTATTTTATTCTTCCATTCTTCATTAGAACGGCGACTTTCAGAAGTAATGCCAGTAATCACAATTATTGGAATATCAGACAGATTGGGGTTCTTTTTTACCTCGCTGATGAGTTCATAACCAGAAAGTTTGGGCATTTTTATATCCACAACCATTAAATCAGGTTTTTTCTCCAGTACCATTTTCAATGCAGTTTCACCATCAGTAGATGTGGCGACCCTGTAACCACGAGATTCAAGTGAAATTCGCATAATCTCGCATACTTCTTCATCGTCATCAAAAATGTATATTAATTTCTCCATCTCTTTGCCCTCATTATGGTTATCGATAAATTGGGGGAAATTCTTTAATAAAAAAACTTTAATGATTCATATTTTAAATTTAATCATATATTATAACAAATAATGGATTTGTCAACTTGAGAGTAGTTAAGAGGCTATCTTTTATCTGCTGGACCTCGCCAGATAAGGAATGTGGTATCAAATTCCCAGCCTTTTACCGCGCCTAAATCCAGTGGGTTTTGTTCCCAACCTTTGCGGATTTGCCGAGTAGTTTCTTCCCAGTCTTTTATCCCGCTAAGAGCATCCGGAGCCGTAACATTGTTAGCACCTACAGCGGTTGCATATTGAAGCGTTGTTTCAATATCCAGTCCTCGCAGATATGCAGCCAGCAATCCCGCAATTGAAGAGTCTCCGGAGCCAGTAGCACCGGCAAATGGCTCAGCATGAAAGCTGGGAGCCCAGAGTTCCCGATTTGCCCAGTTGTCCAGATTAGCGGGTTTAGCAACACCAATTTTTTCAAGGCGTGTTTTATCTGCAGTCCGCAGGTAAAAACCACGATGACCGGATTTTAGAGAAACAATCGGCGCACCATATTCAAGGAGTTGTGCGGAAAGCTCGGATAGTTCCTCAGCAGTGAACAAATCCAGCATATCGCCACTGCCGGCTTGCTCTCTTTTAGCCATAAATCTTGACTTATCTAACATAAATAACGTTTCTTCAAGGCTGGGCAAGTAAAGGTCTACATAAGGAAGCACGTTTTTTAAAATGGCTCTCCAATCTACCTTGCCAGCGGGAGAAGTTGGATCCGGTAGCGCCATATCCAGGGAGGTAGTTGTTCCAAGTGATTTGGCTTTCATAAATATTTCTCTCAGTTCTCTGCCATCATCGCGGTACATCCGCTCCATCAGGGGGGGGTAGCCAAGATGCAAAATTTTAGCTTTGGCGACCAGGTCAAAGTCTACGTCTTCAACGCCAAAAGTATTGTTGGTCCCGGGATTATGTAAAAACATCCGGTCCAGACCGGGTGGGGCGATGGCAACGGTATATGAGGAAGTTTCCCCGGCAACAACGCGCATGCCTTTTTCCAGATTTTCCTGTTTGAGTCTATTGAGGATTGACTCGCCAATAAAGTCATCGCTCACTTTACCCATTAACGCAACCTTCATACCTAATTTTTTCAGTGCCAGACCCGTATTTGACACAGGACCACCAGTAGAAGTCACAAGTTCTGCCACTTTTATCAGCTTCCCGGGGATGAAAAGTGAGTGATAGTCACCTTTTTTGCCGGGGAAAGTGGGAATTAAATCAAAACAGATATGTCCGGCAACAATCACATCTATTGGCCGTTGATTCTGCGGTACCATTTTTGCCTCCTGCCAGTATTACACTTTTTTATAACTAACGTTTGGTGAAAACGAAATAATAGTGAAGCATTATCAGGTCTGGTTTAAAACTGTCAAGTTGACTTAAGCAAAATAAATTGTGTTAAGGTAGTGTTTTGTTTCAAATGAGAATTATTTAGAATAAATTTTTGGAGTAATTAGATAGTAACCAAAAATTGTTTGCTAAACGAAAGTTGCTTAAATCAGCCGGCTTAATTGGAATTATCACTATTGTAAGCCGGGTGCTGGGATTAATACGTGATGCAGTAATAGCCAGCGGCCTCGGGGCTGGATATATTAGCGATTGCTTCCAGATAGCTTTTGAAATTCCTTCACTAATGCGGCGTGTGCTGGGCGAGGGCTCATTGTCTGCTTTTATCGTCCCGGTGTTTACAAAAAAACAGCACCAGTCAGGCTCTGAGTCTGCGTGGCGATTTGCCGCTAATGCCTTTAACGTGTTTTTCCTTCTGAGCTTCATCTTGACCTGTCTGGGCATAATTTTTGCCCGAGATATCTTTGTGGTATTTGGCGGGCTTAAATACGTTGCCGTTCAGGAATATCAATGGCTGGAACTGGGGACCAATCTCACCCGTATAATGTTCCCCTTTTTACTATTGTTAACACTGGTAAGCCTGACAATGGGATTATTGCATAGCCAGCAACATTTTACCTTACCAGCTTTGAATTCCGTTTTCTTCAATCTGACAATAATATCACTGGGTTTAGTTTTCTTAAGTTTACAGCCGCGTGGTTTTGTTTTTGTGCTGGCAGTAGCAGTGGTTGCAGGTGAATTGCTGGGACTGATAATAATGATGCCGGCATTATTTAAACGTGGCTTTCGTTTTATTACCACAATTAACTTAAAAGACCCGGCTCTTGGTGAGTTAGTTGCGATGATGCTTCCGGCTTTTTTTGGTCTGGCGATTGTACAGGTTAATATTGCAGTAGATTTAAA
>CAYRXI010000047.1:5326-17399 GCA_964428255.1 uncultured Candidatus Sumerlaeota bacterium
GCCAACTGGATGGGTGCAGGCACTCCTACCTATATAAGATTTAGTAATCGTCTGATTCAACTTCCTCTGGCGATATTTGCGATGTCATTATCTACTGTGATTTTACCAGCTTTGAGTCGGCACTTATTAAAGAACGAGCTGGCAGAAGTTCGCGCCACGATTAATTATGCAATGCAGCTGGCAATAGTAATAATGCTCCCCATAACGGTAGGTTTAATCGCTTTAGGCTTGCCAATAATTGAATTAATATTTCAACGCGGGCGTTGGACCGCAGTCGCCACATCGCAGACGTATTTTGCTTTAATATTTTATGCCCTCGGATTGCTCCCGTATACTGCACATCGCTTAATTATCCCCATTTATTATGCTCGTCAGGATATGATAACACCTGTAAAAGCTGCGAGCGTAGCACTTATCTTAAATATAATTCTCAACTTTATTTTTTTCCATTTTACAAATCTGAGACAGGGGGGGCTAGCACTTGCAACGACTATTGCAGCTGCGGTTAATTTTTTGATATTGTACTGGTTAATTACTCGTAAATTCGGCAGATTGATAGAGACAAATCATTCACTGTTGTTTGTGAAAACAATTATTTGTTCAGTGGCAATGGGGGGGGGATGCTATTATTGCTTTACAATGCTTAGTTCGTTTCTACCCGTCGATTTAGTTATAGTTAAAGCAGTGGTGTTGTGCGTTTGTATTGGAATTGGTGTAATAATCTTCTTTATTCTCGCGCGACTCGCACGCATTGAAGTTATCAATGAAGTAATAAATTTTTTACTAAAATATAGACAAAAAGAAAGTTAGCAATTCCGACATCCTGGGGGTAAATTCTGTAGCAACATTTTTTAACAGATTATTACCTATTGAAGCACGAGAGAAACGTAATTGTAATAAACTTTCATTCTGTCTTATGATTATCTGTTTTATTATTTAATTTTGAGGAGTATGATCCTTTATTATCTGGAGTAAAGAAATATGAAAAGAATCAACCAGAGTTATTTTCTCAGATATATAGTTATGTGGTGCCTGTGTGGCTGGTTTCTTTTTGCTCTGGTCAATAATTGCCTCTCTCAAGCAGTGACTCTTCCATTATATAACTCTTTTGGAGAAGGAGTGCGGGTTATTGCAACCGAGCAGGAAAATGGGAAAATAATTGTTAACCTCGCCATTGAATATCCACAAGTAAAAGAAATCACCGGACGCGACGGAAAACAATATTTGAGTTTAGAAGTTGCAGGGTGTGGAAATGATAATAAGTATGGACGGGGTGCTCTGCCGATTATTCATCATACGGTTGAGATCCCGTGGGACGCAAAAGTCTCTTCAGCCAGAGCGGTCGGGAAAAATTATCAGGAGATTGTACTTCACAGGCGATTATATCCGCATCAACCTCCTATTCCAAAAGTCATCGGACCCGCAGGAAATCCTCCATTTATCGTGGACGAAGAGTTTTATACTGAACTCAAAAATGACCTTCTCCAGAAAGCAGAAAAAGGCGATGAAGTAAAAATTAAAACATTTCGTAAACGAGGGCGGCATTATGCCAAATTAACAATTCGTCCTTTTGAGTACAATCCGATACAAAGTATAGTGCGGTATCCAGCTGAGATCACCCTTGAGGTGTATTATAACATAGAACTCCCAAGAGCTGCAGGTCCTCGCACGGGAACTATTTATGTTGTTGAAATAAAGATAAATAACCGCAGTGAATTAGACAGGCTGATTGAGGATGGCTTTGATGTGAGTAATGTGAAAGACATGGTAGTTACCATTTATGTAACTCGCGAGGAATTACAACTTCTAAGCGAGATGGGATATGTGCCTGAAATTATTGAGCAACAACCACAACCCGGATGGCTTGATGATAAAACGGGACAAAAGGGAGTAGGTGTATATCATAATTATGCTTCACTAACTGCAGAATTGCAAAGCTACGCCTCAGCTTATCCCAATATTTGCCGCTTGACTTCGCTTGGAACTTCTGTCCTGGGGCGACAGATATTGGCAATGAAGATTACCGATAATCCGGATGTTTCAGAAGACGAGCCAGAGTTTAAATATATTGCTGCCATCCACGGTGATGAACCATTGAGCACAGAAATGTGTTTCTACTTCATTGATTATTTGCTGACCAATTATAATACCAACACCCGTGTGAGACAAATTGTAGATTCCACAGAAATATGGATTGTGCCGCTAATGAATCCGGATGGTTTGGAACTTGGCTCGCGATATAATGCCAATGGCTATGACTTGAATAGATCATTTCCCGAAGGCTCAAGTGATGATGTTACAAACATTTTTAGTGGTCCTTATAATAACACTGATGGGCGGCCTCCGGAGGTTGCCAGCATAATGCGATGGAGTCAATCTCGCAATTTTGTATTATCAGCCAATTTTCATTCCGGAGCCCTGGTGGTAAATTATCCGTATGATAATGATGGACTCGGGAGTGTGTATTCACCAACTCCGGATGATTTACTATTTCAGGATATCTCCCGCCGCTATTCATATTATAATCCGCCGATGTGGAATAGCTCTTATTTTCCTAATGGCATTACAAATGGGGCTGCCTGGTATGCCATTAGTGGCGGAATGCAGGACTGGAATTATCGTTATCTCAGCAACAACGAAGTGACAATAGAGCTGTCTGATGTCAAGAAGCCGCCAGAATCGCAGCTGCCAATATTCTGGAATAACAATCGAGAGTCTATGCTGAATTATCTGGAAGCAGTCCATATCGGCATCAGGGGAAGAGTAACAGATAGTGTTACGGGAAGACCATTGAGGGCAGTAATTCGTATACAAGGGATAAACCATCCAGTCTATAGTGACCCCGAGCTGGGAAACTATCATCGGATGCTTTTGCCCGGAACATATACCATTGTGGCTACAGCACCGGGCTACAAACGTGTCACCATTCCAAACGTCGTTGTCACTAATGCCTCAGCCACCAGAGTAGATATCCAGCTCCCGCCCGCTCAGGGCAAAATCATCGTAGTTACACACAGTACACTTGCCTCAGGTGCTTCAGAGTATGTTGCCGCAAAGCAAAATCAGGGTTACGACGTTTATACTATAACATTAACCGGTACTACCACCGCTGATTCAGTTCGCACACAGATAAGAAATCTTTATGCAACCACGTATGCAGACTTTGTAGTTATCATTGGTGATATAGATAAAGTGCCAACTTTTTATAATAATGGCACTGCCTCAGATTTGTTGTATGGATTAATGGATTTAGGTGAGGGATTTGATGACTATGCTGGCAAAGATATGGTTGTGGGGCGTATTTCTCTGGATACAACTACAGAAATCAGTCAGTACGTCAGTAAAATGGTCAGTTTTACGCAGGCTTCCCCACATAATGATTTTACCTGGATTTCTGGGGGGGGAAGTAATACCTGGGAGTGGAATGTCGCAGAACAGACGCACAACTGGGTTCAGCAATATTGCCTGTCTCCCTCAGTTCATAATGAAAAATTTTATCGCAATGTTGGCTCCGCAGCAGCTTTGAATGCACACATTAATGCAGGAACAGATGCAGTAGTTTATTCCGGGCATGGGAGTACCACCAGCTGGCTCCGCTATAACTATGATCTGTCACAATTACTATTGCTTACCAATGCTCTGGATGCACCGATTGTGTTCGGGCATTGTTGTTTAACAGGCTCCTTTCAAATAGCAAATTGTTTCGCAGAACAATGGATAAATACCACAGCAAGAGCCGTTGCTTACATTGGTGCCAGTAACAGTACTTACTGGATAGAAGATGATATTCTGGAGAAAGATGAGTTCTGGGCAATGCGGTTTGACCCCTCAATTGCCATAGGTCAGGCGGTGGACTATGGATTAGAACGTGTTGCAGATATGGTTCCGGAGAGCGCAGAGTATTATTACACTATTTACCATATTTTTGGCGACCCAACAATCAGGCTGTTTCAGAGAACGCAACCAACTCCCACACCGACTCCGACACCGACCTCAACCCCCACACCAACTTTAACTCCAACAGCTACACCAACTCCGACACCCACTAAAACACCGACCCCCACACCCATTAAAACTCCAACTCCAACTATGACGCCAACACCAACATCTACCCCTATTCCGACACCAACCGTAACACCCACTCCAGTTCCTTCACCACCCCTTAATTACAACTTTGAAACTGGAAATGAAGGATGGGAATTTGCAGGATTAATCCTGCCGTTTGAGATGCCCTCAGCGTCTGCAACTGGTGGTCATCTTGGCTTGAGCCCACGCGGTTCAATTAATTGTTTTTCATACTGGTATAGTCCAACAGTCAGGGTAACCAATGGCAAAGTATATCGTTCACGCTGGCTAGTTGGGAGTTCAGCTGCCTTATCTGACCAGACTATTCAATTCCGTCTGCGTGTGAATCAACAAGGTGCCTGGCAAAGCTGGAATAGGGTGGTGAATAGTTACCAGAATAACGCCCCGGCAATAGGTAATGCAAAAACCTATGACCTTCTGTTTAAACCGATAGTCACCGGGTATAATTTGGACGATCTGGTCATTTTTTCATTTGATGTAATGAGTTTTGACTTGAACGATGACAGAAATAGCTGGCTGTATCTGGAGGAACTCTCAATTGAATCTGTAGAGATTAGCCCGAAGTAACAGCCATCCAGTTATTATTATTGTAGGACCTCAAGCAGACGATTTATTTGTTCCCGCGTTCGTTTTTCGGTAAGTGCAATAATAAAGGAATTTTTCAATTCAGGATAATACTCTCCCAGCCAGGGACCTACTACCAGATTGGCTTCTGCAAGTCGGTGTTTTAATTCATCAATATCACTGTTAACCGAAACCGTTAATTCGCGTAAGACCGGTGACTGAAATGTCTGCTGTACTCGTTTTAATTGCTTTAGTTGTTGTTGCAGATAAAAGGTGCGTTTAGCACAAAGAGTCGCCAGATGGCGAAAGCCTGTTTTTCCTAAAAGAGCAAGATACATTGCGACGCGTAAGGCATTCAATGCTTGGTTGGTGCAAATATTTGAGGTGGCGCGTTCACGCCGAATATGCTGTTCCCTTGTTTGTAGCGTTAACGTAAAGGCACGCTTGCCAGCCGCATCCACAGTCATTCCTACCAAACGTCCAGGCAGTAAACGCAAGAACTCTTCACGACAGGCAAATATCCCTACCGTTTCACCACCAGCATACATAGGTAACCCCAGCGGTTGACCTTCAGCCACGACTATGTCGGCACCATATTCGCCCGGGCGTTTAAGCACGCCTAAAGAAACCGGGTCAACTACAACAATAGCCTTAGCTCCTACCTTATGCGCTGCTTGAACTAATTTTTCGGTGTCTTCAAGACAACCAAAGAAATTAGGTTGCTGAAGTACCAGGCAGGCTACCCGTTCATTTAGCTTTGTCATAACCTGAGTAAGATTTGTTGAACCACTCTCCTGAAGCCAGTCAATCTCAGTTATTATGGTTTCAGTATGTCTCAAATATGTCTTAATAACCCGTGTATATTGTGGATTGACAGAACGCAGGATGAGAATTTCGTTTCGTGCGGGCATACTGCTTAGTACCATCAGTACCGCTTCAGCCATAGCAGTGGCGCCATCATATATGGAGGCATTAGCAATATCCATTCCGGTAATTTCGCATATCATTGTTTGATATTCAAATGTAGCTTGTAATACGCCCTGGCTGGCTTCTGCCTGATATGGTGTGTAAGCTGTCAGGAATTCCCCGCGACTCACCAGATAATCAATAACAGGTGGGATATAATGGTCATAAATCCCCCCCCCAGCAAAAACAATTTTGTCACTACGATTTCTTTTTGCAATCTGTTCTATATGCCGACTCAAAGATGGCTCATCCAGTGCAGGTGGCAAGGCTATTTCTTCTTTAAGCTCTAACTCGGACGGGATTTCTGCAAATAAATCTTCCAGTTTTTTTATACCAATGACACGCAGCATTTCCTGAATTTGTTCTTCAGTTGCACCAAAGTAAGGATTCATTATATCTTACTCCATTGTATTATGATAAAAACAGATAATATGAGGTTATAACCACTGAAGCAATAAGAAAACAATGAATTGATGGTTGAAAAGAAGATTTTTTTATTGCCTCTATTATTTGTTAATCTGCGGACAAATGGGACCCCCAAAATATAACATTATTACTCCGACTCTGCTTCTAATCATTATCACCTCATTTTTATTACGTGTTGGTGGTTTATTTGTCTGGTCTCATTATGCCCCGATAGGTGACTCCATCCATTTTATTTTGCTGGCAAAGGCTTTTGCCAGTAACGGTGGCGATATTACACTGACGCATCATTTCACACCGCTTTATCCAGTGCTTATCAGCATTTTTTCTTTATTTAAATTATCATTTTGGGTAGCTGGACGATTAGTTTCAGTTATTTCATCAGTATTGCTCATAATTCCGTACTATTATCTGTGTCGTCAAATGTTGGGATTTCGGATGCGAATCTTTAGTATAGTGTTACTGGCGTTTTCACCATTGTTAGTAAATGTATCACTGCAGATATGGGCAGAATCTCTGTATTTTTTATTGCTATTCTCTGGATTGTATTTTGCTTACAAATTTTATACAAAAGAATCAGTCACTTATATTTTGCTCTCTGCCATTTTTTTTGCGGCAGCATTTTATACTCGCGATGAAACCATATTGCCGTTAATGTTAACCTTTCTTTTTCTGCTTATGACTCGTCCTCGCGCCTTTTTATATACCCTTCTCCTTCCCGCAATCTACTTACTGCTCCTGATTCCCAGGTTTATGGAACTTCATTCATATTTCGGTGCCTGGATACTAACAGCTAAGGATATAACCAATGCTGTTCGCCTCTCTGTTTTTTCCCGATATTTCCCGCTGTATCTTACTGATGCGGGAGTTTATCAAACAGCCGTGACTGAATGGCTCAGAGCTCTCCGTGCCGTGGATGATTCAGGCAATCTGGCAATTTTTTCGCTGGCAGGTAAATATTCCGTCGCCAGGTTTATCTTCACTCAGCCACTTTTTGCAGTTACCACATTTTTCGCCCACTGGAAGGAAGCAATCCGTTCTTTACCAGTCAGTGCACTTGTTTTAATATTATTTTCAATCACAGGGGCACTAAATTTATTCTGGATGTACAGAAGAGCGTCTATCCCACTGCTATTTCTATTTTTCGCCACTACGCCGATTATTGGAGCTTCGCCTTTCATTCAATTAAACCAGTTCAGCATCCCCCCTTATCGGCTTTATGCTATATTTATCCCTCTTGCCTGCAGTCTCTGTGCGATGAATCTACGGTACATCATTTTATTACCTCAGCGACGTCAAATACTAAAGTTTATACCGCTAATTACAGTTATTGTGGCAAGTGGACTTGGTCTTTGGTCATTGCTGCTGGCAGGTAAAGCTGACAAATTCAATACGCCTTATTATGCATACTTGGGGGAGATAAAAAAAGAAGCTGAAAATTTTCGTGCCTTTCTTTCAGCTGGAGATCGTTTAAGTACGCCACATGAATATTTCCTCTTTTATCTACCATATCCCTCTGTAATCTATCCACAGGATACACCGGAGAAAAATCACATTTATTTTCACCGGCAAAATGTTACCCATTTGATTTTGTCTCAGGAGGAGTGGGATAGATTTAAGAGTGCTTGTACTCAAGTTCTGCTAAGCTACTACATTCCAGTTAAGCAAACAAAATTGTTTGTTTTAATTCAGCTAAAATAAACGTGAGTAAATTCAAGATGGTATTTCCCTGCCCTGTTTTTTTCTTTGGTCTCTTTTTAATTATCAAGGAGAAAAAGTCCCTCATATACAAATTTATATTATCTAAGCACAACTAGGGTTTTCGATAAGACATAAAAAAATACTTTTTGAGTCTAATTTCAAGCAGGCGAAAAAAAATGAAGCAATGATGGAACTTTTTTAGAATCTTATTGTCAAAGTGAATTAGAGAAAAGAAATTATGGAGGAGGTACAGCAATGAATACACCGAAATTGTTCAGCCTCGTAATTTTGAGCACCTTAATCTGTGCAAATGTGTTTGCTATCGGGATTATAATTCCTGAGCGTATTGAACCTCGTGTAGAACTTAAGCCGCTGACAATCATTCGTCAGGAAGTCGTAGTTAATATTAAGAATGATGTTGCCCGCACCCACATAACGCAGGTGTTTTATAATCATTATCCGCATCAGTTAGAAGCCACTTATATTTTTCCGGTCCCGCCAGAAGCCCAGATAACGGATTTTGTAATGTATATTGAGGGCAAACCAGTCAGAGGTGAAATTATGGAGAAAAATCAGGCACGTGCTATTTATGAAGATATTGTCCGGAAAATGCGTGACCCGGCACTCTTGGAATACTACGATTGGCAGTTGTTCAAAATGCGGATATTTCCTGTTCCACCTCGTGGAATGCAGAAAATTGAGATTGAGTATGTTCAAGTGCTAAAAGTTGATAATAATGTGGTGCATTATTCGTTCCCGGTAAGCAAACGTGATTTTGCCGAAGTGAATACCGAAGACCTCAAAGAGTGGACATTTACTGTAGATATAAAATCTGACAGAAAAATAAAAACAATCTATTCTCCCGCGTATGAATTGAAAGTAGATATGCGGGAAGACCAGCAGTCAGCTCAGATAAAAGTTTTACCCGAAGACCTACAAAAAAGCGGAAATAATGTGGACATCTATTATACTTATTCCACTGCAGAATATGGCTTGAATATCCTTGCCCATCGTCCTTACGCAGACGAGCCCGGCTACTTCTTATTGATAATCAGTCCCGGAAAACGTAAACCAGGAGAGGTGATAATCCCCAAGGATATAATTTTTGTGGTAGATACCTCCGGGTCAATGGCTGGCGAAAAAATAGAGCAGGTGAAAAAGGCAGTTAAGTATTGCCTGAATAGTCTCTCAAAAACCGACCGATTTAACATAATTAGTTTTTGCACAAACGTTCAGAGTTTGAGTGAAAAACTACTGGTGGCTCAAGGAGAAAACCTCAGTCGGGCTATAGATTTCACCGAAGGACTCCAGGCACGGGGTGGAACAAATATCAACGAAGCCCTGATGACTGCCTTGAAACTGCTCGGTGATGATAAATCTGAGACAGAGTCACATACTTCTGTAAAGAGACTCAAGCAAATTCTATTTTTAACCGATGGCTTACCTACTGTGGGTGTGACAAATCCAAATCAAATTCTGGAGAATATTGAAAAACTACGGAAGCAAAATTTAAGAATTTTCGTTTTCGGTGTAGGCTATGATGTTAATACTAAGCTACTGGATGGTATTGCTCGAAAAACTCGTGCACTTACTACCTATATTCAACCTGCTGAAGATATAGAAGTAAAAGTCTCGTCTCTTTTCGATAAGATTTCACAACCCGTATTAGCTGATTTACAAATTGATTTTGGAAAGGTGGAGGTTTCAGATGTTTATCCCAGAGAATTGCCGGATTTGTTTGCCGGTGCCGAGGTAACAGTTGTTGGTAAATATAAAAATGCTGGACATACCACTATATCACTTCTTGGAACGGTGGGGAATGAACATAAAAAAGCTGAATTTGTTTATGAATGTGATTTTCCGAAAAAGGAACGTGGCAATGAATTTATTGAGAATCTCTGGGCAGGTCGTAAGATTGGATATTTACTGGAGGCAATTCGGGGAATGGGTGAAACACAAGCTGAAGCCAAAGAATTAATTGACGAAGTTATTCACCTTTCCAAAAAATATGGAATTGTAACGCCTTATTCCTCTTATCTGATACAAGAGGATACGTCTGCTCCGCAATGGGTACAACTGAGAGCGAACGAAGGCGCTGCAGTGCCGGGTTCTCCTTCACCTCATGCCATGGCTATGATGGAAGCAGAAACAGGAAAAGAAGCCATTCAGCGAAGTATAGCGATAAAAGAATTGAAGGAATCTGCGATGATTAAGAGGGCTGAAATCGGGCAGAAACTGGTAACAATAAAAGGGAAAACATTCACCTTCCAAAAAGAGGTCTGGGTTGATAATGACATAAAAGAACAAGGGTCACAAATCTTGAAGATAAAATATCTGAGTTCAGCATACTTTGAATTGCTGAAATTGCGGCCAGAGCTGGCAGATTTTCTGCGTCTTGGCGAGCAAATAAAAATTCAGCTTGCTGATAAGCTAATTCTTGAAATTAGTAACGATGGCATTGAATCCCTAACCGATGAACAACGAAGTCTATTGAAAAAGAAATAAAGATAACGCCATCATTTATTTTTTATTTTAAAGTCGGAGTTGAATCTTAGCCCTCCGACTTTTATATTATTTTATATTTACAAATTTCTTCGCCACGTGTATAAATGATCATAATTAAATTAATTGGAAATAAGTCTTAAATTTTTCCGGGAGCGAAAGGAATATGGGGAAACTTAAAATCAAGCAAATTGTGGTTGAACCCACAGTCGGCATCTGTGAAGTAGAAGGTGTGCGCCGAATGACGATTGATGGCGTTGAGAAGGATTTTTATATTTTACGTTCAGGTAATGCCCGCGTAATGATTCCCACCGATCAGATAGAACGCAGAGGCATTCGGGCGCCAATGTCTGCCGAAGACATCAAAAAGATTTTTGCAGCACTTAAAGTGCCAGTCTCGCCTTCACGTGGCAATACCAAGGCACAATATTTAGGGTATCGGGAGATTCTGAAAAGCGGAAATCCGCAAAAAATCGCCAAGTTGCTACGCGACCTTTATACTCTGGAGCAAGTAGACGAGCTTAAAGGAAAAGAGCGAGACATAATGGAGCAATCCCGGAAATTTTTATGCGACGAAATTTGCTATGTGACCGGTCAATCACGCACCAAAGTTATGGAGCGAATTAATCAGAGTCTCAAGAGTATGTATAAGAAGAAAATCTCAAAAGAACGGCAGAAAACGAAGCGTAAAAAGGAAAAGTAAATAAAATTTAAACTCCTGATTGGTTTTTCTGTTTTTTTCAAGAAATTGTGTATCCGGTTTTCATTTACTAAGTGAATTGTGGAGTTAAATAAATGGATATTGCTCGCGTGGTGGGGAAATATGTGTGCACTCGTAAGGACCCTGCCCTTGAGGGAGTTACCATTTTGTTGATCCAGCCCCTGGATGGCGAGCTTAAGCCGGTTGGAAGCCCACTGGTGGCTACCGATGCAACAGGTCTGCGTGATATGGATGAAATCGTGTATTATGTGGCAAGTGGTGACGCTGTTTACACTGCTCCGGATGGAAGAGCATTACCTGTAGATGCTGCAATAGTAGGCATCGTTGACAGAATTTACTATAAAAAGGAATATATAGAGAGCTTGCAGAAGAAAAAAGATTAATGAAGTTAAAACTTTGCCTTTCTCTGCTCAATGATTCAGCTTGTTCCCATTCCGTTAATTATCCGGTTTGATTTCAACAAGCTCGTAATTTTGAGTACCCAGCTGGAATTTTTCTGCAAATTGAATAACATGCCAGGGATTTCTTCCCGTAAGTTGCGTAACAATTTCAGGATGGGCTTGTGTTAAGCCGAGCTCTTCTGCAAGCGAGTTTGGTAGGGGAGTAGCCTTACCCAGCAGATGTAGAGTGGCAGTATCAATAGCTACAGGGTCATCACTGACTAAGATCCCTATATCCGGCAATACAGGAACATCCACTGCAGGCATACAATCGCATTCAGGCTGATAATCCAGTAAAAAGTTGATACAGGCAATTTTACCCGGCTTAAAGGTGCTGAGAACCGCTTTTGTAGCTGCAGCCATTGCTCTGCCAAAATCAGGTTCAGCCATATCCTCTCCCAGCGCCCCGGCAGGACACACTCGCCGGCATCTCCCGCAACGCCAGCACTTGCGGTAATTTATGATAATTTTATCGCCCTCCCGATAAATCGCATTGAAATCACAAACTTCTGTGCATTGCTCACAGAGAGTACACAATTCAGGATTCCATTCAAAGCTGGCGGTTCCCAGATTATGTAATCTTCCGCGCTGAGTATTGCCCTGATAATCAGCTGATGAAACACAGCCCATTGCCAGATTTTTAAGTGCAGCTCCCATACCGGCTTGAATG
>CAYRXI010000047.1:17409-19392 GCA_964428255.1 uncultured Candidatus Sumerlaeota bacterium
CTCATAAATGGCAGAAGCAACGCCGATCTCTTTCAGAAAGTCTTCTCCAGTAGGCACCATGACGCAGTCTTTACCACTTATACCATCGGCAAGAATTAGCGGTGCATTGCAGGAAGTTTCATTAATCCCATTGGCACTGGCAATTTCTAATTTTTCCAGTGTCCCCGTGTCGGTGACAAACGGCTTTCCACCAAGCTCCCGCACAATCTCAACCACTTTACGAATAAATATCGGGCGGATAGTTCGGAATGCACCGTGTGAACCAAAGTGAACCTTTATTGCCACCTTTTCTTTTGGTTTAATGATGCGGCTTAAATCGTAGGCACGCAGAAGGCGTGTGTATCTGGCAGGCAAGCTGTGTGCTGCGTAGTAATGTTTCACCCGTGACTCAGTAAAATATACTACTGCTTTTTTCATAGATGCGTCCTTTGTGGTGGAGTAGAACTTCAAAATTTTTAAAAAGGGAGAAAGCCTTTATTTTTGCTTTCTCCCTCAAACACTTCATTTAGTTCGTCGGCGTGCGCATTAACAGATTCAGAAACCAATATACTATCGTGCGTATTCAGTGGCACGCGTTTCGCGAAGCACAACGACTTTTATCTGCCCCGGATATTCCAGTTCATTTTCAAAGCGCTTGCTGATATCATATGCCAGTTTTGCACATTCATTATCATTGAGTTTATCTGGTTGCACAATAATACGCACTTCGCGTCCAGCCTGAATTGCATACGATTTAGCCACGCCATCAAAAGAAGAGGCAATTTCTTCCAGTTTGCTCAAGCGTTTGATATAAGACTCTAAAGTCTCGCGCCGGGCACCAGGTCTGGCGGCTGAAATGGTATCTGCAGCTTGAACCAGTACGGCTACCAGTGTCCGAAACTCTTCTTCTCCGTGATGGGAAGCAATCGCATGGACTACTGCAGGCGATTCATTATACTTCTTTGCCAGTTCAGCGCCAATTAAAGCATGAGTACCTTGCATATCGTAACTCACAGCCTTCCCGATATCGTGAAGTAGCCCTGCACGTCTGGCAGTAAGTATGTCTGCACCCAGTTCTTCTGCCATCACGCTGGCGAGGTGTGCCACCTCTACAGAATGTGACAGCACATTTTGTCCATAGCTGGTGCGGAATTTTAGTGACCCCAGTAATTTAATGAGTTCGGGATGCACTTCAAAGATTCCCAGGTCAAACGTGGCCTGTTCACCAATCTCGCGTTTTAAGGCTTCAACTTCTTGCTGGGTTCGCCCATCTGAAATCAGCTTTTCTAAAGTCCGTTTAGCTACTTCGCGCCGGAGAGGGTCAAAGCAGCTTAATACCACAGCTTCTGGTGTATCATCCACAATGATATTACACCCAGTTGCAGCTTCCAGAGCCCTGATATTGCGTCCTTCCCGACCTATGATTCGTCCTTTCATTTCTTCATTGGGCAATGGCACAAATGAAACTGTGGTTTCGGTCACGGTTTCAGTGGCACATTTTTGAATTGCCAGCGTAATAATCTGGCGTGCCTTTTTATTAGCTATTTCGCGCGTTTCCATCTCTACACGGCGGATTATTGCAGCCGCCTCCTGACGCACTTCATTCTCCAGACGTTCCAGTAACAACTTTTTTGCCTCTTCGGCAGTTAGTCCAGAGATGACTTCCAGTTGTTTCTGAATCTGTTCTTCATGTTTTGTTACTTCGCTCTCTTTGCGCTGGACTTCGCGAAGTCGGGTCTCAATGTTTCGTTCCTTGTCAGCTAATTGTCGCTCTCGTTTTTCCAGGGCTTCCAGCTTTCGCTCTACTGCACTTTCGCGTCCCTGCAGCTTACTCTCCAAACGTAACAACTCTGCTCGCTGTTGTTTATATTCCTTTTCACGCTGACGTTGTTCTTGATAAATTTCTTCCTTGGCTTCCAGCAAGGCTTCTTTCTTGATTCGCTCACGTTCAGCACGAGCCTCTGCAATTATTTTCTCCGCTTCTTCGCGTATTGATACCCTGGC
>CAYRXI010000047.1:19402-21249 GCA_964428255.1 uncultured Candidatus Sumerlaeota bacterium
TTACCGCCGACGAAACCTACAATAAGACCAACTACAAAGAGCGCAATAACTCCCGCTGTAGGCATTACCCAATTCACCTCCTTAAAGTAGCAACTTTGAGTTCAGTCTTTCTATGATTCGGTTATCTTAGTCTCTGTAACGAAATAATTATAAAATGTTAATTCTACTGCTAAAACCCTCTGAGTCAAGTCATATTCCTTGATATACATCTCGCTAATTGGAGTGTGGAGTTAAGTTTGTGGTTTAAGATGAATAGAAAAATTTCTATACGAGGCCCAATTCACTTAATTTTTTGGTCTGTGAGGGAGTGTAGAAGCAAAAGAATGAAAGTTTACTTCTGGCACACTTTCATAATAAAAATCCCTTCAAATTCCTAAATCTGAAGGGATAAATACATTGTTAAAAAAAGCTGGTCAAACTACATCTACAGCAGGACTTCGTTATTTACCTTCTTTTTTTAATTTCTGAACATTAATTGCCTTCTCACCACGTGGTCCGGGTACTACATCAAACTTTACTTCATCGCCTTTAGACAGAGAGCGATAACCTTCTCCTACCATGTCTTTGTAATAAACAAAGACATCAGGTCCATCGTCTCGTTCAATGAATCCCCAACCAAGTTTGTCCTTGAAAAACTTAACTCGTCCGGTGGGCATAAATCTTCAAGCCTCCTTTCTTAAGTTTATATAAAAAAACAATAAAAAAACATTGAAATTTAGAGAGGTTAAAGTGGGAGGATTGAACTTTAAGTGTAATCCTGGTAAGAATTCAATCCATTGAAAGCTCATATTTAATAAATCCTTAAACCTAACACCTGAAAAACAACAAAAAAATAAACAATTAAGAAAATATAAACTTCAAAAAAAATCCTTGCAACAGAAAATTGCTAATTCTTGCATTTTTTATTGCAGGGTTAATTTTTATACAGCTTCAACACTCTTTATTTCCGGAATTGCCTCTTTCAAGCGTTTCTCTATTCCATACTTTAAGGTCATCATTGACATCGGACAGCACGCACACATACCTTTCAACCGCACTTTCACCACGTCATTATTAATTTCTACATATTCAACATCACCGCCTTCTACCTGTAAAAAGGGCCTGATCTTATTTAATTCTTCTTTAACCTTTTCTTCATCCAGCATTATTTTTTTCTCCTTCGTGACTAAGTTAAATATAATTATCTTCCGTATCTGCAGTTAAATTCAATTGTAAATATATAATTTTACTTACTCTGTATTAATCCATATTTCAATTGCAAATATAAAATTGCCCCAGCTACAGGCTCTTTTCTGGGCAAAATCACCTTTATCCCCTTTAGTTTCTTTTCCGCCTGATTCTTAAAGAGATTAAAATATATTTCACGTTTTACTGCCTGGACTGCGAGCACCAGCTCTGCTGCTTCACTTTTTAAAATGTGTAGTGCAATCGTATCTCCAGACAAAGCCGCGCGCTCAACTATAGGTGACAGACTGCTGATTTGAGCCTTATCGCCCCCAATTTTTTTTGTCCAGTCAATTAACTCAACTGCGGACTTTAAGCTTAGCGCCTTTAGTATGAGCTCGGAGAGTAGCGTTGAACGCACTCTGCCATCAGCCGCACGGCACACAGCTCGCAACGCCTGTAACCCAATTGCATAACCACTTCCTTCATCTCCCAGAATGTGTCCCCAGCCACCAGCACGAAATTCTTCCCCTAGGCGATTTCGTCCATAGGCAATTGAGCCGGTGCCAGAAATGACAATAATCCCGTAAGGCTTAAGACAACCGCCATACAGGGCGACAACTGAATCATTCACCACGTTTATATCTGCCTGCGGCAAAATTTCTCTTGCTAATTTGTGAATG
>CAYRXI010000048.1:0-530 GCA_964428255.1 uncultured Candidatus Sumerlaeota bacterium
CCAGCGGAATTGTTGCTCGCGAGTCTGGGAAAACAGACCCCTCTTTTGTAGTCATTGATGAAATTATTGGTTTCTTTTTTTCGGTATTTCTTCTGCCTGTTAAATTCAAATACTACATTTCAGCTTTCATCCTATTTCGGTTACTGGATGTGTTAAAACCCCCCCCCGCATATCAATCACAAAAACTCATCGGGGGAATTGGCATCCTGGCTGATGATATTATAGTGGGAATTTATACCTGTATAATCTTACACTTAACAAGATTACTATAAACAATTTGAGGAGAATATGGTTCTGCGACCTGATGAAATAACTCATATAATTGAAAAAGAGCTGGAACGATACGAAAGCTCTCTTGAAATGACTGATGTAGGAACTGTGGTCAGGGTCGGAGACTCCATTGCCACTATTTATGGCCTCAAAAATGCTCTGGCAGGAGAAATGCTGGAATTCCCCAATAATACTTACGGTATAGTATTAAATCTGGAGGAAAACATTGTGGGAGCAGCTATCCTCGGCGAGGATACTGC
>CAYRXI010000048.1:540-16536 GCA_964428255.1 uncultured Candidatus Sumerlaeota bacterium
TAAAGAAGGCGATATTGTTAAACGAACGGGACGGATTATTTCTGTGCCCGTAGGTGAGGCATTGCTGGGAAGAATTGTTAACCCTCTCGGACAGCCACTCGATAACAAAGGCACAATTGCCGCAAAAAATTATCGCCCGGTGGATGTGCGTGCCCCTGGCGTCATTGCCCGTCAACCAGTGAAAGAACCCTTAATGACAGGAATTAAAGCCATTGACTCTATGATACCGATAGGTAGAGGTCAGCGCGAATTAATCATCAGTGACCGGCAGACTGGCAAGACTGCTATAGTGATTGACACAATTATCAATCAGAAAAATACCGACGTGTTCTGTATCTACGTCTCCATCGGACAGAAGGTTTCCAGCCTGGCTGGTATTATTCAAACCCTGGAACAATACGGAGCTATGGAGTATACTACCATTGTTGTTACCACTGCGGACGAGCCCGCTTCGCTACAATATCTGGCGCCTTATGCCGGCTGTGCGATGGGCGAAGAATTTATGTTCAGTGGCCGCCATGCCCTTGTAGTTTATGATGACCTATCGAAACATGCAGCGGCTTATCGGCAACTTTCTCTCCTGTTACGTCGCCCACCAGGGCGCGAAGCTTACCCCGGTGATATTTTCTATCTGCATAGCCGATTATTAGAGAGAGCAGCTAAATTGAATGACAAACTCGGGGGGGGCTCATTAACTGCTATTCCCATTGTGGAAACTCAGGCTGGTGATGTCTCCGGTTATATTTCAACCAATGTAATCTCTATAACTGATGGTCAAATCTATCTGGAACCAGATTTATTTTATGCCGGGATTCGTCCTGCTATTAACGTCGGATTATCAGTGTCACGCGTTGGCGGAAATGCTCAAACCAGAGCTATGAAAAAAGTTGCCGGTAAACTTCGCCTTGAATTGGCACAATATCGTGAACTGGCTACCTTCGCCCAGTTTGGCACTGAACTTGACAAATCTACACGGCAACAACTCATTCGTGGTGAACGCCTTACAGAATTGCTCAAACAAGAACAGTATTCGCCTATGCCTTTATCTCATCAGGTGGTCGTAATTTATTCTGGGACACACGGATTTCTGGATGACCTCCCTGTGGAATGGGTAAAAGAATTTGAGGCAGAGCTGATCAAGTTTGTAGATGAACATTACTCGCAGATCTTCCATGAGATAGAAACCAAAAAGGATTTGGATGAAAAACTGGAAAAGTTAATAGAACACGCTATTAAAGAGTGTAAAGAACAATTTATCCAGCGCAAAAAATAATTGATTGCACTTCTTCCTTTACTAATTGATTAATCCCAAGCAAATCGCTCAGATTGAACCGTTCTAATTTTTACTCCCAGTTTATTGTTCTCAATCTTACGCTTTCTGGGCTCTAAAAAAATGATGATTCGCAGTTTAATCCTTCACTCTTGACTTCATCACCTCCAAGATGAAATAATAATATTAAATATTTCTTCTATGCTGGGGAGTGGTGGAACTGGCAACACGTCTGACTCTGGATCAGAAGGTTCCAGGTTCGAGTCCTGGCTCCCCAGCCATAAAAAAACTCCCCAAATTTAGTGAAATATCATTAAACTGTATAAAAAGCGAGATTCCTAATATTTTGATTTTCACTGAATAATATAAATCGTTAATCCCCTGATTCCTGACATTCTTTTTTATCCTGTTGTTTTCTTAAAATCTGCGTTTACAAATTGGTCTTACCCGCGTATTGCAATTGCAACGTAATCTTTAGACCATCAGAATATACAAAAAATTTTGGAATAATTTATAGACCTTCATCTCATATTTTTCTGCACTCTTTACTTACTAACTTGCAATTTGTTGTTTATTTAAGAGATAGTAAATTTGTTTTTAAAGTGAACCTGATACTTAAAAGATTGAAACAGGGAGTTTTAATTAGCTGATGACTATTATTTTCTCCAATTTGCTCCGAAAACTACTTAGGTGCTGCGGTATTCCGGTATTTTTTATCTTTATTGCCTCATTCAGCATTAAAATTATGGCACAGGTTGCCCCGGGACCTTATGAAATCCTGCCATTTGAGGACGCCTACATAGTTGAAGCCTGGATGGATTTACTGGCTGCTGATACTCAACGCATCGCTGATTGGTCTGGAATGCTTACCACCAGCTGGGAATCACCCAATGCTTATAATGGACATTGTGGCACGGACTTTTCGCTGGATACAGGGACGCCATTGTTTGCCCCTGCGAATGGTCAGGTTGTGACCGTAGTGACGAATATCCCTGAAGATGACCACTCCACGGGTTTTGGGAATTATGTAAAAATTCAAATTACCAGCGGGAACTCACCCGAAGGTGAAAATCTTGATGTAATTCTTGCCCACCAACTACCGCAAGTCCAGGTCTCGGTCGGACAAAACGTCGTTACAGGGCAATTGATTGGTTACGCTGATAATACCGGCAATTCAACTTCAGAGCACTTACACTTTGAAAGTCGAATTCGTAATTCCAGCAGTGGCATCTGCCCATTTTATTATGGTCACTGGAAGTATCCCATTATGTTCAACCCCACAGGCACAAAACAGGTCGGACACATCATAAAAATTACCGCTCCCAGTACGCCAATTCGTGGCGACCGTTTTGATACCAGTCCACAAATAGCCACAGCTCATCAAAATCAACTTTACTTTTCTTCTTACTGGAAACGCGGCTACTATCGGGTATTTATTCCCAATGATACCAGTAATCGGTCTGGCTGGATTCGGGCAACTGATGCCGATGAAGTTTTTACCGGTACAGTTATTCAAGCAATGCCTGACCTCGGCTCCTACGTTCACACTGCCACTTTGCAAAATCCTTACCCAATAAAGGCACTTCCTGGTAATGATTCAACTACACTGGGACGAATTGTATACGGAGGCGGACGTTTTGTGGCTGACCAGATTGAGAATGGCTGGTATAGAATTCCTCTCCCCGCCGAAAATCCTACCTGGGGCTGGGTAAAACCTGATTCGCGGATGATAGTCTATCCGCAACTTTATAATCCGGCTATTAATCTTAACCAATTACCCAACAATGATTTCCCTCTACAGGAATCATTTTCCACCGTCGGGAAATCAATGTTTGGCAGACCTAAATATAACCGCAGTTTTGTTAGAGAATTCTCTCCTCCAGCACCCGCAGGCGACGGCAAGGCTCTTTTTATTACCGACGCCATAAATCATGGGAATGGCAATGAGGAATGTGTTTCTGCAGGTAAAGTAAATCATCGTAATTATTACGTTCAGTGTGCAGTATATTTTAATTACCGCCCGGAGTATATGCGAAGCGGTGAATATGAACGCTATGGAATATTTGCTCGTGATGATGGCTTCGCCAGTATGGACCAGACATTTGAGGGCAAAGGGAATTGTTACGCCTTACTGTATGATAGTGACGATGGCAGGCTACGCGCTGCTAAAATCGTGAATGCCAGCATCACCGATTTTATGCCCACTCCCAGATATATAACTATTGATGGCTGGAACATCTTGCGAATTGAATGTGAAGATAATCGCATTAGATATTACCTGAACGGGACCTTGCTGGTTGATGTCATAGATACGACTTTCCCTTGCGGACCCTGTGGAATGGGATACGTGAGTCATACTACTTCTTATCCTTCTGCACGCGGTGCATATTTTGACAACTTCATTGCCGATGTGTTACCAACACCAGTTCCCACCACTACTCCTACACCAGCACCTTCTCCAACCCCAATGCCCTCCCCTACTCCGACCGCTTCACCTCCACCAGCTCCGTCACCTTCACCGACAATCACACCCAGTCCGACTCCACCGCTAACACCACCACTGCATTTTACTTTTGACAATGATGAAGAGGGCTGGCAATTTGCAGACCAGATTCCACCTTTTGATATGCCTTTCCGCACAACCTTACCCGGCAGGCTTGGACTTAGCCCGGCCGGTTCTACTTATTGCTTTTCTTACTGGTATAGTCCGATTGTCCATCTAAAAAAAACTGCGGTTTATCGGGTGGTTTGGGAAATCTCAAGCAGTTTAACCAATCCAGACGATGTGGTTCAATTTCGTCTCCGCATAAATCAGCAAGGAGCCTGGTCTGCCTGGGACAGAATTGTAAACAGTAATCTCCAAAATGCACCATCTGCTGGAGTGCCCGTCCGTTACAAAACCTACATCAGCCCCGAAATTACCGGTGATGAAGACAATAAACTAATCTTAAGTTTTGATATTATGAGCTTTGACAGTAATGATGCTAGTTCCTCGTGGGTTTATCTTGAATCAGTAAGTATTGAAGAGGCTGGACTCATAAAACGGAATAAATAAGAAATCCCCCCCTCACTTTTAAACTTGCTGGCGTGGCAACTTCAACCAGAAAACGACTATTAGTATTCCTACAATCGCCAGAATTGCTGTAGGATAAAACGTATAAATATAACTGCCCAATAAATCTCTAAGTCTTCCAGAAATTAAGTTCCCCAGAATTGCTCCAATCCCATAAGCAGTATACATAACTCCATAATTTTTAGCATAATGTTGCACACCAAAAAATAACGCGGTGGCAGTAGGTGCAATTGCCAGCCAGCCTCCCAGACATAGCCAGAAACCAGAAAAACATAAAATATATAATAGTGAACTACTTTCCCTTGCCTGTAGCATTCCTGTTGAAGCCAGAAAAATTATCACAAACGAAATCACAGCAGCCGTTCGTGGTTTATATCTATCGGCTAACCAGCCGAATAATGGTCTACCCACACAATTAAATAGCGCAAACAATGAAACAATTTTTACTGCAGAACTCTGCTCTATTTTTATGATTTCCGTAGCCACCGGAACACTAATTCCGATGGTTGTTAGCCCGGTTAAAGTTCCGATAATATACGGAATCCAGAGGGCATAAAACGTGGTGGTTCTAAGCATCTCCGAACGATTAAGTTCAATACTTGGGTTGAGTTTTTTAACAGAAATCTTAAATCCTGCGGGCTTCCAATCGGGCGGTGGGAAGCTCAGAAAGAATGAGAGACTGACAATTAAAATAAAAAAGATTATGCCAAGAACAATGAAGGCTTTTAGTACACCATATAAACTTATGAATTGTGCTGCCAGCGGTGCCGTGATAAATGCCGATAAACCAAAGCCTGTTAAAGTTAACCCTACCGCTATCCCCTTTTTGTCCGGGAACCAGCGAGCAGAAACTGACAGTGGAACACCATATACAATTCCCACTCCCCCCCCCGCTAATAATCCGTAGCTTAGAGTTAAGACGGTTATGTTATTTGCCATTCCGGCTAATATCCAGCCCAATCCAATTATAATCCCACCAATGAGTGTAATGATGCGAGGTCCATACCTGTCAATAAAACCACCCGTAAGTGGCATCAGCCCGGCAAAACATACCAGAAATAACATATAGGGAAGGGAACTTTTAGTAGCACTGATATTGAACATCTCTTCTAAAGGCTTACGGAAAACACTCCACGAATAAACAGCACCGGTACATAGAAAAATAATTATGCCAAAGAAGACAAGTAACCATCGCCCTTTCTCTGCTGGTAATCCCAGAATTTTTATGTCACGCATTTTTCCCCTTTTAGCTTAAAAATTAATCTCCGAAGATTATTTCATTACTTATGGTGGCAGGAATTATTTAAAACAAAGAATTGAAAATCAAAAAGTCGGTTCATGTATTTTCTCAATGCTGAGGTGCTGTAAGCTGAGTGTCGCTGGAGCTGCATCACCGGGATCAAAATTTAGAATGTCAAATACAAATATTGCTCCCTTTTCGTTTGCTGAAGCTGGAGGCAGAAAATAAATCGGGTAAGTCTTTGGACTACCGACAACTGGAGAATTTTCACCACCCGCAGTACTGGTCACTTCTGTCATTGCACACAGCTGAAAATCTGAAGTGTGCACCCGCAAGCGAGTGCCGGGCACTACTGCCGAGTTAGTCTGGTCTGAGGCAACTGTGAAATTCAGCCGGTATAAGGTGCCGGGAGCCGAGAAAAATACATCATTACTTGGACTATACCAGTAGCCAAAAGTATTTGAGTTATTGGTCGCTGTTAACATTAATGATTGCTCTGCCCACTGAAACAATGGCGTGGTGAATTGAGGAACACTTCCAGGAGTCCAGCCTTCTTGACTGCTGTCAAAAGTATAGATACGTTCTGTCGTTGCCGGTGGCAAGCTGGATAAATCAAGGGTCTCCACACTAACACTATCCAATGCCACATAGCCCTCTGAACTGTTCAAGGGGTCAAAATTATAAACATCAAACGCCAGAAGCATATTATCAAACGCCTTTGGTCCTACAACTACTGATTGCGGTGGCACAAAATATAAATCATAAACCTTTCCATTGATGTTGGGAGAAGCTGCACCATCGCTCACGCTTTCAATTACCAGCATATTAGCTTGCTGGAAGTTCTGGGCGTTGGCACGTAAACGAATGGTAGGAGCAAGGTTCGGAGCCACATTTGATATTAAAGCAAAGCGAGCACGATAAAGCTTATCTGCCTGCACAGGAACGGCACTTTCTGGAGAATTCCACGAACCAAACGTATTTAAATTATCAGAGTATTTAACGACTAATTGTCCATTCCGCCAGTATCCATTAGGCTCGGTAAATACTCCAGGTACCGTATTGAACGACCAACCTCCATTATCTTCATTAAATGAAAAATATTTATATTCTTCTTCGTTAACTTCATCACAACCAATGTCAATCCCTTTTCCCTGTGGACGTGGTTGATCATCAATATCATTATAGGGTGCATCAAGCATTGTGCCGGCATCTTTACATTTAGAAATGTCATTTAGATGAAAATCACCAGCCGCAGGGTTTCTCACAGCTGATGGACCATCTATGTTATCCGCCACCACATAAGTCCCATTGTCAACGAACATATTAATTTCGTACTCACCATAAAACAGATCTATCCCTTCATCAAAATAATCACCAAAACGTTGACTATCAAAGCAATTGTTAGTAAGTGCCTGCGGATCGCTGAATATATTATTTTCATTTATCCCGACATTATTGAGATAAAATATATTGTTACGAATTTTGGGATAAGCAAAATTAATAGAAACTCCACTGCTATAATTATTATAGAGTGTATTATTTACCACAACAGCATTAAAATCTTTGTCTTTAGTAGGTTCCTCATAATTATATAATCTAATTGCGTTGTCACGATTCTTCCAGATGAAGTTATTAACAATTTTGGTCGCTGAGTTATTCTCACAGAAAATACCGTTGAGAAGATTATCTTTTATGTTGTTATTTTTAATAATTGCATTTGAATGGTCATTGACGTAAATGCCATTTGTGAGATTGGAATAAACTTCATTCCCATCAATGATTGGCGCTGAGTCAAATCTAACCGCAATTCCATTTTGTAAGCTCTTATAGATTTCATTAGAGAAAATGTAAGGATTGCAGTTTAGCTCCATATTAATACCATCTAATAAGTTTTCATTAATAGTATTGTCTATAATATCAGGTGAAGAGGCATTTTTTAAATTTATTCCTCGTTCCTTATTCTCTTGAATTTTATTAGACTTTATAGTTGCATTGCACTGGTTCTGGCAGTAAATTCCATCTTTAACATTTTTCTCAATGGAATTATCTTTAATCGTGGGAGCACCGCCGTCACAATAAATACCGGTTTCATTGTCATAAATGTGGTTATTTAATATAGTGGAGTAGCTTTTAAATAAATATATACCACTAAAAGATGCTTCTGTAATCTCACAATTCGCAATTGTAGCATTGCTATCAGGTGGGCAATAAATTCCAACATTGCCGTTCCTAATTTTAAAATTTTCAAGTAGACATCCACTCAGCGGATAAAAGACATTATAACCAGTTAGCCCAAGTATCCGATTTTTGTTTCCATCCAGTTGAACACCATTGGGCACTACTATATTTTCTTCAGAATATTCACTTCTAGAGAATTTTACCACAATTTTGACCACATCTGAACCTTTTGGAGAATAGGGCGAATCACCCTCAGGATATGCTCCAATATCTTTTCCCTCTTTACCGGCGCCAATACAGGGTGATTCTTCACTCAGATGAAAGCTTGTACTCCCTATTGCCCCTATAATTGTCTTATAAGGATTATCAAAAGTGCCATCCTCAATTGCACTGGCGGAATTTTTATCCACATACATTGGATTACTGACACTAAAATCTCCCCACTTCACAAATTGGGGATCTGCCACTATGTTGTTCTCTACTACACTTCCAATTCCATTACTTACTCTATTATTTATCTCTGTTGCCTTATTATATACATAGTAATTCTCATCCAGATAATTGCCTTTTTGGTTCTGATAAAAACAATTGTAAGCAAGTTCTTGTGGATCACTGTTGGGATATCGCTCCATTACACCATATTCTTTATTAAAGGCAAAAATGTTGTTTATAAGTTTGGGACGACCATTGGTCTCAATAAATAAACCATTTGCATAGTTACTGGTTAGAACATTATTTATTAACTCAGCGCGGGAAGTATTACTACAGAACACAGCATTGCCTCTATTATAATAAATTAAATTCTGTTCCAGCTTAACTTTTGCATTATTAATTATTTTTATACCATTCATTGGATGGCTGAAAATGCAATTCCCCCGTGCTACCTCTCCCTTTGAATTATCTTTAAATAAAATTCCATCATTGTTATTCCCCGCAATATAATTTGAATCAGTTATATTAGCCTCAGCTGAGCCTTCTGCCAGAACGCCATTACCCATATTCCAGAAAATTTTATTCCCACCGATATACAGCTTTGCATTATCCATAGCTCTGATAGCAGCGTTTTTATTCCAGGAGATTTTATTTAAATCCACTACTGCTTGGGCACTAATATTGGCAAATACTCCATAATTTGCATTGTTTATGATTTCATTAGACCTAACTATACCTCTGGCAGTATAACTTAAATAGACTCCAATTCCTTCATTTTCTCTAATATTATTATTTTCAACTGAAACGAAACAGTTGTTTAAGAGAATCACACCATGTCCCTGATTGCGTTGAATCTGATTGTTCTGGATTTCACCCAAAAACACATTATTGCAATAAATGCCTCCCTGTGAATTCCGCGAACAGGAGCTCTGTCGCACCGTCAGTCCAAAGCCTTCTACATAAATTCCAAATTGACTGTTTCGTTCTATAATGGAGGCTGTTATAACGGGAGCGGAATTTTCACAATAAATCCCGTGTTGTTTATTCCGTGAGATATTACAATTTGTAACAACCTCGCCAAACCAGGTGGTTGAATAAGATGCAATTCCACACCCATTATTATTGGCAAAAGTAGTATTGTTAAAAACTGGATTGGCAACTAAGCCCTCATCGGGATTATCAATTATGTAGGCACCGTGTAATGTATTTTTCTCTATAGTACAAAAGTCCAGAGCAGGTGAACAGTTTTGCACGTAGATACCTACATTACACTGTTCTATAATGCATAGTTTCAAAAAGGGGAAGAAATCGGCTGTCGAGTTTGGTGGAAAGTAGAGGGTACAACTGACGCCCAAAAAGCCTTTCCTAATGTGAAAATTGAAAATGTAATTAGTATACATTCCATCAGGTTTTGCCATAAGACGACTTCTTCCCTGGATGGTAGCTATTCCTTCATTAGCTGGTTGTAATAATGACTCGCCCTCCCATTCAGTTATATTCGGGTCTAATATTGGTAACGGAATATCATCCCACCATAACGGCTTGCCTTCTTCATCATAATAAGAACTATCCCCCAAATCTACTCCACCTATTAAATATATATGGGGGTCAACGAACAAGTTCTCTAAATAATAACTCGTCCCTGAAGTTTTGTCCACAAAAATTAAAGCCGGTCTAAGTGCAGATGGTGCTGGAAAACGTCCTCTAGCTTTATCAATCGCAGTCTGAATATTTCTTAACGGCCTGGTTATCGTAGTTCCTTCATTACTGTCAGCGCCCCGGAGAGACACAAAATAAATACTGCTAAAATTAGCCTCCCGTTCCGCAAACCCCATAAAGGGAATTAGTAAAATACTTAAACTCACTAATAGTAAAAAAATAACATATCTTTTCATCTTTTTACCTCTTATAATAAAATTGTAAATACAAAAATTTATGGTTATGATGCATTAAGTGTCAAGCCTATTCCCTGGCTTAAAATACAAAATCAGCGTCTTGATATACCTTCCCCTCTCTCTAAAGTTTGCAGCATAAAATCCTCTGGTAAATTGGTGAATTTTCCATCGCTTCCCATAACAAAATCATCACTGGTGTCTGCTTTCCCATCACTACCAGGTGCAATTAAGCGATTAAACGAATTAACATATATTATTTCATTGCCCCAGCCGTCTTTAATAGTCTCTGGATTTAGATAATTCTTTTCTACCAGTTCTCGTAAACTTTTTGGCTCAGAATGCTCCTTGCTGTTGTAAAGTAAAATCGCTGAATAAATACTCTTCATCCTGGTAAATGTCTTCAACCCTCGCTCGTATTCACTAACTGTGTCCTCACCAGAAGTCTGTTTGTTTTTATGCGTCATTGCTACTATTTGATTAACTAAACGGATGATAATATTGGGTTTTGTTTGTGTCTCTTTTGATGGAAGCATCAGAGATTGATAAAAACTGAAAAGTAAAGCAATCAGCCCCATCAATAATAAAAATAATCCCAGCAAAAATGCAGTCATTCGCCAGCTCCTCTTGGGAGCGACCTCTACTTTTGTAATAACCGGTTCGCGTTTCGGCGATTTATAATCCCGTTTTGCATCGCTAATTTTCTCTCCAACTATTTCTTTCCCCTTCTCTTTACCAAGAGTGGGTGATTCAGTAATTACTGACTCTGGTTCAGAATCTGTTGTAACTTGAGCTGTGGGCAACTCCACCATATCCCGTTCTTTATGTCTTAAAGCCAGTAACTCCTGCTTTAAATCATTAATTAAATCACTGTAATTCTGATAACGGTCATTAGGGTCTTTCTCCAGGGTTCGCTCTATAATTTCCCACAGATGATGGGAGACGCGTGGATTGGATAAATAGAGTGGCATTGGCGAGATTGTTGCAATTTTCATCATTATGCCCAATGGTGTATCTGCTTCAAAAGGAGGGCGTTGTGCCAGCAAATGATAAAAGGTAGCTCCCAGTGAGAAAATATCACCGCGATGGTCAGTGGGACGGCCTGCTGCCATCTCCGGGCTCATATAATATGGTGTGCCAAGAATAGTTCCTTCGACAGTTTTTGACGATTCATCCCAGAGAATTTTAGCCAGCCCGAAATCCAGTATTTTGACTACATTGTTGTAATCCAGCATCAAATTTTGCGGCTTTATATCACGATGAATAATATTCTCCATATACGCTGCTTGTAATCCTTCAGCCACTTGAATGAAAAAGTTGACTATCTCAGCAATAGTAAACTCCAGTCGTTTATTAATAATATCCATAAACGTGGGACCATCAATATACTCCATCACCAGATATGGCACATTATCAGGTGTGCGACCGAAGGCAAATAGCTGGGCGATATTTTTGTGATTGATTCGCGAGATGGCGTCTGCTTCACGCTCAAAACGCCTGATTGCATCAGCATCGTCGATGAGATGAGGATTGAGAACTTTTATTGCCACGTCACGATTTAGTATCTCATCAAAGCCTTTATATACTACGGACATTGCACCATGACCCAGTACACTCAAAACAACATAGCCACCAATCCTATCTCCAGTGCTATATTCCAAGCCAGGCATTTTATTTAATTTTTTATCTCAATCTCAGTAGAAGGTATATTTAATATAATCCCAAATCCGCAGCGGGTTTCAATCAATTTTTTAGCGCGTTTGATGCCCACACTTTTTGAGAAAGCTCGGATCAGGGCTGATTTATGGCAGCTAATCTGCTGGCGTTCTACTTTTGCCTCGGGCCAAACAAATTCATCTATTTCCCTGTATGTAACTCCACGTCCTGCATTATTTGCCAGTAATAACAAAAGCCGATATGGGAGAGGAGTTAATTTTATTCTCTTACCTGCAAACCATATAAACCCCGGTTCTTTCTGGTCAATTATCAGCAGTTTTTGCGCCGCGGCTGGCTGGACTATCTCAGCGCTTTTTCTTTCCTTTTTTGGTGGAGTTCTTTCGGATTTCTTTTTTGTCTCTGGCGAACCACTTACAGAGATTTTCGTTCCGCCCAGAAACTCCTGTGCTGCAATTATTAATTTTTCTGCCAATCGCTCGGGCAAAATACGTTTTAGTATCTGTTTATCACTTACGCTGGCAATTGTTGCCGGTGTATCAAATCCCTCTCTTACCAGGATAAATACATACGTACGAGACAATCCGCTCACTTTTAACCTCGCCAGAGCCAGTCCTGCTTCATCTACACCATAAATCAGTCTCTCGGCTAAAGTATTCAGGTATCTTATTAGTGATTCTCCGGCACCACTTGCCACTGCCACCTGTGCTAACGCCTGAATCAGCCAATTATAATGCAGTCCCAGATGCTGAATTGTTCCTGCCAGAACCTGATATCGTCTCTCTATATCCGTTGTGGCATTGGCTGGCGAAAGCCAATCGGTAAGTATCAGCGTCTTTTTCAATGCAATAATATCATCCCGACTTAGTCCGGAAGCCGGGTGGATTAGAAAACTAATGGCATTGCTTGCCACACCTCTCTCCAGCAATCTTCGCTTTAGTTCTTCAACGTAGCGAGTAGAGTTGCGTTCTACATAGCTCAGACTTATGGGAAATTCAAAGGCATCTGGTGTAAACGAGACGGTCAGCAGAATTTCTATAACATCCGGCAGAGTATTTTGCTGAATTACCTGTTCAACCCATTTCTTAAGACGCAATGCTGTTAACGGCTGAATACCAGCAATTGCTATAACTTCTCCCACACCGCTTATTAATAACTCTTCCATCTCATTTTCTCTCAGAAACTTCAGCTCCAGCATCCGCTTAATGGCAAACTCTATTGCAGGCACCAGCTTTTGTTGCGACTCCTCATCTCTCCATTGACGATATCCGGTATAGGTTGCCAGAAAAAAATCTTTTATTTTCTGCCGTGTATTGCACGCACCCGTTGCTACCAGGTCCACCACGTATTTATCTAAAGGCTTATTCTTTAAGGGCGGGTTTATTGGTTCTAATTCGCTACCTACATAGTACTTTAATAATCGCTCGGTCTCAGCACGATTCATAGCAATCAAGATTGACCTGCCGAATTCCTCGCTTCTTGCATATCTGGCACTGCGCCCTCCTTGATTGCAGAAGCGCTGCCGGCTCAAAGGCACAAAACTATATTCACCACTCCATTCATCCGGAGCTACCATCTCGTGCACGTTTATTACATTCCGCCCGGTGAGATTAACCCCTTGTCCCAGCGTCGTGGTAGAAAACAGAACTCTGATAATACCCCGATCATAGTAGTCTTCAATAAGCTCACGTAAATCCCAGCTCAAATCGGCATTGTGAAAGGCTATACTATGCTGCAAAGTAGAGAGCAAAACGTCCCGGGAATGGCTTTCCTCATATTGCCGAATTTCTTCTAATAGCGCCGTGGCTTCGGAGAGTGAACTTTGCCGCGATAAATTGACCGCTAATTGACGCGTCCAGTGTTTTGTTGGCACAAAAACCAACACTTGTTCCTTTTTATTTTCTGCCAGTTGCTGAATCAAATATTGTAAAGCGTGGATATATGCTTCTGTAGTGTCTTCACAATCAGGTAATTTGAGGGGCTGAGTTAATGACTCGGAGCCTTCCATTCCTGTATTGAAACAACGATAATAAAAAATGCCATCTTCCTGATTATACACCCCTTCACGCAATTCAACCGGGCGCTGATGAAAATTCAATAATTCTGCTCCCAACCACTCAGCTATTTTATGCGCCTCACTTAAAGTCGCAGACAATCCAATTAATTGCGGCTTATACGGCGAGACTTTTATCTTGCTTAAAATTATGTCCAGCACATCACCGCGGGAAGCATCCCCCAGCATTTGCAACTCATCTATAATTATTAACCCCAGCTGAGCTGGAAGTTGTGAGTGTCTTACCAGATAAGATTTCATCTTTTCATATACTGCAATCAGCAGGTCATACTTACCCGTAGCAACCTTTTCATCTGCTTCCTGACGTTCACTGGTGGCAATAACCAATCTAAACCCCAGCGGTGAGAGTAAATCAGAAAAATAACGAAACTTTTCTTCTGCCAGAGCTTTTGTAGGGACCAGATAAACAACTCGTCGCTGTTCACTTAAAACTTTTACTGCTGCACTCTCCCCGATGAAGGTCTTGCCGGAGGAAGTCGGGGCAAACACCACTAAATTCCCACCGCGCAAATACCCGGTCTCGGTCATTGCCTGCTCCTGCAATGGCAACAATTCTTCAACTCCTTGTTGCCGCCATCGCTTTATTATCGGCACTGGAATCTTATAGGCAATCAGCTGCTCTACGCTTAACCCCATTTCTTCCCTTGATTATAAGCAGGCGGTTAATATACAACAAAATTTTAACAAACTATATTTTAACAAGTCAAATTTCATTAAGGTAAAATTCTGGAGATATTTATGAAAACTACACCATCTGCTGTGCGAGAATCATTAACTAATATCCTCAAGCGCTCTTCTGCCGACCAGACCGAATTACTCTTCATCCGAACCGCTGAAGGACTTACCCGCTTCAGCCGTAACTACATCCATCAAAACACCTGGCGCACCAACCAGCAATTAAATCTTAGATTAATCTATGGCAAAAAAATTGGCTCTTTTTCCTCCAACCGCCTTGACCGGGAAGGCATAGATTTTGCCCTCAAGCAAACTGAAGAAATCGCACGGCACCAACAAGAGGATAAGTTATTTAAGTCATTGCCCGGCAGCCAGAACATCATTACCGATACCAAATCTATGGATGAACAAACTGCCCAATTTACACCTGTACAGCGAGTAGCATTCATTTCCAGCTTGGTTAAGAAATTGTCACGCCATAATATTGAGGCAAATGGCTCCTTTACCACCAGGATTATTGAAATGGCGGTACTCAACTCTTGCGGCATAAATTCGTATTTTCTCACCACTGTAGCTGAAATGAATGTAGTTGCAGAACGAGACAAACTCAGCGCTTATGCTTATCGTGTTAGTAATCGCGTTAGTGATATAAAACCTGAAGATATCGCTGAGGAATTACTCCCTAAATTACTCTTCACCAGGAGCAAAATGGAAGTAAAACCTGGCAGTTATGTGGTTGTTCTTGAACCATACGCAGTCGCAAATCTTCTTGGATTCTTGGGCTTCGTAGGGTTTGGCGCCTTAGCTTATCTTGAAGGTCTCTCATTTATGAGCACCAAAAAAGGAAAACTTGTGGCTCATAAAATGGTCAACATTTACGACGATGGCTATGATTCTCGCACCCTCCATCAACCCTTTGATTATGAGGGAGTGAAAAAACAAAAAGTTCTGCTTGTCAGAAATGGTACAGCAGCAAATGTGGTTTATGATTCTCGCACTGCCGGAATGAAGAAAGGCGCAAAAAATACAGGACATGCCCTGCCTGCTCCTAATTCTTATGGACCTCTACCTTTAAATATCATTATGACACCCGAAAAACAAACTCTGGACATCATTATCCGTGATATAGATTATGGCATTTATGTCACCAGATTTCACTATGTTAATGTAGTTGAACAGGTTTCTACTGTTATCACTGGTATGACGCGTGACGGTGCCTTTTTAATCCAGCACGGGAAATTGCAAGCACCAATAGTTGATTTGCGCTTCACCCAGAGTATCCTGGAAGCTCTTAAAAATATAAAGGCAATTAGTAGCAAGGCTCAATTGTGTGATAGCATACTTGGGGCAACTTATGCCCCGGCTGTATGCATTGCTGATTTTAATTTTACCGGGAAAACAACTTAAAAGTTTATTTCACCACTCACGACAAAGATTTTTACAAAGGCAATATAGCTTTCATAACACTAACACATCAATTTGCGAGGT
>CAYRXI010000048.1:16546-18622 GCA_964428255.1 uncultured Candidatus Sumerlaeota bacterium
CTAAATAAAGCCATAATTCTCTCGGCTGGAAAAGGCGGCAGGTTACATCCACTAACCACTGACCGTCCAAAAGGATTAATTAAGTTGAATGACAAAACTATTATTGAATACCAGCTGGAGTTTCTGCACGCAGCGGGAATTAAAAATATTGCTATTGTGCTGGGACATTGTGCTGAATTTGTTAAACAGGTACTTGGTTCCAGTTACACCTACTTTTATAACGAAAAATACAAACATACTAACAGCCTGTATTCATTCTGGGTTGCCAGAGATTTCCTCGCTAATGACGGCACACTCGTGCTGAACAGTGATGTTGTATTTCATCCGCAACTCTTGAGCAATATATTAAATGCAAAGGCAGAGAATGCCCTGTTAATTGACTTCTCCTCGCACCTCGGCGAGGAAGAGATGAAAGTTATGACCGAAAACGGCATCATCAAACGCATTAGCAAAAACATCGCACCTGAAGAGGCTGAAGGTGAAAATGTCGGAATTGTTAAATTGAGCCCGGAGGGCGCCAGAGCGCTTGTCTCGGTAGCTGAACATTGCATAAAACACGAAGACTGGAACCTGTGGGTTCCCGATGGAATTGATTTAATCCTTGAACAGATTACTTTTTATGCAGTGCCCACTAACAATTTACCCTGGATTGAAATTGACTATTTCCATGATCTTGTCCGCGCTTGCCAGAAAATACTCCCGCTAATTCTACCTCAAAAATAAATTCTGTCTCTAATTATGAAAATTGCGTGTTTTAAAATATAAGGGGGGGGTGATTTATTTACATTCAATCATTATGTGGCACAGCAGCAAACCGAGCCAGCACCTGTGCATCAGTAAGTTTGAAATGAGGCCGTCGTAATCGCCTGTAATACATTACTTCCGGCAATAACCCTATTGCCTTTATTAATGCACGATTAAATAAAAAACCTTTACCAGTTAAGAATTCTTTGGAAAGCCTGATAGGCAACAAAACAAAATGCTGTAACAACAAGGTCCAATCTGTAATATTCATCCAGAGGAAAATTAAACTATTCCGCAGCTTTAGCTCCTGGATTCTTTCCGGGGAAAAAAGTTCGGAAGTGGAAGCTTCGCCAAAATGATAAGCAAGAGCATTGGGCTCATAAATGTTCTGATATCCCGCTTTTATAGCAACATACGCCAGGTCATAATCTTCCCAATAAATAGGAGAGAATGCCAGCGAGAGGCCTCCCAATTTCATAAAAATGTGGCGCCGTATCGCACAAGCACCGCCAAACAGAAAACACACTGGTACTGGTTCCTCAGGATCAGACCAGTGCAAGCGGAAAAATCCCTGTTTGAACGAAGTTGTCATACACAAATGGTCAGGCTTCCCTGTATCCCAGCGGAGAGTCTTGGCACTGACACTGAAAATTTTCCCCTCGCTATCATTTATGAAATGCTGGAGCAAGACGCTGAAAAACTCAGGCTTCACTACAATGTCTGAATTAAGCAGCACCGCTATAGCTCCTTCAGCAGCACGCACACCGCGATTAATTGAGGCAGGAAATCCACAATTATAGCGGTTTTCCAGCAATCTCACCTGAGGGAATTTTTCCCTTATCAGCTCACAACTCCTATCAGTGCTCCCATCATCCACCACAATTATTTCATAAGGACGATTAAACTGACGCGCCGAAAGAATCACTGAAGATAGACAGCGGGCAATAAATCTTTCACAATTCAGCGTTGGAATTACTACAGAAAAAAACACTTCTTTATTTGAAGTTTCCATTTATAAATTAATTCTTATTTTTTGCTTTAATGCGGTTACAAATGTGGGTTAATTTTCAAAAATTGTTATACTTTATTAACTCCATTTAACATCAATTCCAGATTTGGAGCCCTTTAAATGACTTAATATTAAGTAAGCTTTTTCTTCAAAATAGCAATCACATTATTTTATAAACAATGCAACTAATTGTCCCATACTTCCCTTTTTACTCTCAGGACCTCTTCTCGCTATTCTGCATAGTGTGGGAAAGGCTCACCCCATATTTCGGGTAATATGTATTCCGGCTCCATTAAAGGTTGGTAATCCTTAGGAACAGGAAA
>CAYRXI010000048.1:18632-21247 GCA_964428255.1 uncultured Candidatus Sumerlaeota bacterium
ACTCCGGTACAAGTTCTTCCCCAGCCCCAGAAAATACCTTTGATCCCGCCAACTACAAAGCCCGTAAACGGGTCGGTTTTCTTCCACGTCTCAGCAATATTATACGGCACCTCCAGCCAGCCTGTTAATACATTCATTACTCCCCTGCTGAATTTGTGAACCATCTTCCCGACTTCGCTATGTTCTCGCTCTAACTCAGTTGCCCAGGTAAATTGAGAGCTGGTGCAAAGTAAAAAAACTACCATTGTTATTACAATTATTAATTCACTTCTTCTTATTCCAAACATATCCTGACTTCCTCCCTTATATTTTAGTTTTATTAATTAGCTTTATTAAATTTTAGTCCACCACATCCATTAATGGAAATTCGGGTTCAATAAGCGGACGATAATCTTTGGGTATTTCAAGCGGAAAAGTTAACACCTCCCACGCACCCGTAGCCGCTCGTTTCCAGGTCATTATAGTTCCTTTTGCCAGACCAACCCAGAAGCCCGTAAAATAATCCGTCTTCTTTATCTCTTTGTTCAACTCCAATGGAATTTCCACAAAAGAAAAAGAAATATTAAGTGTACCACGTAGCAACTTTCTTGTTATTTTTGTTTCCAGCGTAGCATTGTATAGTGGACCTGTTGCTGAAGTAATTGATGTCATCAATACAAATAACACTATAATCAAACATAGTTTCATGTATTTCAGCCTCAATTCGTTCACCTCCTTACAGCTTATAAATATTTAAAACATATTCAGATTTAATCAATAACGATATATATATGTCAAGATGACATAATTATTAAGTTAATTTTTTTGCTTTGTTGCAAGGATGACAAAAGACATTATTTGTTAATTTTGATAAAACACAAATTCTTTGATAAAAAAGTAATCTTCAAGCGGTAAAGATTGTATACCACTCCATTAAGAAGCACCTCAAGGGATTTGCTAGATTCCTGAACACTGCAAATAATTTCGTCAAATAGTCGTTTTATGTCAGAATTGACCGTCTCACAAGCCCAGTGCCTTCCGCAGATGCCATCCAGCCGGGCTTGGTCTACAAGTGCCTGCCGTTGGAGTAGCTTGCATTAATTACTAACTGATTCTTCCCATCATTCGGCAGATAGTGCTATGGTTTAGAATCTTCTTTTACTCCAACACCTTCTGAATTCTCTTGGAAAGGCTCAACCTCACCTCCACTCCCGATAAGTGTTACCCAAATATACTTTTAAGTAGCACCCACCAGAACCATTGGGGTAAGGTATATCTATGAGGACTATGGGGATGAGAATATAAAGGTAAAACCTTATGCGCTAAATAATAGGCACGGGATGGGAATCTAACTAAACGAGCATTTTGTGAATTCATTTTATCCACCTTAACACTGCGAGTATCTTAATTAGTATGTCAAAGAGGCTTATCTTTGCAACAAAGCACAATGAAATTTTAATTGGTCAGTAGCTTCCTGATAGTTCTCAGGCTTTGCCAGCTCTACAATAACCGCTAATTATTGCTTAGCACAATCATCTCAGAAAGTATCAAATTTGAAGGCGACCATTAGCTTCTCTGATTATTTCAAAACTTCAATTTTATCTTTATTCCGGTGAACAATTCTGGCGTATTTAGCTATTTTCTCCGCAGCGGTAACGACATCTACTTCACGGATAAAGTCTTCCTTAAGAGGAGCAGGCTGGAGTTCTGCGCGCAGTTCAAAATAAAAGTCTTTGCCAAAGGCAAATGTTCTTCCTGTATCTATATCACTTATCAATGTTGTTATGGGTTTGTCAGTATTTGACCATAATACTTCGGCCTTTCTGTCCCATTTTTCGGGTCGCTTACAAGAAAGGGTAGAAGTTGTATACCACAACTCCGGCGCCTTTGTTTTTCCGCTAACTGGTGAGGGTGCAATATATACTTTACCGGAATCTGTGACAAAGAAATATGCCAAATCCTTAGCAAACGCCCAGAAGAGCTCATTGAAATCTACCGCAATTACCTCGCCCTTCCATCATTCTCCTTCCCACATCTTTTTTTCTTCCGACCATTTCCCTTTATAGTGCCATACTGTAAGGTCAGATTCATATAGAACCAAAAACAACAAGAAGTAGGTGAATATGGAATTAAATCATAATGAACCAATTCACTTCTTCGTTTAAAATCAGCTATTAGAAAGGCATCAAGTATGGGTGTTATAATGCAAAACCTATAACTAATTTTCCCGGGTATGACTCCATAAGATACAATATGTGGATTCAGATCAACCATAGGTATTCATTCTAATGAAAAAATTCTCAGGTCTGACCTACATATCACTGCCATTATACCCCAGAAATGACCATACCCTATTCTCCAACGAGAATAATAACACCAATCAATCCCAATGGGCAAAGAATAGGTGGTATACTGGGTTTCAGCTATCAAGTCTCTTATTGAAATTGTAATTCCATCATCTTTAGGATTAATTTCGCAAGAATATACGTTTTGTTCTTTGATAACTCCAAAAATTATATTATCTTTTAGCCTTGTGCATAATTCATAAAGTAAAGGCGAAATTTCTAAAATTGAGCCCATATTTGACATTACAATAACCACAGACGATATAAGTAAAGATTTTATCTTTAATGAAG
>CAYRXI010000049.1:0-2009 GCA_964428255.1 uncultured Candidatus Sumerlaeota bacterium
AGCATTTATTGAGCCCTCATACTGGATTATTAATGGAGTAATTTACTTAAAGCCCAGATTTGAACTTCGCGGTAAGATAATTGATAACGAAACTAACGAACCATTAGCAAAAGTAACAATATGTTCTATTTTACCCTCAGACAGAAAATACTTATTCTATAAAATTAGTTCAGAATTAATAACAAAAACTGACAATTCTGGTGAATTCTGCATAAAAGATATTCCCGCTGGTACTTACTATTTTATTACCTTGGCAGAAGATTATGCCGGGGAGAGGCATAAAGCTACTACTGAGAAAGAATGCATAATAAATATTGAAGAAGAAAAAGGAATATTTTCACGGACGGACAGTCTTATCACGCACCAAGGAACCAATTGCAGGTATGGATATTTATCTTACTGCAGATAGGCATTTATTATATTTCCCAGAAGTAACAAAAGCTGATGGTAGTTTTAATTTGCCTGTCATACACGGAACATCTTACATCCATATCACAGCACAAAAGGAAAATTTGATTGGTTACAAATACGCATTAAATACAAACAAATCTGATGTGGTTGTAGAATGTTTTGAGCCGCTAAGAATTGAGTGTGAAGTGTTAAATGCTACCAGCGGTAAACGTATAGTTGAAGGGAGTGTCTGGCAAAATTATTATCCAGAAACAAGAACCACTATAGATGAAAATGGCAAAGTTGTTTTATCGATTATGGCAACTGAAAACGTTCAACTTTATTTTGATGTGCCGGGGTATATTCTGGAACACGGCAACCAGAAAGTTGGGACTTATTATTTCCCGGCTTTTCAGTGGAAAGAAGTACTAGCAGAACATCTAATTGCAAAGATGGTGCCAGCGACAAATTTAACTGTAAGAGTAGAATCGCCTGAAGGCAAACCAGTGGGTGGGGTTAACGCAGAAGTTATTTATGCCCAACATCTATTATGGCTACTGCCAGTTCGCAGACATCATCAACTATAATCAATAACAACACAGTAAATATTTCAAAAACTCAATTAATTTCACATTTAATTAACACCAGTAGAAAAGAAGGGAATTTTTTATACTGATGCTACAGGCTGTTTTAGTCTCGGTCTCCCGCTATATACTAAATATCTGGTAATTAGTGGGTATCATCCTGAGTGTGGCTGGTTACTGGATCTTGCCCAATTCAATTCTGACAGAAAGCTCATTTCTTTTCGTTATGATTCCGGAGTTATCCTCAGCGGAAAAGTAACTGAGACAAAAGGTAATCCTGTAGCACTGGCAACTATTGAATGTCACACCTTATTAAAAGGATTACAAATGAGGCAAGTTGCCACTGCACTAACCGATAAAGATGTGAATTACATCTTACAACCACTGGTACCTGGAGAATATCAAATCAAAGTAAAAGCCAACGGCTATCGGGAAGAAGTGAAGAACATTGCTTTGACAGGAAATATGCATTTGGATTTTACACTCAGTCCCGGGCAGGATTTATTAGTAAAAGTATTAGATAATGAGCAAGTACCCATTAAAGACGCCATCGTAGAAGCAAGAATCTCGACAATATATTATGAACAAGAAAATTTTACTGACCATAATGGAGAATGTTTATTTGGCGGTTTACCAGATAACGGGGAATTATATATTTTTGTGAGAAAGGAAGGATATAAAGATATTCATAAAGAACTGAAGTTATCTGCTACCGAATTACAATTAATAATGGAGAAAAACAGCACCTTAACAGTAGAATTAATTGCACCTGATGGTTCCACAATTAATGGTGAGGCAACGATAAGTTTTACCGAACATAATAGTGTTTTTTCAAAAAAGGTTTATGTGCAAGACAACAAATTCTCTCTAAACCTTGTGCCTTCAATTTATAAGGCATTTTTTATCACTGTGCCACCAAACTTTATTGGTTATCAGGGAGAGTTCCAATTAATATCCGGTATAGAAAGTCATTTAACTATCTGGCTGAAAGTAGGTGGCGAAATCACAGGCACAGTAATTGACGCTGAGAGAAAT
>CAYRXI010000049.1:2019-6145 GCA_964428255.1 uncultured Candidatus Sumerlaeota bacterium
CGCTTGAAAGTGAAATTATTTCCTCCTATCGGAGCGGAAATTCATTATTCTATATGGAAAAGAAAGAGGTTGAGAGCGACAAAAACGGACGCTTCACAATAAGTGGATTGTGTCCGGGAACATATAAATTAGATGTTAAGAAAGCAGGATATACCCAGGTTAGAAAAAGTATTACTATAAAAAGAGCAGAAGAAGTAGAAAATGTCAGCTTTATTCTATATCCCTGTGGACGCATTAGTCTAATGATAGTGGATAATAAGAAACGCAATGTACCAGCTGCCGGTGTTTGTCTATCTAACAGAGGCGGAAACACCTACCACACCGTCACCAATCACGAGGGCGAAGCGTTTATAGACAACTTTGCACCAGGCACATATACTTTACGCGTCGCTGCCGAGGGCTATCCAAATTACTATGAAGAAAAAGCCATAAACAATCTAAACGAAACGTTAGTAATTACCATTGGCACAAGTATTTTCATTGAAGACACCGTAGTGGATGATCTCGGAAAAGGAATAAAAAAAGCAAGTATTGATATATATGACTCACAGGATAATTTTTGGGGCTTCGCCTCTGAGAGAAAAGAAGACGGGGCATTTAGAACAGTGCCTTTGCCCGAAAAAGATATGTATATTTTGGAAGTTAGTGAATGGCTTACACACCTTCCTGCACTGAAAAAAGTTTCTAAAACAGAACGAGAAAATGTAAAAATTGTTTTGCCGCGTGCCTGTGAATTGACCTGTTATTTGACCAATCCGGATGGCACACCACTTGAAGATAAGATTTTCGTATCTCATTATATGCCTGCGCTCAGACACTATCATTATCATAAAAATCTATTTCTTATGTATTCCATCCCGCAGATTCTACCATAAAAATAAAGGGATTAAATAAGGGGAAACAAGTTATGTTATTAAACTCGGCAAAAGAAGCTGGCGTACTTATTACGGGTCTTGTTCAATAATTATGGAGAAAAGATTTAACAAGAAGTTGTTCTCACTGCGCTACAAAAGGTAACAATTAAAGTGATCGCGAAAAAAAAGGAGGAAGCTGTTTTTATGGCGCAGGTTACTATTTCGGCAAATAATGTGCCGATTACGTGTCTACTAACCGACGCCCAGGGCTTGGCGCAATTCTCACTGCCCCCCGGAAATTATCTACTCAATATAGAACATCCAGATTATTTGCCGGAAGTAAGAGAGTTAAACATAAAGCAAAACAGCGAAAACATTATAATTCTTCTGGATTCACCATAATTAAGTCTTATTACGCTGTTTAAGGAATCAAGTAATAGATAAATAATTGTAATTAAATTTTTTAGCGATAGTGGGTTAATTGTTAAATAATGCTAAAAAAAGAAGAACAAATTTTTCTCAGTCTGTCTTATTTATTGTCTTAAGCCACTCCAGTAAATTAGGCGTTTGGACATAATATTGTTCGCCGGTAATTAGATTCCTGCACAGAAATTCACCTTTTTTAAGTTCTTCTACGCCGATAATTAGCGCGAACCTGGCTTTGCTACGGTCAGCTGCTTTCAAACCACTTTTAAGACTGCGTGGATTGCAGTCAAAGCGGGTGCGTTTTCCCTGTCGCCGAAGAGAATCAGCAATCAATGTAGCCTGTGTGATGCCCTGATTGTCTAAAGCGATGATATAAAAATCTACATTTTGTTGCTGGAGTGGCGGGGGTATAAGATTATGGGCTTTCATCGCCACAACAAGGCGTTCCACACCAAAGCTGGCACCGATACCGGGCGTTGGCTCTCCCCCCAGCTCAGCCACCAGATGGTCATATCTTCCCCCCCCCATTACGGCATTCTGTGCTCCGAGCCCTGGCAACGTGGTTTCAAACACTGTTCGGGTATAATAGTCAAAGCCGCGCACCAGATTGTCATCAATAATATATTGCACCTGCAGAGCGTCAAGCAATTTGATTAGCTCCGCAAAGTGCGACTGACATTCGTCGCAAATATACTGGCGAATTCTGGGTGCAGAATTTAAGACATTATGACAGGTTTTCTCTTTACAGTCAAAAACACGCAAGGGATTTAGTGCTGCTCGCCGCTGACAATCAGCACAGAGCTCACCTAAATGTTCCTGCAAAAATGCCCGAAGAATCTGGTTGTATTCTTTTCGGCATCCGGGACAGCCTACCGAGTTTATCTTTGTTTCCGGGCGCGTAAAGCCCAATTGCTGGAGGAAAAAACTGAATAGAGAAATGACTTCGGCATCAGCCACAGCTTCAGCCACACCAAAAAATTCCACTCCTATTTGGTAAAACTGCCGTTGTCTACCGGCTTGCGGTCTTTCATAACGAAACATCGGACCAATATAATAAAACTTCCGAATGGTGCGTTCCTGGAGAAGATTATGCTCAATAAGAGCCCGTACAACTGAGGCAGTGCCTTCAGGTCGCAATGTAAGTGAGCGCCCTTTTTTATCCTGAAAGGTATACATCTCTTTGGAGACAATATCAGTTTCCTGACCAATTGAGCGGACAAACAGGTCGGTCATCTCAAAGATGGGGGGGCGAATTTCTGCATAATCATAAACAGAAAAAATCTGGTGTGCCAGATGCTCAATGAACTGATAATATTCAACTTCACCTGGCAGAAGATCTTTTGTTCCACGTACAGCCTTTATCATATTCCCCGGCAGCCATAATTACCGCTTTGTTATTCGGTTTTTTTCTCCATCAATAACGCCCACTCAATAGAATCGACAAGGGCTTGCCAGCTGGCTTCAATGATATTTTCACTGACGCCAACTGTAGTCCAGCGCTGTTTCCCATCGGTGCTTTCAATGAAAACACGAACCCGGGCAGCAGTTCCTTCCTTCGGGTCCACAACTCGCACCTTGAAGTCGGTTAAATGGACATCCTTAAGTTGAGGATAATACTCTAACAGGGCACTGCGCAATGCTGAATCCAGAGCATTAACCGGACCATCACCTTCAGCTGCAGTTAACCGCTGAGTATCTTTAACCCTGATCTTGATGGTGGCTTCACTCAGGCATTTTTCCTTGGGTCCTCGTTTCTCAATGATTACCCTGAATCCTACCAGATCAAAAAATTCAGTATACCGATTCAGTTCCTTCTGCACCAGCAACATAAAAGAGCCATCAGCTGCTTCAAACTCATAGCCCTCATTTTCCAGCTGCTTCACCTTGTCAACAATGTGACGCAATATCTTATCATCAACATTAGAAAGGTCTATGCCAAATTCCTTTGCCTTGTAAAGAACATTACTTTTACCGGAGAGGTCGGAGACAACAACGTCCCGCCGGTTACCTACCCATTCAGGTGGAATATGCTCGTAGGTTTCCGCAGCACGACTGACGGCGCTAACGTGTATACCGCCTTTATGTGTAAATGCAGCTCTGCCAACGTAGGGATGATGCTGGTCCAGAATCATATTGGCAGTTTCTGCCACAAAATAGGATACTTCTCTGAGATATTTCAACGTCTCTGTAGGAATACAGCGCTTTTTCATTTTGAATACAATGGCGGGGATAATTTGCACCAGGTCGGCATTGCCACAGCGTTCGCCAATGCCATTAAACGTGCCCTGTACATGATTGGCTCCAAGTGAGACAGCTACGAGTGAATTGGCGACAGCCACTCCAGCATCATTGTGAGCATGAATGCCAAATTGCATCCCGCTGAGCTCTTTCATCGTTTCCTGCATAATTTGTTGCACTTCCATAGGCAGTGTTCCACCATTGGTATCACAAAGCACCAGGTAATCTGCGCCGGCATCAGCAGCGGTTTTGATAGTTTTTAAAGCGTAATCGGGATTGTTCTTATAACCATCGAAAAAATGTTCTGCATCATATATAACTTCCCTGCCTTTCTGCTTCAGGTATTTAACCGAGTCAGCAATCATCTCCAGATTTTTCTCCAGTGATACTTGAAGAGCCTTTTTGACGTGAAGGTCCCAGGATTTACCAAAAATAGCCACCGTGGGCGTTTCCGCAGCAATTAAGGCCTGGAGGTTGGCGTCTGTGTCCACAGTAGTGCGCGCCAATCTGGTACTACCAAAAGCTGAAAGACGAGTGGTTTTAAATTTATAGTTCTTCATCTCCTGAAAGAACTCTACGGCTTTGATATTAGAGGCGGGCCAACCACC
>CAYRXI010000049.1:6155-15527 GCA_964428255.1 uncultured Candidatus Sumerlaeota bacterium
ATATAATCTATGCCGAACTCATCCAGACGCTGGGCTATACGAATCTTATCTCTGAGAGAAAAACTAATCCCTCGTCCTTGCTCACCATCACGTAAAGTGGTGTCATACAAATATACGTCTTTTTTCATTTCAGGCTTCACCTTTCTTTTTTCTTTAATAAATTTCTTAATTCTTCATCAAATTCCTTAATGTCATTAAATTTCCGATACACGGAAGCAAAGCGCAAATATGCCACTTCATCCAGCATACGTAATCGCCTTAATACCATTTCACCAATCTCTTCAGATTTAATTTGTTCTCCCATACGACTGTAAATTTCTTTTTCTATTTCTAAGACCAGTTCTTTAATTTGGTTAGGGGACACCGGACGTTTTCGGCAGGCTTTTTTCACACCGTCAATTATTTTGTCGCGATCAAATGGCTCAATTTCCCCACTGCGTTTAATAACCATTAGCGAAGGTTTGTCTAAAGTCTCCATTGTTGTAAATCGTCTCTCACACCGATGGCACAAACGCCGGCGCCTTACCGAATCACCTAAAGATGAAACACGCGAATTTATAACTTTAGTCTTTACATTTCCGCAATACGGACAATGCATACCAATATTCTTCTAAAAAGATATAAATTTTTGTCAATATTATGAACCTGACTGAAATATATTAAAAAAGTTTAACCTTTAATTTTTTCTAAATTAAGAAAACGTTTCTTTAATGGCTGCCTTGATAGCCTCCTTTGGCAAGGCGCCAATTAATCGTTTTACTTCTGTCCCATCCTTGAAAAATACCAGTGTAGGTATGCTTTGAATTCCGTATCGCGCCGAGAGTGTCAAATTATCATCAACGTTTACCTTGCCGACTTTAACCTTGCCTTTTAACTCTGAAGCCAGTTCTGAAATTATCGGAGCTACACGCAAACACGGTCCACACCACGCAGCCCAGAAATCAACCAAAACCGGGATGTCACTCTGGATAACTTCCACATCAAAATTCTCCTCAGTTAAAATAATTTCATCAGACATTTCTCAATCTCCGTAAATGAAAAATTAGTTAATTATATGTGGAACCATAAATGTAAAGCAAGCTTGTATTTATACAAAACCTGAGGAGACTTAGCCTTGCAATTTAAAAGAGTGGGGTTCGGCTTAAGAGTTTTATGAGTTATAAACTATGTTTTAAAATTTTGTCTTCCTGTAAAACTTCGCCGAAAAGAAATAAAGTAATTCACAGATTTGCCTTTATATTGATGCTCTCCGTTACCCGAACCCCAATTGGTGAAACTAAAAGATTTCTGCTTGCTATGAGTTTAAGAATCTGCCTTAATTACCATTTTGTATCTGTGGTAGTAAATTGATGAATAGTGCTTTCATTTAGATGAAGCTTATGAATTAAACTTTCAACGTAAATTATAAACTTGAATGAGGTAAAAGATGGAAATTGGATTATTTATTGTGTTATTATCGCAGAAAAGTCTGGACGAAGTGCTTGACTACGTTCAGAGTCTGGGCTTAAGGATGGTTGAGGTTGGATGTGGCAACTATCCGGGTTCCGCGCATTGTGAGCCAAGGAAATTATTAACCCGGCAAGAGGAACGGCAACGCTGGCTGGAGAAGTTTGAAAAACGGAGCATAAAAATCTCGGCATTGAGTTGCCATGGAAATCCGCTCTCACCCAATAAACGTCTGGCAAAACAACATCATGAGACACAACGTCTGACATTTAAGCTGGCGGAGAAAATCGGCGTAGACCGGGTATGTTTATTTTCGGGTTGTCCGGGTGGCAGTGAGCGAGATGCGGTTCCACACTGGGTGGTTAATCCCTGGCCCAGGGAGTTTCTCCAGTCCTGGGAGTGGCAATGGGAGAAGAAGCTTGTCCCTTACTGGAAGAAAGAGGCAGAAGTTGCCCGCGATTGTGGAGTAAAGCTGGCGTTTGAAATGCACCCCGGAATGGCAGTGTATAACCCGGCAAGTTTATTGAGATTGCGAGCGGAGTGCGGTGAAAATGTTGGAGCCAATCTTGACCCTTCGCATCTCTTCTGGCAGGGGATTGACCCGCTGGTGGCAATTCGTGCCCTCAAGGGTATAATATTCATGCTAAGGATACATATCTCAACTCGCAAAATATTGCCCTGAACGGAGTTTTAGATGTTAAGCCCTATGATAAACTAACTGAGCGGCCATGGTTTTTCCGCACAGTGGGCTATGGGCATAGCGAGGATTTCTGGCGAAGTTTTGTCTCTGAACTGCGTCTTAACGGCTATGATTACGTTTTGAGCATAGAACACGAAGATGCCTTGATGAGCATTGATGAGGGAGTGCAGAAGGCAGTGGAGTTTTTGCGCCGTATTATCATAAAGGAAAAACTCCCAAAGGTCTGGTGGACATAAGACATCTATTTTATGCGTAATGAGATTCTAAATGAGCCGAGATGATAATAGAGTATATTAAGGGCAATTTAAGAGGAAAATGTCTGGCTAATTATTCTTCTTTGGATTTGCGGGACTTACCCTGGAACTCCCTTAAACACCATCCAGTAACAGGATTTGAATTAATTAAGTCTTCGTATACCCGGCGGGTAATTAAGCTTGATTTCACTCCTGCTGGTAAACAAAAATCCGTCACGCTCTTTGCAAAGCAAATGCGGATAAGGCGCCTGCGTCAAGTATTGAGCTCTTTGCTACGCAAATCCAAGGCTCACCGCGAATGGGAGCTGGGATACCAACTGCTGACTCTGGGGTTTGATACTCCTCAGCCTGTCATTTATGCCGAGGAGAAAACGGGCTGGCGCCTGAAAGCCAGCTATACAGTGCTGACTGGAGTAATAGAAAAGCAGCCTGCAACTACTCTAATTAAACACTCCCATCCAAACAAACGCAGACAATTACTAAAAGTCCTGGCGTTATATCTGGCAAAACTGCATCAGCACGGAGTTTATCACGATGATTGTAGCGGGGCGCATTTATATTTACCGCCGGCTGATACTGAATTGACAATTGATTCAGTAACAGTGATTGACCTGGATAATGCCCGTATCTTCAATAATTCTCCGGGGCTTTGGAAACGAGCAAAAAATGTGTTTCAACTCCTGCGCTCTATTCCCTCACTAAACCGTTACGAAAAATTGCGTTTCTTTATTCATTATTGCCGGAGTGCACAAATAAAAAAGAAACGCTGGCACGCGTTTATAAAATTGGTGAACATCATAGCTATTTTAAAGCATGAAAAACGCCCTTTTTAGACTATATTTATTGTAAATCCTTTACTCTATCAAGTGGATAAGTATGTTGAGGATTAAAATAGGATGTTGTGGGTTTCCTGAATCAAGAACAAAGTATTTTAAAGAGTTTTCTGTAGTAGAAGTTCAACAAACATTTTACGAATTGCCCCGATTAGCCACAGCAGAAAAGTGGCGGACGGAAGCACCACCAGAGTTTGAATGGACAATGAAAGCATGGCAATTAATAACTCACCCGGCAAACAGTCCTACTTACAAACGCTTAAAAACCCGTCTGGCGGAGACGCAGAAAAAATATTGTGGGCTTTTCCAGCCCACTACAGAAGTGATGGAAGCCTGGGAACGGACGCAAGAATTTGCACAAAAATTAAAGGCAAAAATAATTGTTTTTCAATGCCCTGCCAGCTTTACTCCGACGGCACAAAACCTCAATAATATGCGAAAGTTTTTTACGCAGATTGAGCGAAAAGGATTAATTTGCGTCTGGGAGCCACGGGGAAACTGGGACTCAGCTCTGATAAAGCATATATGTGATGAACTTCAGCTCATTCACTGTGTAGACCCTTTTAAAGCAGATTCTGTAGCCGGGGAAATTGTCTATTATCGTCTGCATGGAATAACAGGTTATCGCTATAAATATACCGCAGAAGAACTCCTTCAAATAAAGCACAAGATTAAATCAGACCGTCTAAATTATATAATGTTTAATAACTCAGAAATGCTCATAAATGCCCGCCAGTTAAAACAAATAATAGTAGAAGAGAGCTAAAACGAATTTTTTACCCATTTAGAAAATTTTTGCTTGCACATAATGTTTTATCCTCCCATAATGAAGGTGTAAATATTTAGAATGGATTAAAAATGGGGGTTAGAGTAAAACCCTTCCAGTGGGTAAGCAGTTGTTAAAGGAGATAGATTTTTCACAAGCATTTAATTGCCTAAATATGGCTATAGCCAATTTAATAAGATAATTAGCCTTCCTTTTAAATATCTCCTCTGGCTAACCTGCATAAGATGGGTTACCCTGCCTCTGTGAGGTATAAATTTTGTTCGGTTGTTATTTTTTATTTTTATCTGCTCAAATTTATTTTAGAGGAGAAAAAAATGAGTACGCACACCATCAAATTCTTCATTCAAAGTAAAATTTTCAAAAACTTTTCCCTGTTTGTATTATGTTTAATTTTTATCAACTGGGCTGGGGCGGTAGTGTACGTAAAACAGGATGCTACAGGAAATGGCTCCGGCTCATCCTGGGAGAATGCCTGCACCACCATTGGAGCGGGAATAGCCGCAGCGGTATCAGCTGGCGGGGATGAAGTCTGGGTATGTAAGGGAACTTATACTGAGTCAGTTACATTGCAAAGTAAGGTATATCTGTGGGGAGGATTTAACGGGACTGAAAGCGATTCCGATGATGCTGACCCGGAGGCAAATCCAACAATAATTGATGGCACGGGAAATTACCACACGGTAATTATGGATGGCATTGATGATGCTGAAATCTGGGGATTTACCATCACCGGCGGGAATGCAAATGGTACGGGTGATGACGCTAACGGGGGGGGGATTTTTTGTGTAAATATCACCGGGAATAAAACCATTTACATTTATGAGTGCATCATTACCAATAATACGGCTACAGGCAATGGTGGCGGCATCTATTGCTATAATATGGGTCCGCGCAGTGAAATATACTGGTGTGAGATAAGCAATAATGATTGTTTGGGTGATGGGGGAGGAATCTATTGCTTTAATGCGTCACCGACAATTGATGGCAATGATATTTCTGGCAACAATGCCGCGAATAACGGTGGCGGAATCTATCTTGAGAATTATACTGGTGCAATCTGGCAGGACCTGTTTACTCGTGACAATTCTGTGTACAGGAATAGTATTTCCCATAATACTGCAGGTAAAAGCGGTGGTGGTTTCTATTTCAAAAATTATAAAGCCTATATCCCCAGATTTTATAATTTCATTCAGGGAAATTATATTTATAAAAATACGGCAATGACTGGGGGAGGCATTACTGGCATTTCCAGTTGGACAAATAATGACCCTTACCTTAAAGAGAACTGGATTGAAGATAATGTTGCAGTGAACGGTGGTGGTTTAGCTTCTGGTGGACTGAGAAATCCAGTTGAAAGAAATACAATAGTCAGAAATTTTGCTACGGAGAATGGTGGTGGTATATATGGTTCGGGACAATTCAGGGATAGTTTGATTTTTCATAATCAGGCAGGAGGCTATGGCGGCGGCTTCGCAGTAGAGGAGGGCTTGTCTGGAAAATTTCACAACAGTATATTTTATGACAATAGTGCGACTAAAGGCGGAGGCGTCAGTTGTGATAAAGGCGGCAATATGGAAATCACCAATAGCGTTTTTAATAACAATCGGGCACAGGAAGCTGGCGGCGCCGTCTATATTAATGAAAATTACACATTAAAAATGACCAATGATATTTTTACCAGTAACTCAGCTACGCAGGGCGGGGCTGTCTGGGTGTATGGCTGGTGGTACTATAGAGCACAGGGGAACATTGCAGGCTGTGACTTCTCAGGAAATAGAGCTGAAGAGGGTGGTGCAATGTATTTTAAAAGTGGCATCGGTCTGTTAACCAGCGTTGACCATAATCGGATTATCGGTAACCGTGCTACTACCAATGGCGGTGCAATTTACTTTAATGGTAATTCTAACATTCCGATTGTGAATAATACGCTGGTAGATAATTCCGCTGCAGCGGGTGGTGGAGTCTTTTGCACTAACGCTGCTTACCCGAATATTCGGAATAATATCTTTACTAAAACCAGCGGCACCGTGATTTACGAAGCCGATGCTAATAGTGACCCGTCAGTTACTTACAATGACTTCTGGTATACTGTTGGTAATGTCTATTTTGATGAAGGCACGACGGCTTATGCTATGGTAGGAGAGATGGATACAGCAATTGCCGAGTGCCACGACAATATGGCAGCAAATCCGCTGTTCATTAGTGATACGATGGTGAAAGCTACCTGGAGTGCTGATGCAACGTTTGATGCTAGCACAGGGAAAACTATACTTACTAATTCAGCAGCAAACTGGACTACGGATTCATTGAGGGGAATAATGGTTAATCCCAACATCACACAGCCCAGTTGCTTCACGATTATTAATAACACTCAGACCCAGCTAATTGTCTGGGGTAATGCTACGGCAATTGCTCATATTGGCGATACCTATCAGTTGGTCCACGTCCGCTTACAAAATGAAGCAGAAGGCTTTCCTGCTAACTCGCCGTGTATTGATGCTGGTGATCCAGCTGATGATTGCTCACAAGAGCCAGAAGATAACGGCGACCGCATCAATCAGGGTCGGTATGGAGGAACGACTGAAGCAGAACGCACTTCACCCAATGTTTTTATTGAAGGCTACATAAAAACTCAAGGCCAATATCCAGTTTACGGAGTTACAGTTACCTTCTCAAATGGTGGTCCAGTTGTTACCACCAATAATGCTGGATTTTATTTTGGTAAAGTGCCAGTTGGCTGGTCAGGAACGGTAACGCCAGCCAGAGCTGGTTTTACTTTTAACCCACCACAAATAAGCTACACCAATATTACGCTTTCGGTAAAAGACCAAAACTTCCAGGCAATTACTTGCCCGGAAAGATTATACGTTAATGATGATGCCACGGGAACTGGTGATGGTTCCTCCTGGGCAAATGCCTGCAAGACGCTGGAAGCGGTAGCATTATACCGTGTGCCAGAAATTCGTGAAATCTGGTTTGCTGAGGGAAGATATATTGGCTCGTTTACGGTGCCGAACAATACCCGTGTGTATGGAGGATTTGCTGGCAACGAGACCGCACTGGAACAGCGAAACTGGAGACTGCATCCGACAATTATTGATGGCAACGGTGCTTATCACGTAGTGTTATTCGGCGGGGTAAGTAATTCGCGTCTGGACGGATTCGTAATTACTGGTGGTGTAGGTAATGGTCCAAGCTGGGATACTCGTGAAGGTGCCGGGATTAGGTGTTGGGGAGTTGATAATACCTGTGTTATTGCCAATAACGTAATTCTGGATAATTATGCAGTATATAAAGGTGCAGGGATATTTTGTGTTGGTGGTGGTAATCCTAAAATTCTGAATAATATTATTTCAGGAAACAGCGGGGGCTATTATCAAGGCGGTGCCGGGATTAACTGTCAAGAAAGTAGTCCAGAAATTCGGGGTAATATCTTGCTCTCCAATTCCAGTGAAAATTTTGGCGGAGCCGTCTATTTGCAAGCAAATTGTGTGCCGTTAATCATTAATAATATCTTTGCAGGGAATTATACTGGTACCGGAATTCACAATCGTGGTGGCGGTGCTATTTGCTGCGATTCTGCCAGCCCACAAATTATCAACAATACTTTTACCGCTAACACCACGGCAAGTAATGACCGTGGAGGTGCCATTTCTGTGCTTGGTAATGCAGACCCTATTATTCGGAATAATATCTTCTTTAAAAATGCTCGTGTAGATATTGCAGAATTGAGCGGTGATGCTGACCCAATAGTTACCTATAATAATTTTTATGCCGACGCGGATGGCTTTTATCGCAATGAAAATACAACCAACTACTATGATGTCAGTGCAATGGATGCGGCAATTGCTGAATGCGCCAATAACACCCAGAATGACCCGCTATTTGTAGGTGAAGCACTAACTACAGGCTTCTGGACTGCACAGGGAATCTATAATCCTGTTCAGCGTAAAACCGTGATGTATGCAAGTAATGTTAACTGGACGGACAATCAATTTGCAGGTAAGTTTATTATTCCCAATATTGCTCAGCTTAAGCAAGCTTATATTGTGAGTAATACCAGCCAGACATTAACGGTCTGGGGTAATTTCGCCACCCTCGCTGCACCCGGCAATCAATACCAAATCTATGATTATCATCTGCAAGGCATAGCTGATGGATATCCCCAGAATTCGCTATGCATTGATGCTGGTGACCCGGCGGATGATTATTCCCAGGAACCACTTGATAATGGCGGGCGAATAAATCAGGGTAATTACGGGAATACCTCTGAAGACACACGAACATCAACAAATCTGGTCATTTATGGCTACTGCCGCACGGCTGCACAAACACCGGTGCCGGGTGTGGAAATTGTCTATGCGGAGAAAGGTGGGACGGTAGTGACAAATGCAAATGGTTACTATCAATTTTCAGTTCCAGCGGGTTGGTCTGGAACTGCTACGCCGCAACGGCCGGGCTTTATTTTCAATCCCCCTTCACGCAGTTATACTAATGTTGCCACCAATATGCCAGATGAGAATTATGAAGTTACTATCGTTAAGCCGGTGATATATGTGGATAAAGATGCCACGGGTAATGGTTCGGGGACATCATGGGAAAATGCCTGCACCAGTATCAATGCTGCCTTGAATTTAATTTTCCCAGGGATAACGGAAATGTGGGTGGCTGAAGGACGTTATGTAGAATCAATAACACTCCGCAGTAATTTGACATTATATGGTGGATTCGTGGGAACTGAAAGCGAAAGGTCAAAGCGTGACTGGAAAAGATATTTTAGCATTATTGATGGTAATGGTGCATTTCATACAGTGACTATTGGCAGGGTGAGTAATGCCGGAATTGATGGCTTCATTATCACCGGTGGTAATGCTAATGCCTGGAACAACTATAATGGAGGAGGGATTTTCTGCCAGAACCCAACAGGACCAATTACTATTGCCAATAATGTTATCTGCAATAACTCTGCTTACTATAATGGAGGGGGAATCTATTGCGAAGGAGCATATTCCGGGCAGATTCACCACAATATAATTGTAAATAACACCACTGGTATAGGTGCTGGCAGTGGTGGCGGGATTAACCTGTATGACACGCATTTGGAGGTAACAGGTAATATCTTACTTGGCAATACTGCTAATTCGGGTGGTGCCATCTATACTTATTCCAACACCTCAAAATTGATAAATAATATAATTGCCGGAAATATCGCATCTTATGCCAGTGCGCTAAATGCCAAGTATCAAACAAATACAATTACTAACAATACCTTCGTGGCTAATTATGCTGAATCCTACGGAACAATTGTTTTATATGAAACCCATCCTCCAATTCAGAACAACCTTTTTGCCT
>CAYRXI010000049.1:15537-21209 GCA_964428255.1 uncultured Candidatus Sumerlaeota bacterium
ATAAATATGATATCTATGAAGATGGGAACCAGAGTGATCCACCAACATCATATAACAACTTTTTCGGAAATGCGGATGGTTGCTATTACGATGAAGGCTCCATCCCATATACTGATGTAGTAGCAATGGATGCAGCTATTGCTGAATGCCACGATAATATTGGTCTGCCGCCTCAGTTTGTTTCTGATACGTGGTCGAGCGGCAACTGGACTACAGATGCTATTTTTATGGTAGACACCGTGCAAACACTGCTAACTGATACCAATGCCAGTTGGACTCCAGATGCACTGCGTGGTTGTGTAGTTAATACAGACACTACGCAACCCCTGCAATTCTATATTGTCAGTAATACGGCGACCACACTGACTGTTTGGGGCAATGCCACGGCAATTGCTACCACTGGGAAGACATATAAGCTGTATGACTACCATTTGCAGACCAGTTCACTCTGCGTTGATGCTGGGTGTTACATTGCGGACCTGCACGAAGATTTTGAAGGCGATCCCAGACCACTTGATACGGTACCGGAACCGCGTGGCGATGGTTCTAACTATGATATTGGCGCCGACGAAGTACCGGGAACTATGCCCACTCCGACCTTTACTCCAACGCCCATACCTTCGCCCACTCCCACACTTACCCCCTCACCTGATGCCAAGAAAGTTCTGATTGTTACGCCAGATGTGGACGGTGGAAATATTAATAAATTACTTAATACTTTAGCTCTCTATCCGGATATTGCCGTAACTGTCTGGTATCCGGGCTCCAAAGGAGAACCAACGGTAGCAGACCTCCTCGCATACAATGTGGTAATTATCGGCAATTGTTTTAAGTGGGGAAATATGAATAAAAATATCGTCGGGAACAACCTTGCAGATTATATTGATCGAGGCGGAAAAGTCATTGAGACTCTATACATTAATAGCTATGACGAATGGGGGTTTGGTGGACGTTATATGACTGATGGCTATAGTCCCTTTACCATAGCTACTAAAGATCTGATACGTTCAGATTCCATGATAATTCTTGATGCTGGTCATCCGATTATGGCTGGTGTGACTCAGGTTAATGACAATGCACAATGGGGACATCAAGATCCGGGACTTAGAGCAGGCGCCACTTTATTAGCCAAATGGAAAAACAGTGGTCAAAATTACGTTGCCTTTAAAGAAAGTGTGGTTGCGTTAAATCAGTTATTGATGGATCGAGCTAGCTGGTGTGGCGATGTGGGAATTATCCTGCACAATGCCATTCTCTGGCTCAGTACTTCACAAACCCCAACACCTACACCCATACCCACGCAATCGCCGACACCAGTACCCACTGCCACGCCTTCAGCTACACCGCTTGCGCATTACACATTTGAAACCAATGAAGAGGGCTGGCAATTTAGTGGGCAAATACCACCGTTTGATGTGCCAGCCTCAGCCTGGGCAACCGGCGTCCTTGGGCTATCGCCACAGGGCTCACGGAATTGTTTCTCCTTCTGGCTTAGCCCTGATGTGCCAGTGGAAAATCAGAAATTATATCGTTCACGCTGGCTGGTAGGCAGCACGGTTTCTTCCCCGGATGAGGCGGTTCAATTTCGCCTGCGCGTTAACCAGAAAGGTGCCTGGACGGGCTGGGATAGAGTGGTCAATAGTAATCTCTCGCAGGCACCAGCTATGGATAATCCGAAACTCTATGATGTCTACTTCAATCCTCGGGTAACTGGCACTGAGGATAATCGGGTCATTTTCTCATTTGATATTGCCAGCTTCGCCTGGGAAGATGATGCCAATGCCTGGAACCTGTTAGAAGAGCTGTTAGTTGAAGAGATAACTCTGCCCGCAGGAACTGAAGTCCAGCGTTACGATTTTACCACCGGGAGCGACGGCTGGGAGTTCCAGAATGCGATTCCGCCCTTTGACCCAGCCATCTCAGGAATGGCTCCCGGGCTAATCGGTCTCAGTCCCGCTGGCTCAGTCAATTGCTTCTCCTACTGGGTGAGCCCGGAAGTGCCGATAACTGCCAACAAAATATATCGCGTGCTATGGCAAGTGGGAAGCACCGCAAGTAATGCTGATGATACCGTGCAGTTCAGACTCCGTATAAATCAGAAAGGTGCCTGGTCCGCCTGGGACCGCATCGTCAACAGCCTTCTCCAGAATGCACCCTCAGCTACTGAAACGAAAACTTACGAGCAGCTGCTTGATCCCGTAGTTACTTACGCGAATGATAATCAGTTGCTTTTCTCCTTTGACATCATAAGTTTTGATGCCAGTGATGATAGGTCATCCTGGCTCTTCATTGACGCCGTTAGTCTGGAAGAAATTACTCTGAAGTAGTAAATCCTTGTTTAGATAAGGACTCCCAAAAGAGAAAATTGCGACGATTTAAGTGCGTTAGGCAGTCACAGCATTCACCGAAAAGTTATCACAGTGAAAGGGTTAACTTAAATTTACTGAGTAGAATCGCTCTTATACGCGGCCTAACTGCCTCTGGGAAAATTTTAGCAAATAATTACGGTAGTCACCGCAGAAACAATAATGTTGGCATTTAAATAAAAATGGTGGAATCAAGATTCCACCACTTTTCTTTACTGAGTCGTATCGTTTATAATTATGTTGCGATAATTATTTTTCAGACTGTTGCAACAATGGGCACGTTGAACCTTTTGGTGACTGTTGACATTCTGTAGCATCACCAGGAGTTTTTTTGCCAGTTTTTTTGGCTTTCCAATCACCGGGTTTCTTTTCCATCATAGATTTTTTAGCAGAACCTTTGGTATAGGGACAGGTAAATTTGCCTGACTCCAGCGATTCTTTTACTTTTGCCCAATACTGCTGAATGAGTGATGCTGACGTCGGATTGTCGGTAGTTATCGTAACAATCACACCACCATCAATATTATCCACATCCACTTTAGCACCTTTTAGGGCTTGGCAATATTCCGGGCAACACATCGGTCCTATTTCACACTTCACCCATTCTTCACATTTGGGTCTCCCTTCAGTCTTGCCCAGCGGACATTGAGCATAAGCCGCGAGCGCAATCACAGCAGCCAGCATAGCAATACTTATTAACATCCAGCTACTTCTTCTCATAAAAAAATCCTCCTGTTTGTTCAAAATTAAATAAACAATAAAATTTATACTCCTGTTGTTGGTTTTATTGCAATATAAATAAATTATCATTTAAGAATTGTTTTATTATAACCTTTTTAAGTCCATAATTATTATATAGGAACGCTGCATAATAGTAGCCTGTAGAACCAAAGACCTTACTGAGAAATTATCACATAGAAGAGGTAAAATTAGATTTTTTAAGAATTGGAGTACTCTCACTCCTCATCATCTCTGTGGTGAATTTTATCAAATGAATATGGCTTCAACTTCAGGGGATGCGAATCAAGCGGGTGCTGGAAAGCAAAAGTTCCAGCAGAATAAGTATTAGTGCAGCGCCAACAAAATAATGCATCTTTTCATCGTAGTAGCGATGTTCTTTGTATTCAATCTTTGATTTTTCCAGTTTGTCAATTTCGTGATAAATATCTTCCAGTCTTTTAGCATCAGTTGCCCGGAAATATTTACCGCCAGTGAGATTGGCAATTTTCTGGAGAGTCTCTTCATCAATATGCACCGGCTGGGGCATGTATTTAAGACCGAATGCTGTTTGCACAGGCACCAATGCCATACCTTCAGAACCAACGCCGATGGTATAAACCTTAATGTTTAAAGCTGCAGCCATTTCAGCTGCAGTCAAGGGATCAATTTTCCCGGCATTATTTTCACCATCAGTCAACAAGATAATAATTTTGCTCTTTGCCTGACTGTCCTTGAGTTTTTTTATGGCGTGTGCCAGTGCCATTCCGATGGCAGTAGAATTGCCATCTACAATATCAAATTCTACACTCTCCACAAATTCCTGCACCACCGTATAATCCAGAGTCAGCGGACACAGGAGAAAGCTGGTAGTAGCAAACACAAACACACCCAGACGGTCGCCTTTGCGTCCCGGAATAAATTCTTCAATTACTTTTTTAGCTGCAGTCAGGCGGTCAGGTTTAAAATCCATAGCTTTCATACTGTAAGAGACATCCAGCACCAGCATAATGTCAATCCCGGTGGCAAAGACCTCTGTCTCCTTCCAGCCGAGTTGTGGGCGTGCCATCGCAATAATGAGCAGTAATAATGAAAGCAATCGCATAATTTTTAACACCACTCGTAATCTGTACCACCAGCCGGGACGAAGTGATTTTATGTGCTTCAGGTTAGGAAATTTCAGACTGCTATATAATTTATGCTCGGCATAGAACAAAAAATAGCCCGCGATAAAAACCAGCGGTAATAACGCAAAAAATATGGGATTGGCAAATCTCACTTCACGCAAGCTTAAAATTTATTCAATGCTTTGTTTTCTACACCTGCGCCTTTTGACTTGCTTCTAAAGATGAAGCAACTGGCATTACCCTTGGGGTGGTTAGTTCTATAATTTTTAATGCCTTATCTATCAACGGCAGCCACTGTTCCTGTGGCGGAATATACTTTGCAAATTTAACCAGATCACACTCATCCAGAAACTCTGATAACAAATTCAGGATCTCACTATCCACTCGGACTTGCGATTCAAGCGTATTCAGCAACTCAAAACTTGTCATATCTATGGCTAAAATATTATAGCGTCTGCCCAGGTATATTCTGATGGTATCAGCCACCTGGGAATAATACTCTTTGATTTTCCCTTCACTTAAAAGCGATGAATTTTTAATTCGCATTAATTTTTCACGCGCAATTTCATCTGGTGGGCGCAAGTCTTCAACCAGTGTCACCTCTTCAAACTTCCGTTGTCGCCATTTTTTCAATAACAATAATCCAGCTAGTGTTAGAACTATCAATCCCAATATGGCGCCAAGAAACCAATATAAACGCGCGTAATTGGGGCGGATATCGGCAGGTGGCTTTAGCGGCCGCAGGGCTAAATCTTTTTTGTCTGCCGGCAGGACGCTCACAACTTTTATTTTTAGCGGTAGCGACTCCGCTTCCTTTTCTTGTTTATCGACAGTGCGATATTTCACCTTGAATGGCGGGATTTCAAACTCACCGGTCTCAAATGCTACCAATTCATACGTATAAATTCGCAGGCTTCGTTCATCACTAAGTTTCTTGTCCACTACTGGACTAATTTTCCGCATCTCAAATACGCCAAGTTTTTCACCCACGCTCGTTTCTCCGAGTTCAATTCCTGCTGCCCATTCAATTTCCACAGTATAAGTGAAGACGTCGCCTATGCGCACCGTATCATTACTCACCCTAACAGAAATCTTGATGGGCGTCTCTTGTTCTGCCGCATTACTAATCACCACCAGCACAAAAATGAATAATGTGGCAAAAATATTTTTGTATTTCTTCATAAAGCAAAATTAATTGTGATGATTATAATGAAGCTAAAAAATGGAGCTCAACTATTTGTATCTTCTTCCTCAAGTCCCGATACATTTTCTCCGTAGTGGAGACGGCGATGAGGTGTATCGCATTATGAATGACGATCTGCAGTGCCTTCAACAGTGCCAGCCGTGAATAACTTAATTCCAGATTTCTTATAAGTCCGTATTTAGAAAAAATGGATTTATACATTTTTTCCTATTGACTTTTTTTTTCTCAGCTGTGGGAAGAGTTCTTATTATTTCATAA
>CAYRXI010000050.1:0-5707 GCA_964428255.1 uncultured Candidatus Sumerlaeota bacterium
GTTTAATCGACATTCTGGCAAGTTCGGCAATGTTTTTCCCTTGAAATTTTACTGCAAGACTTTCCGGGCGTAATCTTGTGCCCTTGCAGCTCGGACAGGGCTTATCAGCATAAAAATTGAGAATCTCTTCGCGAATTGACTCGGAGGAGGTTTCTGCCAAACGGCGCTGTAAGTAGGGAATGACACCCTCATAGCGGGCAGTTTCCTTAAAAATTTTACCTCCACGTCTGTAGGAAAAAGAAAACAAATCATCGCCAGCGCCATAAAGTAAAATTTGTTGATGTTTTTTAGAGAGACGCGAGAAGGGTTTATTAAGGTCAATACCAAGTTTTTGCGAAATAGCCTGTAGAAGCGCCGCCATACGATTCTGATTAGCAGTGTAATTACGAGAAATCAAGGATTCCCAGGGACGCAAGGCTCCTTCCAGCACACTTTTAGAAGGCTCAACCACCAGTGATTCTTCTACTTCCAGCACAGTGCCCAGTCCTTTGCATTGGGGACAGGCTCCATAAGGACTATTGAAGGAAAACAACCGCGGAGAAATTTCAGCAATAGTTTCGCCACAATTAAGACACGAAAAACGTTCACTGAATAACAGAGTTTGTGATTTGGCTGCGGATGAAGTTCTCGTAGAATCCAAAATTTCAACTTCCACCAGGCCGTTTGCTTTTTTTAGTGCCAGTTCAATTGCTGAACGCAAACGTGATTGAACATCTTTCTCTAGTATTAAACGGTCTACTATCAGGGAAATATTGTGTTTATAAGTTTTTTTTAGTTTGATTGGTTCACCAAGCTCGTAAACCTTTCCATCTACCAGCACACGCGTAAACCCCTCTCGCTGAAGCTGGTCAAAGAGTTTGGAGTATTCACCTTTTCTACCTCTGACAATTGGTGCCATAACCATAAGTTTGGTTCCGTCTGGAAAGGTTAAACTACGCTCAATAATCTGCTCGGAGTTTTGCCGTTCAATCGGTTTACCACACTTTGGACAGAAGGGCTTACCCAGATGCGCAAATAGAAGTCGTAAATAATCATAGATTTCTGTCACAGTCCCCACGGTGGAACGAGGATTATGACTAAAGGTGCGTTGCTCTATGCTGATGGCTGGACTCAAGCCAGTGATGAGTTCTACTTTAGGCTTGGGTAACTGGTCAAGAAATTGTCGCGCATAGGCAGATAGACTCTCTATGTACCGACGTTGTCCTTCGGCATAAATAGTGTCAAATGCTAATGAACTTTTGCCAGAGCCACTAACACCGGTAATTACCGTAAAGGAATTACGCTGGATTTCCACATCAATGTATTTAAGATTATGCTCGTGGGCACCAATTATAATAAGTTTTTTATGGTTTTGCGTCATTCTTAAAACACAACAAAATATTACTAATATTCAATTTTATTTTTAACAACCATACAAATCAATGAAGTATAGTTTTTAATAAGAAGAGTATTTGTTTTTTATAAGCATCCGTAAATTTTAACTTGTAAATCAGTTGTTAATTCTGCGAAAATAGATATATAATTGAACACAAAAATTAGAGAAGAGGTTACAGGAATGCCTGCAAAATTAATGAATAAAATATTATTATGCATGTTGAATATAGTTTTGGGCTGTTTCCTGAATCTTAATGCTCAAGTAGTGGAAATTATAGTAGAGACCAGTGAAGGCGGGCAAAATGTCCAATGGTACAAAGAAATAGAAGGGCAGTGGTATGACAGTGTTGCCAAAAGTACCGCACCGGGTTGTACCCCAAACATAAAGTCTCGCTTCGGTGATGAGTATCACAAGGGTGTCAGAGCCAGATTTCAGCCAAACATTCCAGTGGATGGAGATTATGAGATATTTGTGACCTGGTGGCGTTCGGCTAATTTTAATAAAGCCAAATATATCATCCGTTACGATGGGGGCGAGAAGTCTGTGATTTTGATGCAGGATGGTTGGGGCGTAAAGAGTAATTCCAATGCTAATATCTGGATATCATTAGGTATCTATCCCTTAAAGGCGGGTAACACTAACTATGTGGAATTGACAGATTCTGAAAATGATGGTAAGCCAGACCCGGCAAATAATGGTAGGATATATGCGGATGCAATGAAGTTTACTCTGGTAAGACCAAAAGGTGGTACTCCAATCAGTCCAGTTACTGCAGGAGCAACTCCGGTTACTACCCAACCTGCGCCATCCGCTCTGACACCAGTTGCAGGAATGTTAACGCCAGGATTTATAATTCCTACCCCGACACCAGCAGGCGTGGCGACGCCTATATCCAGTTCACCTGCAAAAATTGAATGGCTGGATAATGTGGTAATTGCCCAGCAAAGAGCGATGCAGGAAAACAAAAGTATTTTAGTATACTTTTTTGTGGAATTAGCTGAAGAGTGTAGACAGATGGAAAATGAGACGTTTACTGACCCCGCGATTATCAAGATTATACAGGAGAGATACATTCCCTTAAAATTTGATATGAAAACAAAACCCAGCGAAGCTTATCACTTAGGTGCGTTTCGTGCCCCCACAATTATCCTGTATAAGTCGGATGGAACACCATCACGCCGAATTGTTGGTTTCAAACCTGCCAGTGAACTTTTGGGGTTGCTTCAATAACTTTTAGCAAATTTGACAATGAGTATTAATGGTATTCTTCTGATAGATAAGCCGGCTGGTCTTACTTCTCACTGGATTGTAGAAACCCTCAGAAAAATCACAGCTAATCGTTCCATTGGACATACAGGCACTCTTGACCCGATGGCAACAGGTTTGTTGATTCTCTGTTTAGGAACCGCTACTACTCTTACAAAATTTTTTACAAAACTGGATAAAGAATATAGCGGTGAAATTGTTCTGGGAAGAACAAGTAACACATATGATGCAGAAGGTGAGATCAAAATTATTGTTGAATGTCCTGAGATCAGCCGTGAGAAGATAATGGCGGTGTTTAAAAAAAAAGTGGGAGAGCAACTGCAAATTCCCCCCCCATTTTCTGCAATTCGTGTTCAGGGAAAGCATCTATACGAATATGCCCGCAGGGGGGTAACTAAAGCTGCACCAGAGAGAAAGGTTAATATCTACAAGCTGGAATTGATAGACTACACGCCCCCGAAGATAAAATTTTATACTGCAGTGAGCAGTGGAACATATATTCGTTCACTGGCACACAAGATAGGCGAAGATTTGGGTTGCGGTGCCATATTGTCATCCTTGAGACGCACACGTATAGGTAAATTTGAGGTATCAACTGCACTTGATTTTAAAAAATTGCAGGAGTTCCCTGAAATGTGGAAAGAAAAACTTATCTCTATCTACGATGCCACTGATTTTTTGCCACGTGTAATTGTAGACGAGAGAAGCTTAAAAAATCTCTCTTATGGACAACCTATAATACTAAATCATTGTGTAATGATAGATGAGTCTTCCCGCCACGAAGGCAGTGAGAGTATTGTGTTTGATAATAACAGAAATTTTGTGGCAATTGTGAGGGCACGAAAAGATAAAAATAACGAGTGGCGACTTGTCCCACAGCGAGTGGTGATGAAAGACAGCTAAAATTGTTCCGTTGCTAATGATGCGAAAATTTACTGCCTTGAAATGAATTCCTGCTGGCAAGTTCTTGATTGATAAGGTTTAGAACTTGAGTTTTATTACTGCACCAGAGCGGAGCAATTAAATCACCAATCCGCGCTTCTCCAACCAGACGATGTATGAGAACCTCAGGAGAGAGATGTTCTAAATAATCGCATACTATCTGAATATATTCCTCAAGCGTAATAACTCCTATTTTACCCTCTTCATAAAGTTTAGCCAGTGGAGCACCCCGGCTAATATAAAGAGAATGAATCTTTACGCCTTCAATTTTAAGCTGATTTATCAAGTCAGCAGATGCCAGCATTTCTTCCGGTTTTTCCCCGGGTAAACCCAGAATTACGTGAGCGCAAACGCGTATACCACGCTGATGTGTTTTCTGCACAACGTTGATAAAATCTTCAACGCTATGTCCCCGGTTAATTCTTTTAAGAGTTTCATTACTGGCAGACTGTAAGCCGTATTCAATCCATAGATAATATTTAGTGTTGTATTGAACAAGCAAATCCAAGACTTCGTCGGAAACACAATCCGGACGCGTACCGATAGCAAGTCCGATGATGTTCTCATCAACATCAAGTGCAGCATCATAAATCTGTTTTAATTTATCAACCGGGGCATAAGTATTAGTGTAGGGTTGAAAATAAATGATAAATTTTTCGGCTTTGAACCGGCGACGCATAATGGCTATACCCTGGCGCACCTGCTCGGGTATAGGTAGCTGGGGTTCACAATATGCTGCACGCGCTCCAGCTTCATCGCAGTAAAGACATCCCTCTTTACCTTTTGTGCCATTACGAACCGGACATGTAAATCCAGCATCAACAGCAACACGATGAACACGACAACCAAATTTTTCACGTAGATGTCTGGAAAATGAATTATACCGTAAGCTATCCCACATAATATAGAAATGATAAAATGATTTTAAACATAAAAGGACGTAAAGGTTATCGTTTAGTAATCAATTGGGAAATGAATAATTTACACTAATTTATCTTTAGTTTATAGTCTAACAAGCAGGGGGTGTTATTTAAATTTTTCTCCCGATTGCAGTGGCAATGGCTTTAATTTCTTCCATCAACTGCTTAAATTTCTCAAATTTCAAGCTTTGTGCCCCATCACTTAAAGCTTTTTCTGGTTCTGGATGCACTTCTATAAGCAAGCCATCAGCCCCGATAGCCACTGTAGCACGACTCAAAGGTGATACCCAGCGCCATTTGCCACTGGCATGACTGGGGTCAACGAAAACTGGAAGGTGTGACTCATGCTTTAGCACAGCCACGGCTGAAATGTCCAGTGTATTGCGGGTCTCGGTTTCAAATGTGCGAATTCCACGTTCACATAAAATTACATTATAGTTACCCTGCGACAGGATGTATTCAGCAGACATCAACAACTCTTTTAGAGTGGTAGACATACCACGTTTGATGAGTACAGGTTTATCGGTTTTCCCCACTTCTGTCAGCAAGTTGAAATTTTGTACATTACGGGCGCCTATTTGAAAGATGTCTGTATATTGATAAACAAGTTCAACCTGCCGTGTATCCATTACTTCAGTTAAAATCGGTAGTCCGGTCATATCACGAGCTTGCGCTAAAAACTCCAGATTTTACGGCTTTGGCTGTTTCAATTATCATCTCCTGATTTTCCACAGAACACGGACCTGCTGCTACAACAATTTCATCACCGCCAATGACCACATCCCGGACTTTTATTTTAGTGTTATGCGGTTGAAAATCCCGACTGGCACGTTTATAGGGTTTTAGAATCGGCATCACCGATTCAACCCCCGGAAAGGCTTCTAGAGGTAAGGTACGTAATACTGTTTCATCGCCAATTGCGCCAATAATTGTCCGCTCAACTCCGCGGGAAAGATGGGCACGCAGACCAACGGACTCAATTCGTTCCACTATTCGTTGAATTTGCTCTTCTGTTGCTTCTGGTCTTAGAACAATAATCATACTTAATCACCTCTTTTTGTTTGATTAAGAATTCCTTTCAGTGCTTTTAAAAAGGCTCGATTGTGCTCAGGCTTTCCAATCGTTACACGGATGTAATTCTTTAATCCAAAGCCAGCCAGCGGACGCACAATTATGCCCTTTTTCATCAAGGATTCAGCAATAA
>CAYRXI010000050.1:5717-7149 GCA_964428255.1 uncultured Candidatus Sumerlaeota bacterium
TGTACTATCAGTATTCATCTCAATTGTAATAAAATTTGTTTCACTGGGCAAAAATTTTAAGCCCAGTTTACGCAGTTCTTTGCTCAACCATTTTCGTTGAGCTATTATGTTTTTTGCTACCTGCTTAATATAGGCATCATCATCCAGAACAGCCAGAGCAGCTGCTTGCGCCAGAGAGTTAACATTAAAAGGTGGCCTGACGCGATTAATCGCACTGATTACTTCTTCGTTGGCAATGGCATAACCAATACGTAATCCTGCCAGACCGTAAACTTTTGAAAACGTACGCAGTAAAACCAGGTTTGGATGTTGAGAGATATATTCTACTGACCGATGATGGTAATCACGCCGGCTAACAAATTCGCGATAGGCTTCGTCTACAATTACCAGAACTGTTTGCGGTAGATTTTGTAATAGATATTCAAGGTCTTTGCTCCCGATGCAGGTGCCGAGCGGGTTATTGGGATTGTCAAGGAAAATGGCGCGCGTTTGAGCATCAACTGCTGCCAGCAAGTCTTCCACATTATGGGAAAAATTTAACATTGGCACTGATTTCCACGGCACACCCATCACCTGAGCTGCCATTTGATAACGGATAAACGCATTTTCAGAGATTACAATGTTATCTGACGACTCCAGAAAAGTCAGGGCAATAAGAAGTATTAACTCATCTGTGCCATTCCCAAAAATTAAATTGGTTGGTTTGACTCGTAGTTTTTTTGCCAGTGCCTGAGTTAAAACATAAACATTAGCATCTGGATAATAATTAATCTGTTTTAGTTTCTGACGCAGGGCAGACAATACTCTCGGGGAAGGACCATAAAGATTCTCATTTGATGCCAGTTTAATGACACGAGGAATCCCATACTCACGCTGTACTTCCTCTATGGGTTTGCCCGGAGGATATGGTCGTAAATTTTCTAAAGCTTTTCTAAATTTAATCATCATTTTTCTATCCATTTATTAAATTAATTCTGAATTATATAGAAAATATTTTAAAAATCAACATTGAGTTGATGAGCCGTTACTTTGGTGGTTTTGTCTTCCAGCGCCTATGAAACCAAAAATATTGCTCCGGATACTCGCGGACAAAAGATTCCAGTACCCGGGTATATTCCTGCACTATTTTTTTGATTGCCTCTTCAGTCAGCGAGTCTTCATTAATAAAATCTTTAGGATAAATAGGGGAAGAAAAGATTACCCGATGCTGACTGAGGTTGGTTCGCACAGTAAACATCGGCAGAATAGGAACCTTATAGCGGTAAAGTAAAACAGCAGGACCGGTGAAGGTTGACGCTGGTCTGCCAAAAAAAATAACAAATATTCCCTCTTTCCGTGCATCCTGGTCTATTAAAAAGGCAACTACCCGCTTTTGCTTTATGGCGGAGATTAATTCTTTCAATGAGCCACGAGTGGGAATAACTTCTGCGCC
>CAYRXI010000050.1:7159-8668 GCA_964428255.1 uncultured Candidatus Sumerlaeota bacterium
ATAGGACGAACCACTACAGAGAGCGGAACTCCAGCTTGAGTAAAATATTGCGCCACCAGCTCCCAGTTACCAAGATGACCACTAACAACAATATATCCACCGTGTTTGCCGCCTACTTCTTCAAAATATTTCTTCCCTTTAATTTCAGTTATTAAAGAGGCAATCTGGTCTGTATTCATCACTGGAAGCTTTATAAATTCAACAAACATCATTGCAAAATTCTGATAACATTGCCGGGCAATACGGCGGAGTTCCTGTTTGTCCTTTTCTTTACCAAAAGCGATACGTAGATTCTCCAGCACGACGCGTTTGCGAATCGGGATAAAATAGAATGCCAGCCAGCCGAAGAACTTTGCCAGGTGTAGCGCCAGATTAAGCGGAAGAAGTCGGATAAAGAATAGAAATGGCTTTGACCCGTAAAAATTAATGTAATCTTTTAATTTGACCTTTAATGGTTGAGACATAGATAAACTTATACGTATCTTCATTCATAGATCTTTTTATATAAAGATAATAGTTCTTTTAACGAAAGTTTACTGCGGTCAAGGTATAACTCATAAATTGCCCTCTCTGTGCTTAAAAGTTTTGCCCCGGCTTTTTTTATTGCTCCATTGCCCTGGCGTATTTCAATTTATCCTGCCAGCCCACACAATCTTCCAGAACGACACAATTAAACCCTTTTTCCAGTAAGCTCATTGTGCTCTTTAACAATTATCCGTGACTTTCGATGCCAGATACCCAGATATATTTTCCGCTCGTTAGGTTTACCAATATAACGCATAATTTCATCATTGTCCAAAATGCTGGGGGTTAACTTATTCATTGTATCGTAATTACCTGATTTTGTTATGATTTTAGGCATTTTTAGAACAATTCCTTCCGAAGACTATTCTATTAGCAGAGGGGGATTAATCAATTCCTTTATCCATTCAATTAGAAAATTAAAACTTTTATAGTACTGCTCATGATTAAATATAAATGGTACATACCTCTCCGGCGCTTTAAATATGAGCAATATAACCTCGTAATATTCAAACCTCATTTTTTGCATCTTTTTGTTCAAAAAGATACTCCAACCATATAGTAAAAAAATCTGATTTCAAAAGATTGGAATGTAAAAATGCAAAATCAATTAGCCGAAGACAAATAAAAAACTCAAATCATTTTAACCTGGCAGGTAATAAAAAAATCAGTAATTGAAAATTATGTGGTCGTCGCTTTTGTCCAAAGTGCCATGGTCAGAGATTGAGCAAGTCGGTAAATTCCCGATAGGATTTAATGTATAGGTTCCGCCTTCAGGGCATTTTGGGGGCTCTTTCCAGCCCACTGCTTGACAGATCTGCTCCCAGCTCAGTCTCCCACCTGTTGTCAGTCCTAAATTCTCTGCAGCTCGTCTTTTGGCAGATTCAATCATCTTTAAGTTATTGCGGCAGGTTTCGGCATTCTGCAAATTTCCCGGTTGCGGACCTTTCAACAAATCCGGGGCACGATAAAACAAACCACGTACTT
>CAYRXI010000050.1:8678-20822 GCA_964428255.1 uncultured Candidatus Sumerlaeota bacterium
CAAATAAGGCACCCACGACTGCCACAATTATAACAATAATAACAATTTCTGCCTTGCGCATAAATTATACCTCCTTCCCTTTCTTCTGATTTATATTATCAGCAAACTCACTACTAACTTGACGGAGGTGATATTTTTATATTCTTGAGAATTTCACCCAGCTTAATCCCACCTGGAGTTTTGTCCTTTAGATATTGTTCTACTTCGCGTCGCTCCTGCTCCAGCAAAAATTCCCGCCTGCTGAGTGAAATTTTTTTGTTTTCAAAATCCAGTTCCTTTATCTTCACGTCTACAAGCTGCCCAACCTGGAGAACACTTTTCGGGTCATCAACGCGCTTAAGGTCGATTTGTGAAATATGAAGCAGACCTTCAACCCCTGGCGCTAACGAGATAAACGCACCATAATTGGTCAAGCTGGTGACTCTACCTCTAACAATGCTACCCTCGGGATGCATACGTGCATACTGGTCAAAAGGATGTTCGTTGAGCTGCTTCACACCCAGGCGCAACCGGCGTTTGTTATCATCATAACCTATAACTACAGCGGTAATTTCATCATCACGCTTATATAATTTTTGCGGTTTAGGCGCGCGCTTCTCCCAGCTCAAATCTTTTGGCTCCACAAAACCCATCACATCTTCCTCTATCTCCACCAGGATTCCCTTTTCAGTCACACTTCGGACTTTGCTCTTGATTCTGCTGCCTTCAGGATAATTAGTCTTGGCATCCTCCCAGGGGTCAGGAGTAAGTTGCTTGAGACCAAGTGAAAGCCGTTGGCGTTCTTTATCCACACCGAGAACCACACACCGTACCTTTTGTCCTTCTGTAAGATGGTCACGCAGATTGGTCACTCTCTCGGTCCAGCTGATATCGGATATATGAATTAAGCCTGTAATCCCTTCAGTGATCCGCACAAAGGCACCAAAGTCCATAATTGCCACCACATCGCCACGAACAACTTTGCCGGGGGCATAGTTTTCCTCTATTTTGTCCCAGGGATTAGCTTTTAACTGGCGACGACTGAGTGTAATTTTGCCCTGTTCCTTATCAACGTTAATAACTTTTAATTTAACCGTCTTACCTTCTTTAAAATATTCAGAGGGATGAATGCCTTTATCCCAGCTCACTTCTTCCCGCGGGACAAATCCATCTATCCCATCTAATTCAATAAACACTCCGAAATCCATCACTGATTTTACTTTACCAGTAATCTCATCACCCGGATTAAGACTTGAAAGCAAATTATTGCGGCGCTTCTCCATCTCTTCTTCTAACAGTCGGCGTCGCGAAAAAATCACACGTTTCCCTGTTTTATCAACTTCTAACACCATAACTGAAAGTTCTTTCCCGACAAACTGCCCCAGGTCTTCAACGCGAGTTATATCCAGCTGCGAGGCGGGGATAAAACCACGAATGCCACCAATATTAGCAATGACTCCAGTTTTGACCACTTCTTCAACTTTAACATTGACGGGTAAATGTTCGGCGTAGGCTCGCTGAATAAGATTCAGAGCTTCCTTCTGCTTTGCCAGTTGATGTGAGACAATAACCTGTTCACTCTCTTCATCCCATCCTATCACGAGAACCTTTATACGGTCGCCAACGTGCACATTTATATCACCTTTTTCGTCAGCCAATTCATCAATCTCAATGACGACCTCCGCCTTTCCCCCAAGGTCTACCAGCACATACTTACTGCTGACTGCCACTATCGTTGCTTCAATTAAGTCATTGATTTCTACGCTGAGAGACTTTGGCAAATAATTTTGCAACAGCTGGTGAAAAAGCCGGGTTTCTTCATCTTCCGGTTTTACGGGAAAAACTTCTTCTTCTTTGATTAACTGATTGTCCCTTTCAGCAATTTCCATCAAAACATCTTCTTTGCTTTTGGGTTTTATTTGCGGCTTAACCTCGGAAACAGTCTGTTGCTCAGTCACCAACCCTTCTGTCATTGATACAGCACTACCCGATGAGGGCATCGTTGAAGGGATTCCTTCAATAAGGGGGGGCGAAACATTTTCTCCCGCTACTTCTTTACCGCCCTTAAAAAAAGATGGCGAGATTGGCTTTAGCTCATCTTCTAATAAAGCCTCATATTCAGCAATTTCTCGTCGCAATCGTTCTTGTTCTGACAGCTTATCATCAGAAACATCATTTAAATCTCTGAATGACAATTTTTTATTTTCCTCCTTCAAGTTAAAATAAGTTGATATTACAATATTAGATTAAAGCGCTTAGCGTCAATATATTTGATATACCCTTAAGCGGAAGATGAAAACCCGTCAAGCAATAAAAACGGACTTGCAGGTTATTGAATGTCACCTCTCACTAATTCTGCGATAATATTTACCACCTCATTCTGTGAAATACCTGTGGTGTCAATTATAATAGCATCCCCTGCCACTCGTAATGGACCATAGGACCTTGAACGGTCGCGCTGATCGCGTTCAATAATTGATTGTAAAACTTCTTCCATTGTAAGATTAAAGCCGGCAGACGATTGCAGTAATTGAAGTAGCCTTCGTCTGGCACGCTCTGGCAATGCAGCATCTAAATAAAATTTCCAGCGTGCTGTCGGAAAAACAACAGTCCCGATATCTCTCCCTTCAGCAATCAAACGCTCGTATTTTCTGGCGAAAGCGCGTTGTTGCTCAACCATCATCTGACGTACTGCTACAACATCGGAAATAGGAGAAGTATTCCTACTAACCTCCGGCGAACGAATAGCTTCAGTAACGTTCTGATTGTTGCAATAAACATAGAGTTTGCCATTGTGGTAGCTAAGCTCCAGTTTTACTTCTGCAGCAATCTTTGCCAGCGCTGCCTCATCAGTTAAATTAATTCCCTTCTGCATTGCCATTAACGTGACTGCACGATACATAGCACCCGTGTCCAGATGAAAAAAGCCCAGTCGTTGTGCCAGTTCTCTGGCAACTGTGCTTTTCCCGACACCTACAGGTCCATCAATGGCTATAATAATATTTTCACGCATAGTTCAGGTGTTAAATTTATCAATATCCATAAAGATAATAAAAAAAATCTAATAATCCAAAATGCACTTTATCACTGTTTAAGAGTAATCTGCTATCTATATTTGTTAGAAACGAACTATTTATCATTAAATCTTAAAGGATCAAATTATTGTAAGACAGGCATCCCGCCTGTATATTAAGTGACAGGCAAGATGCCTGTTTTACTCTGTAATCCTTGCTTATTGAAGTTTCATCAAAAACGCTAAAACATATATATACTAAAACTTTTTCAATGAGGCTTCTTTTCTGGATTCTCTTTTTAAAATCCAGTGAGATAAAGATCACCTATCGCCGCACCAGCAGATTTAAAATAATGGTAAGCAGTAGACTTAACAGAATACAGGTTGCCAGCGGGAAATAAAAAGTAAAATTGTCTTTTTTTATTTTTATATCTCCGGGCAGAGTGCCTAAAAATTTAATTTTGGGTGCCACCAGAAGCACTATTCCCAGAACAATCAGAAAAACTCCAATTATTATCAGTAATTTGGCAAGTATATTATTAAACTCCATTACTCCGTTTTAAAAGGGTTATATCTGAAAGTTCCGGATTGAGGAATATAGTTCTGTTCACTTAAGATTCTCAAAATATATACAGAGAACAGAATACTAATTTAACGCTTTTTAATATAATGGCGGAGAGGCTGGGATTCGAACCCAGGTCACCCGAAACCGGGTGAAACACCTTAGCAGGGTGCCGCCTTAAGCCATCTCGGCCACCTCTCCGCTATTAGCAATGATAAATTATGAATGATGAATTATAAATTAAGGTGGACTTGTTTTTACAAAAGAACTCAAAACCCTTATTAATTTTTCCACGGCAAAACTGAAAGACTTCTTAACAATTATATTTTTTTCGTCCACTAATCCAGCTCTTAAAATTCATTATTCATCATTTATAATTTATAATTAAATTTGGCGGTGGGGGTAGGATTCGAACCCACGGTCCCCCGTCAAGGGAACAACGGTTTTCAAGACCGCCGCTTTAGACCACTCAGCCACCCCACCGATAAAATAACCTTCTATTGGTATCCAACTATAAACAAGTGCAAACTAAGAATTATTATTTCAAAGCTGGCTTGAGCCTGTCAACATCGATTCACAGCTTTTGAGAAACAGCTTTTCTTATTAACAAAAGAATGCATACTTATTCGCCAATTATTTTTATGATAACGCGCTTACGGCGTTGCCCATCAAACTCCCCATAGAACACCTGTTGCCAGGGACCGAGGTCTAATTTGCCAGCAGTAATGGGTATTATTACCTGATGGTGCATCAATAAATTTTTGAGATGCGCATCCCCATTTACTTCCCCTGTCCGATGATGCCGGTAATTTTTTCCGGAGGGTGCCAGCTGCTCCAGCCATTCATCAATATCCTGCAGGATGCCGGGTTCGTCATCATTAACATAGACTGAAGCAGTGATATGCATAGCAGAAACCAGAGCCATTCCTTCTTTTACTCCGCTCTTTTTCACGGCTTCTTCAACAGCGGAAGTTATATTAATATACTCACGGTGTTGTCTGGTATTAAACCAGAGATATTCAGTATATGATTTCATCAGCAATACCTCCTTTATTTTGTATTGATTAAATATTTAAGAATTTATAAGTTAATTTTTTAAATTATCAAAAATGTCAAGAGAGCCTTCATTTAAACCGGAATTTAGATTTTCACCTCGTTCCAATAAAGCCGATTTAATAAACTGGCGAGAGTGGGGTAAATCTGCATTTTCCGAATCCGCCAGAACTAATAAACCCATTTTACTTTCCCTCTCTGCGGTCTGGTGTCATTGGTGTCACGTTATGGACGAGACCACTTATTCCAATGAAACGGTGATTAATTTCATTAATGAGCATTTTATCCCGGTCAGAGTAGATAGTGACCAGCGCCCCGAGATAAATAGTCGGTATAATATGGGAGGCTTGCCCAGCACCGTGTTTCTAACCCCGCAAGGTGAAATCATCACCGGAACAACATTTCTCCCACCTGAGAGAATGCTAACAGTGCTTCCGCGAATAATTGATTTTTATCGGCAGGAACAAAAAAATGAGAAAAATCAGGGCGATAAGAATTCTGCAGTGCAATCGCTAAAGGCTCAAGAACAGGAAAGAAACGCGCTATCCGAACTCAGCTGGCTGGAAGTTGCTGATTTTGTTTTCAGACTTTGTGTGAAGAATTTTGATTACGAATTCGGTGGCTTCGGCACATCAATGAAATTTCCTCATACAAACGTGTTACGTTTTCTATTAAATTACTATTTGCTTCGGGGTGAAGCCCGAGCCCTTGGGATGTTAACCAATACCCTGCTTCAAATGTATCTGCACGGACTATTTGATAAAGTTGAAGGCGGCTTTTTCCGCTATTCTGTCACTCGTGACTGGTCTCAACCACATTTTGAAAAAATGTTGTCAGATAATTGCGAACTGGTAGAGCTATATCTGGATGTCTGGCTGGTTAGCGGAGAAAAACTCTTTCTAAACGTTGCCAGAGAAACTCTAAATTACATTGCGCAAAATCTGACTGAGTCTGAATCGGGAGGTTTCTATCATAGCCAGGATGCCGACGAAGATTATTATAAACTTGAGCTGACACAACGCCGTCAGCGACAAAAGCCATTTATTGACCCTCTGGTCTATTGTGGAACTTCAGCGCTGGCATCTGCGACTTTCCTGCGATGCGGGTTGTTACTGAACAATGACGATTATATTCTCCAGGCAGAAAAAACTCAGGAGAGAATATGGCAACACGGCTTTGTTCAGGGTAGGGGAGTGAAACATCTTTTAAATTCTACGCCTGAAGTCTTTTTGCTCAGTGACCAGGTAGACATAGTGCTGAGCTTCATCACCGCCACTCGTATTCTCGCCAGACGTCATTGGTTGTCAAGGGCACTCACATTAGTAGCCACAGTCCTGGAGAATTTTAACGAGCAAACTGCAGCTTTAGCTGACATTAGCAAAGACGGCGAAAAAATCGGACTATTGTCCCAGCCCCGCTATCCTCTTATAGAAAATGCACGATTTATAAATGCTCTCTGTCTTCTGGAAAAACTCACCGCTACAGATTTTAGCAACCGTATTTCATCAATGCTGGCTTATTTTGGTGCTAACTACCAGAGCTATCATATTTATGCCTGTGAATTAGCAAACGCATTGCTTTATAGTGCCCATCCTCTGATAGTGTGCCATCTAATTTTACCCCCGGATAATCTCAGTAACAGAAATGTATTAAAAGAGATTTACAGCTTTTATGAGCCACGGCTGATTGTTAATCCTCTGGTTGCAGGCACGGATGATGCGTTAATACACCAGAATAATTTCAACACCGAAAAACTCCCCGTGTTTTATCTATGCATAGGAAAAACCTGTTTACCTCCCTGTTACTCTATTGAATCTATGATAAAAGAAATAAATAATCATTTAGCAAAATTAAACACACATCAGGATACTTAATAATTTGCAAAAAAAACCTGGTAGATTTATCCAAGATTAAAGATATGGAGCAAAAAAATAAAAAGTTAGTGGGAATTGCTCTCTTACTTATTCTACTATGCGGAGGCTTTTTGCGCTTTTACCGCCTGGGCGAAAAAAGTCTGTGGCTTGATGAGATTACCACTTATGAAATCTCCACCGGGGGCATTAACATATTAAAATCATCTCATTCAGGTTACTTTCTGCTTACTAAATTGGCTACTAAGCTCGGGACAGGAGAATTTGTACTACGCCTGCCATCAGCAATTTTAGGGATTCTGGGCATCCTTGCCATATTTTTACTGAGTAGAGCAGCATTTGATGAGAGAACTGCGTTAATCGCAGCATTAACACTTTCAATATGGACTGAACACATAAATTTTTCCCAGGAAGCAAGATATTATAGTGCTATGTTTTGTTATTCTACCGTCGTCTTTTATACATTACTCCTGTTCTTCAAATATTACTGGTGGTGTTCAATAATCATATTGTTTTTTTCTTATTTAAGCTACTTAAATCATCCTACTGGAGGGGTATTATTATTAACTACTATTATTTTCTTCCCTTTATGGTTTGTGCTTTTTTCAGAGGAACGAAGTAATGTAATTCATAACCTAAGTAATGATTTGACAAAATTGGTAAATAAAATTGGTTTAACCCCGCAAAAAAAATCTACTAAAAAACCCGTCTCCCCCCCAACTAAAAAAAAGTTCAAAATAATCTCTTTTGTTATACTAACTATTATTTTTGTAATCTTAATCTATTTGTCTGGTTATAAACTGCTACGCAGAGGATTATTTGAACTTTCCCATTTAGGTGGAAGTAAAACTCCAAGCGTTGAATTTACAATAGATTTTTTCTGGCAACATATTAAGTCTTTTACTCCCCCAATACTGCCCTTACAACATTCCTCAATCCTTTCTTTCATTATAGTAATAATCGGTATAATCCTGCTCGCTAAGCGTCAATTGTCATTAACAATTTTCTATTTACTCTTAGTTGTAACGACCTTTGTAGCTATTTTTAGTGTAAGTACGGGGCAAAAATATTATCCCAAGTACATATTCTTTATAGCACCAATGATAATAGTTGCTTTTGCTGGCGGGCTGTTAGGTTTCTTAAATTTATTTTATAAATTTAAACCATCAAAACTAAATCAACCTTACTTTCAAAATGTATGGGTAATTTTAGTTGTGGGGTTGTTAGTAATTAGTAATGTGAAAGATTTATCAAAATACTATAAACTGGAACGAACTGCAATAAAACAGCCTTTGAAAGAAATTAAAAAACAATTTGAGAAACAGGATTTAATTGCGGTGTATTACCAGCAAATTGGACCTGGTAAATACTATATTAATAAGTTTGGTTTACCGGAAAAAAACTTTTTGCCGTTACCTGCCGAATCTGGAAGGGGTTGCATCAATCGTGGCTGTCTTAAGCGAGCAGGTATATCCAGCAGGAATATCTGGTTTATTGATATGTGGACGGACACGGTTCCCTCCGAACTTCGCGCCTGGATTCAAAACAATTTTTCTTTAATTGCAACTTACCCTTCTATATATGAAGAAAACACAGTTTCACTTTATAAATGGAAATATCCCGCAGCTTTTATTTATAATGGAAATACCCTGCATTATACTTTCAGTCCTCCTGAATCAGTCACAGATTTTGTAAAATCTTTTTTGAGTGACCGGGAGTGCGATTGCAAAATCAAAGCTACCTTATTAAATACCGCAGATAAGGAAACTAAAATAAAAATAAATTTAAATGGAAACGAGAGTAATTGGCATTTACTACCAGCCAAGCAAGAAACTCTAATTGAAGAGCTCTTTCACGTTTCAGCGAGTGAAAATCAGCTAAAGTTTAAGATAGATAAAGATGAAGTTAATTCAAAAGATATTGTCGTAATAAAGAATTTATCTATAATTCCTCAACTTGAAAATAATTGGATTTTACAGGCTGAAGAGCCTGACAGAGTGCATCCTACCTGGAATAAAAAGACACTGTGTGAAGATGACATCTATTATTTAAAATTGATGAGAAATAGTTTTGCCGACTATCTTATTGAACTACCACGCGAAGGTCAGTATAAGTTTTCGCTGCGGGCAAAAAATGACAAGCCCGGTCCTGTGCTTTTAGAAATTTCTGTGGATGATACACTAAAAGGGATTCTGAGTTTTGAACATAAAGATAATTCCTGGGAAATAAAGTCTTTTCCACTCGCGCTATCTGCTGGACTGCATAGATTTACTGTATCTTTCATTAACGATTTTGGTAACGAAGGAGAAGAAGATGCGAATAATGATGCCATTATTGATTATATTCAATTGCAAAGGCTGGAACCCGGAGCACAGGTAAACGATGACCGATTGAAGATTTCAGATGCAATATTCAGGATTTCCAATGTTATTCCTTCGGGACTTTTTATCCAAACCGGTAACGAGGTTAGCTTGGCACCTGAATGGCAAATATTGGGAGACTGCAAAGCAGAAATTTGTTTTGAGCATTTGATTAACAAAGAACTTCCAGTATTAAAACTATACGTTGAGCCTGAGAGCCGTGGACTTGAAGTTTTAAGTCCGCCATTTGAGATTTCTGAAGATAAATTATTTTACTGGTCAGTAAAATTAAAGACCGAAGATTTACTCAATCATTCAGCCAATGCTTTAATGTATTATTTTAATCAACAACGGCAGATTATAAAAATTGATTGGTCGTCAATAGAAGGGATTAACAAAACAACAGACTGGATACGGCATATTTATTTTCATTATCCCCCCCCTCAAGCAAAATACGCTCTCATAGGTTTTGCTATCTACCCAAACTCCAATCGCCCCAGTGCTAAAGGCGGATATGTTTACATCGCTGATTTCCGTCAGGAGCTGCCGTAATGCCTAAAAGCGAGCTCAAGTGGATTATCCTGTTAATGATAATTGTCCTGATTGGTTTCGGAATGCGATGGCGCGCCTATGTTGAACATAAGGGCAAGATTTTAGACCCGGATGCCGAGCAATTCTTTCAATTAGCATTGAAAAAACAGCCACTATTTTCCGCTATTATGTCTGACCCTCCTTATGTTCGTGAACCATTTTTCATTTGGATGATAAATCTCTGGTTTTTAATTATGCCCCCCACTCGTGAATCATTTCGTTTGCTTACGGTCTTATTATCCTGCGGAGTTATTATTACCACCTTTTTGCTTGCCAAGATAGTCTTTGGACAATTATTCAAAGATGAGAAAAATTTTAAAACCCTTATTACTTTTATTCCTCAAAGAAAACTTTGCATCATTATAAATTTTCTGTCACTTCTTTCGGCTCTTTTATCCGCATTAAGTCCTCAATTTATTTTTATGAGTATTCGCGGGCTTCGTTTTGAACTATATCTGATATTCATCAGCATATTTTTTGCTCTAACCCTCACAATGAAGGGCGAGCAAAAGTTTTATAAATTTCTTACTGCTGGTGTTATCGGGGGGATTTTAAACTTGATTAGAAGTTCTACCCCCAGCTGGCTTCTTTTGGTGCTTATTGTTCTAACTATAAGAAACAAATGGCTCTGGTGGCGAGCGTTACTAATTGTTTTAGTTTCAACCGTAATTTTAATACCTCATTTAATTCATAATTACAAATTTGCACCGGAGCCTGACCCCTTCTTTACAGCTAATATTGCTGGAAGATTTTATCGTAATCTGGAATTTAAAGACCAACCGGGGTTTCCAACTTCTGAAGAATTTAAACGTAATTCCTGTACTGGCGAACCAATAACTATGTTTCAATATTACTTTAAATTACATACCTTTTCGCAATTATTACAGGGCAGTCTATTAGGATTTAAGAGGATATTTCTTACCACTTACTCTATATTGACACTTTTTAGTTCTAAATTGCTGGTGCTTTTCTATTTGTCGGGACTGCTATATTTTGTCTGGCGTGGACAATGGCATATTCCCGCAATAATGCTGTTGATGGTAGCACCATTGTTATATCTGGCAAGTATCGGGATTGACTGGCGGCTTGTGGCTACTATTGCACAATTTCAATATTTATGTGTTAGTGCAGCCTTATTAGGGATTTGCGAGTTTTTAATCAGAATTTTCAAAAAATTGGCACCCACAAAATATCTGCATTCATCGATCACTGGACCTATGTCTTAATTTCATCTGAAAATTGAAGTTAATAAATACCCCAAAGCCAGAAGGAATTGGGTGAGTAATACTACTATTACATTGTCAGCCTGGGCGGGCAGAAGTTCTGAATTGGATTTATGCGTCATTGCAATTCTAACGGCTCTGAGAGCCAGCGGAAGTGTAAGCAAGGAAATTAAACTTGCCACCGGTATCAGCTTCAGCATCACACCAATAATTATCCAGACATAAGCTGCGCTGGTAGTCAGGAGGTAGATAAAGGCTGCCCTGGGTTTGCCTAACTGGATAGGGAGTGTTTTTCTACCGGCAATCTTATCAGCCTCAACATCCGGGAATTCATTGAGAAACAATAAATTGGCAACTAAAAAGCCTGACGGGACCGAGGCGTATAAAATCGGCAATGAAAATTGCGGGTTGAGAATCAAACAAATTCCCCAGACAGGCAAAGTCCCGAGTCCCAATCCAGCTGAAATCTCTGCGGTGCCATGGCCAATTTTGGTTAACAGCGGAGTATAGCCCAGGACTATTACGGCGCCTGCTATAAAGAGTGGCAGTAAAAACCAGCCCCGGGTAAACACAAAATATGCACCCACAGGAACTGCAAGCACAAAAGAAATTATCCCGAGCCACAAAGCAACAGATGGTGAAATCTTGCCAGCGGGCAATAACCCACTGCCACCGCTGAATGGTGTGCGTTGCGTGTGCTGGTCTACGCCCCAAATAAAATCAAAATATTCATTGAGGGTATTCACGCTTATGTGAAGCAGTAGCAAGCCCACCAAAGCCAGCGCTGAAGCACCTATATTAACTACGCCATAATAATAAGAAATGGCGCTCGCTAAAATTACTAACACTACCGGTAAAACTAAAAAGTTGGGTCTTGTTTCCAGGATTAATAATTTTAGCATACTCATCGCTCCTTACGAATAGATTGGATCAATTGTTCTGTAGAGATTTGATTAAAGAAAGGAAGACGCTGGACTTTGCCACCATAAGCCAGCACTATGTCCCGCCCAACAATCTCTTCCGGGCGGAGATTTTTCCCTTTAACCAGCACATCCGGCTGTATTGCCCGGATTAAATTTTTCGGCTCATCTTCCTCAAAAATAATCACGTAATCTACGAAGTGCAATGCCGAAAGGATGTCGGCACGGTCATTTTCCGAAATAATCGGGCGGGGATGCCCCTTAATACGCCGCACTGAAGCATCGCTATTAATAGCCACAATCAGGCAATCGCCGAGTTTGCGGGCTTGTTCTAAAAACTTTATGTGTCCGATGTGTAGCAGGTCAAAACAGCCATTGGTAAAGACTATTTTCTTGCCCTGGCTTTTTAAGGAGCGCGTGATTTGCAGGAGTTCGGGCAAAGACTTGCGTTTTGCCAGATATGATTCTCCTCTGATGAATGAAAGAAGTTCCTCAGGACTGACAGTGGCCACTCCCAGTTTGCTTACGGTTATAGCTGCTGCGTAATTTCCCAGCATTGCCGACTGATAGAA
>CAYRXI010000051.1:0-20713 GCA_964428255.1 uncultured Candidatus Sumerlaeota bacterium
CTGCAACCATCAGGCGGTGCGGCTCTATACTATGCCCGAGCAAATAGCGCGGACATAATTCTGTACACTGCTGGCAATCGCAACAGATGGAGACTACGTTTCTACCAATCTCTCGCGTTAAATTCGTATACCGCTGTGCTAAATAACTGTCCTTGCTGGCAACTATCAGCCCCTTGGTCGTTTTAACAACCGGTAGGTCCCAATCTTTTATCACCTTCCCCATCAGCGGTCCCCCCTCAATCAATAGATGGGTTTTCACACTGAGATTATTGCCGCAAAATTTTATTAATTCCCGAAAACTTAATCCTATCGGAACTCTCAATGTTCTGGGCTCAGCTACATCACCATTTATCGTTACGTAAGTGTGGGTTACTGGCTCGTTTTTTTCCAGAGTCTGATACACATTAAACAATGTCTCTACATTTATAACCACCGCTCCGACCTGTAAAGGAATTCCGCCTTCGGGAACAATTCGGCCCAGGGTCTCGTAGACCAATACCTGCTCATCTCCAGCAGGATAGATATCTTCAAGTAGCTGCAACTTGAGATTTTTATGACGTCGTGCGGATTCCTCAAGGACCTGCCGTGCTGTCTCGTATTTTTGCTTCAGACAGAAAATGGCAGTTCTGGCTCCAGTTATTAGGCGCAAAGTTTCAGCAGTTTTCACCAGTTCTGGTGCATATTTTTCCATCAGTAACTGGTCTACTGCCAGTAGTGGTTCGCATTCTGCTCCGTTAATGAGCAGAAACTCCACACTGGCACTTAACTTAACATAGGTCGGAAATCCTGCACCACCAGCTCCCACTATCCCAGCCTGCCGTATTGCTTTTACGATTTTATCTTTATCTACCACTTGCATTGTGCCTGAAAATTACCTTTTAATTACTCAGAGATAATGTATACTAATTCAGGCTTATTTTGAGGGTCAATCTTTTATGAAACCCACACTTGGCGCGCAAGACTACTGGGAGAAAAATCTGGATATTCAGAATCTGGGGAATTTATGCGATTTAAATAAACTGGACATTGAGAGAGAAATTGCTTTCTGGATTACTCCTGACCAGCAGTGGGTTTATGAACAGCTGGGCTCTGGGACTGATAAATGTTTAATTGATATAGGGGGGGGATTGAGTGTTAACTGTATAATTCTGGCACGACGAGGTGCAAAGGTGGTTGTGGCTGATGTCTCTTTACCTCGTCTGCAGTTGCTGAGGAAAATCCTTATACAGTTGGGCTTGACGGAAAACGTACTTCTGATTTGTGCCTCGGCAGAAGCACTTCCTCTTCGCAGTGAGTATTTTAATGCTGCACTGACGAAATCCGTCTTAATTCATACTGAGCTAACTGTGGCAATTGCTGAAATCCATCGCATTTTAAAATCTGCGGGGTTAGCTCTTCTGGTTGAACCCACTACTAAAAATCCTCTGGTAAGCTTTTATCGTCGCTATTTTGCGCCAAAGGAATGGCAATACATTACTCGCTATTTTTCTGAAAACTCCATCTCAACTATTCGGAGAGTTTTTCCTGATCTCACCATTAAACCGTTTTATCTGCTGAGTTTTTTGGCATTCTTCTGGCAATTTGTTCTGCCTCAAACATTTCTCTTCAAACTCTCTCTTAAATTTTTCACTGTTCTGGACAACTTTCTTTTTTTGATATTACCATCTCTATCTTCCAGGTGCTGGTTTTGGGCTATTAAGGCAAGAAAATAAGCTACTTTTTATGAATTTTGTGTTGAAGAGTTAATGGTTTAAAGGGCAACTATTAAGAGGAAAAGTTGGGAAGAGAGGAAGTACAAGATTTTTAAACTCTTCTCAATGTTCTATGTGAAGAACGAGGGCATTCTTTGCCGGAATGGTTTCAATCAGCTGGATAATTGGCGTTGAAATATTTTTTGTGATTTTTGCGTTAGTAATGAGATTACGAATAATGTAACGTCCTGAATTATCCACTTTTAATTTTATCTGCACTTTTTGCTTTTGCTCGCTATGATTGATGGCAAATAGAATTGTACCTGCCTTGCTCTTCTGCAGGCGAATTTCAATAGGGGTGTCACTCTTACCATCATAAGAGCTTCTAACCCGGCGTTCAACTCCTGCCCACTCTGCTAACCCCAGAATAAAAGCCGTATTCTCCGGTGTCGGTGCCTGGTATTGAGCCATACCTAACAATGTCCCGATGAAAATTGTCTGTCCTCTGCCATAGGTAGAGGCAACTATTACCGGGCTTCTGTCTGACAGCGTCGCCAGTATGCTTGCTGGCTTTAGTGCATTGATTACTTCCACTGCCTCGGCAAAAAATGTACCTCGAAGGAAACCATTCCTTTTCATATTTCGCAGAGCGGGGTGCTCTGAACTCTTTACTTTTAAAGGGATATAATCGGGTGTCATTTTTATCCAGGTTTCACGCACTCCAAATACCTTACTTAGACCCATTCCGGGAATTATCTCGGAGGCATGGCCGCGTTCATCATTCCATGCCAGCCTAGCTTCTGCCACGGCAAAGCCTCCGTTCTGAATATATCTTGTTAAACCCACTGCAGCTTTTTCCTTAAACATTACTGGATAAGGAATTAACAATAATTTGTATTGTGTGAGGTCTGCGCCCTCATCCAGTTGTCGCCTGTGAATAAAGTCCACGGGAATATTATGTTCCATAAATACCCGATAATACCCCAATAACGAGTCTCTAAAACCGGTAGGTGGTCCTGAATGCTGTTCGCCTCCTATCATCTGTGCCAGCGGATTATACAGAATGGCAATCTGTGCCTTAACTGGTTTACTCTGCAGAAATAATGACATATTGCTGGTAACAATTCTGGCAATCTGTCCGGCAGTTTTTGCGCGTTCTGTAGCTGTGCCATCAAGTTGTATTAGTCCGTAACCCCCGGCTTCATATCCGCTGGACATTGGATAATAGGCATAGATATTAATTGCACGTGCACCTTTAGCCAGAATTGACCACATCCAGGTGCGAAGGTCTTCAGCAGTAACGGGGTCACCACAAATTAATCCCCGTACTCCATAGCCCCCTTGCAATTCACCAATATAAAATCCACCGTTTTTCATATTGGCACTGCGTGTAAAATCCACTGCCACAGTGCGAAACAAAAGTGACCAGTGGGTTTGGGGGAAAGAATGTTTAGGGTAGATTGATGTTCCATAAAAATCTACCTGTTCAGCCATTAAAAAATCATCTGCTGCACCATCTCCCTCAAAAGGTGAGGTAAAAATTGATGGCACTGCTGCGTGTGAAGTAATCACGTGGGTGCTGTCAATCTGACGTATTGCCTTGCAGCGTTCACCCAGGTCTTCCGCCAGTTTATCATAAATGAAGGTCTTCCAATCAATAAAGTCTGTATAGCTCAAAATGGTGCCAAAGCGGGGCGGTTCTACTTCTTCCCAGCTCTCAAACGTCCGATACCAGGCGCGGTTTAGTTCTTTCAGTGTTCCATATTTTCGCTTTAACCATAACTGAAATCGCTTACGGGTAAATGGACAGAAGCAAAACTGGGCTCCTGGTACATAATTTATAATTGCCCAATTTATGATATGTGGTTCACTCCACACATCCCAGCCGTAAAAATTTGGATAACGGACGGCGACTTTAGCTGTTTCCGTGAAGAATTTTAGAACTGCTGCGCGTACCCCTTTATGGTCAATGCAAACTCCCGGCGCTGCTTGGGGGGGGACTTTTTCACCGCTTTGTGCCTCAAACTGCGCCTCTGGATATGCCCTTCCTACCCAATCCGGCGCAGAATCCACATACATCTGGATAAAAACTTTCAATCCGACCTTCTGCGCCAACTCGCATAGCAATCTCAAATTGTCAAAATTATATTCCCCGCGCCGTGGTTCACAGTGAGCCCATTCTACCCACGTTCTTACGGTGTTAAATCCCAGTGCTTTAATTTGTTTCAAATCTTCCTGCCACTCTTCTGTGGCGCCTGGCGTGTTAATGGATAGCATTGGCGCTCGTGCTTTTCCACCGCTATACCACACCGCCATCGGGAAAAAATCTGGTTCTACGCCTTTCTCTCTCATAATCAAATCCTCACCTTTTACTCGTAAGCCTGCCAGTGCCCTCTGATAGCAGAGGGGGGATTAAGATCAAAGACCAGCAGGCGTCCTTTGCCTGCATCGTAAAAAGGTGCTGCAATCAGGATTTCATCTGCACCATCACCATCAATATCTCCACTGCCTATTGTGTCGCCCAGTTGAAAGTAGGAAATCCCGCCATTTATGATAAAATCTACTTCTTCACTCTGCACTGAAATGCGCGAGGGAAACGAGGCACGCCCGAATAGACCAAAGGTTCTTCCCTCGGCATCGTATCCGGGGCGCTCGCCATCCCGGCTGGAAAAGATAAAGTCACCAATTCCATCGCCATTAAAATCACCAGCTTGCAATGTATCACCGATGTTGTTGCTTATATCATATCCTTCAACCAAAAAATCCGCATTATTTGTTGCCAGATCAATCAACGTCGGGAATAAGTTTTTACCATAAAATCCATATATAGCACCTTCGTCAATACTGGAACTGCCGGCGCGATCCCATCCGGGAGCAGTTACTATTAAGTCTAATTTATTATCTCCATTTACATCACTCAGCGAGGTAGCTCTGCCTAGCATATCCCATGTTCTGGCACCCCGAATAAGCAAATTAGGATTCTGTGTTAACAGATTGATGGTGGTGGGGAAACTGCTCCTGCCCCAGAATACAAAAACTTTGCCTTCTGTAGTCAAGGTGCCTTTACTGCCATATTCCATACCCAGAATGAGGTCATCAATATGGTCATTATTAAGGTCGCCAATGCTGATACAGGTTCCCAACTCGCCATAAGTTTCATTTCCGAGTATTACAGAATTATATTGCGAGGCTAAATCAATAATGGCTGGTGAAAAATTATGCCGTCCCCATATCAGAAAGACCTTTCCGGCGTTTGCTTTACCGTTAGCCGTTGCCAGGTGGGCGCCAATAGCAATGTCAGCAATGCCGTCATTGTTGATATCACCGGTCGCCAGTCCTTGTGAAATCAGCCCCCCAAAGGCATTATAGCCGCCAGTGTCGTGACCGGCAGCTGCGCCAAGAATTTTTACATTCCACTCATTAGCTGCCAGGTCAATTTTAGTGCGGTTGAAAAAATTAGGGGAGCCAAAAATCACATATACAGCCCCGGCTCCGGCTCTGCCAGCCACGGTTAAGGTTGAATCTGCCGCAATCAAATCCATAAAGCCGTCCCCATTGACGTCGCCAGCTGCTAATGCTGTTGCCAGATTATCAGAATTTGTATCACCATAAATAATAAGGTCAGCAGTGTCAGTGGCGAGGTCAATAACTGGCTGAAGAGAATAGCGTGGTTTTCCGCGGAAGACATAAATCATTGGCCTTTGTGGTGGAGTGAAGCTCCATCTGTCTGCACCGACAAAAATGTCATCGTAGCCATCGCCATTAATGTCAGTGCAAATAAGAGGACGTCCCAGATGGTCATCTGCAGTAGCGCCTCTTATTTCCATCGTTCGTTGAGAACTGTCAATTTGTTGTGCTACTGCGCTGGCAAAATTGATGGTGACGCACAGAAAAATAAATAGACAAACACAATGCTTGAAATCTCTCACTTCTGGATGCCTCCTCTCAGATAAATAAAGAAGAAATTAATAGTTTTCTTTCCTCCGAGTCAAACCCATTTCTGCTTTTCAGAACATTATCCTCGTCGCCAATAAGGTGAAGTTTATTATTGCGTTGTGTTAATTAGTTTGATAATCAATAATCTGGTTTAATTTTAGTCGTTTATTAAAAATAGAAAAGAGGAAGGCAAAAATGGTAGAAAAATTGACGCCTGAAGAATATTTAAAAAAGGCATCGCAACCAGCGAAGGAGGCAATGCTTTTTCATCCATTTTATCAGGGGAAAATAGAAGTTACAGCAAAGGCACCTGTGAGAAATTTGGATGATTTTTCTATCTGGTATACGCCCGGTGTCGCCGAGCCCTGCAAAGATATTCACCAGAATCCGGAAAAAGTATTTCTTCATACCAACAAAAGTAACTTTGTGGCGGTAGTGAGTGATGGTTCGCGCGTTCTGGGCTTGGGTGATATTGGACCCGAGGCTGGCTTGCCTGTGATGGAAGGTAAAGCGCTATTGTTTAAATTCCTCGGCGGAGTGGATGCCTTTCCCATCTGCATTCGTGAGAAAGACCCTGATAAAATTATTGAGATAGTTAAAGCCCTTGAACCGACATTCGGCGGGATTAATCTGGAGGATATTTCACAGCCCAAGTGCTTTTACATTTTAGAGCGATTACGACAGGAAATGAACATTCCTGTCTGGCATGATGACCAGCAAGGAACAGCCACTGTCACCCTTGCCGGCTTAATTAACGCAGTTAAAATTGTGGGGAAGGAACTGGCTAAAGTAAACATCGCTCTGATTGGTTCCGGCGCCTCAAACATTTGCATATCTCGTATCCTTATGCTTGCAGGTGCCGACCCGGCGAAGATTATTATGGTAGACAGCAAGGGAATTCTTAACAAAAATCGGGCGGACCTGAACTCACCAGCCACCAAAGAAAAATGGGAGATGTGTTTAAAGACCAATGGGGAGCAGAGAAGTGGCGGTATAAAAGAAGCCCTCCAAGGGGCAGATGTGTGCATTGCGCTTTCTCGTCCCGGTCCCGGAGTTATCAAGCTCGAATGGATTTCAGCAATGAATAAAGATGCCATTGTCTTTGCCTGTGCAAACCCGATTCCAGAGATCTGGCCCTGGGAAGCCGCGGCAGCTGGCGCTCGCATCGTGGCTACTGGCAGAAGTGATTTCCCCAATCAAATTAATAACTCACTGGGGTTTCCTGCTATATTCAGAGGCGTGCTGGACGTCTGGGCAAAAACAGTAACCGATCAAATGTGTATTGCTGCAGCCAGAGCACTTGCTACAACTGCAGAGAGCAAAGGCATTAATGAAACTTATATCTGCCCTACAATGGATGATGTGGAGGCTTACATTAACGAAGCCGTTGCCTGCGGGCTTCAGGCGATAAAAGAAGGCACCGCACGAAAAATACTCTCCGAAGCCGAGCTGCGCAAAAGCGCCACCGAAAAGATAACACGTGCGCAAAAGCAGGTTAGATTACTGATGGAAAACAAACTCATTCCTTCGCCTCCTGCATAATACTGGCTAAAATTCATAAATTTCTTCTCTATCTGTTTTGTCTTGGCACCGGTGAGCATTCAGATATGTTACTCATAATTCCTGACATCCTTTATGCTCGGTAAAATATTCATAATTATCTACTGATTCTACTTGTGTGTTATTGATCTCGGTCATCTTTCAATTGCACGGAACGACAGAATAAAACAATTGAATTTTGCAGTAATGTTCTATTAACATTTTTTAAATATTGGAATTGATGTGAGACAATGAGTACTATTTTAAAAGCGCTGGAAAAAGCACGGCAGGAACGCGAACGTCAGCTCAGGCACCAGCAACAAATTCTTATTGAAGGAATAAAACAGCCATCCGGCAAATCTCCTTCAACTCCCGCAAGCCCTTCTCCCATTTCTACTCCTTCATCTCCCTCAATTTCAGCTCGCTTTTCACAGCGTATATTAGTTTTTGCCATAATATTTCTGGGATTAAGCTTTGCGGTTCTGGGAATTGCCATATATTTTGTCCTGCGAATGGAGAAACAGGTCAAAACCAGACCTGTTGAGAAAATCATTGTGGAAAAAGTAGAAATTCGTGAGCCTGCACAAACGGTTGCGCCTTCAATCCCAACCCCAACAGCTCCATCAACAAAGACGGAGATTAACCAGAGATTGTTATCATCTCACGATGTCTCTCAAAATCTTAACGCGGGTTTCAGAAAAGAGATGAATGAACGTGTCCCCCCGCAGAATCAAACTCAGCTTCCCATACATAGTGAGGATAAAACTCAAAAATCCCTCGAAAACCAGAATGTTGTGCCTTCACCCGCAGCATCAGAAGCAATGATCTCCAACCTTCCCGTCCAGCCATCAATTCCAAAAGATACATCGCCTCGCGCTGAACTACCTGCAAAATCTTCCCCTGTCTCTCCCCCCCCAGTTGAATCGCCCTCCAGTCCACGGGAGGTAACACCAGAGACATTAGGTTTAACCATAGAAGGGGTCTTCTGGGATGAAAAAAAGCCAATGGCGATAATCAATGGGTCTATTGTCGGCGAGGGCGACCGGGTAGGAGGGGTGGATATTGTGAAAATATATAAAAAATCAATTCAAGTAAAGAAGGGTTCTGTCATCTATAATGTATTGTTTTAAAAAGTGCAATCTCACCGCAAGTCTGCAATTTTCCCCTCTAAAACGTACTGCATTCATACGTAACCTGGGGTTTGTCTTCTGTTTTTTAGTTGTATTAAATGCCTCTGCGACAACTCACTCAATTACTCTTAAATTTATTTCCAATCTCCCTCTTCCTGGAAGAACGCGACATGTTTCACTCAAAGACCATTATGCTTATGTGGCTCTCAATCATGATGGATTGGCTATTGTAGACATCAGTAATCCCCAGCAGCCAAAGTTTATCAAGCAACTCAGTCAGAATTTCACTCCCTTACATCTGGTAATTGAGGGGAATCTCTGTTATGAGGGCGATAGAGAACGTGGGTTTCAGATTTTTGATGTGAGCGAGCCGCTTACACCTCGCCTAGTGGAAAGAATTCAGCTTCCGGCACCGGTAATTTACGTCTACCCTACAGAGAAGTGTTTTTTTCTGGCATGCGGTGGTGCCGGTCTGCAGATTGTTCAACGTTTTACTCAGCCACATCCCAATCAACTTGGATTACTTTCTGCTTACACTGAAACGGATTTCTCTAAAATGATTGTTGCCAGAGATAATATCCTGTACCTTGCCGATAATTATGATGCGGGATTAAAAATCTTTGATATAACTGAGGCTACAAGTCCCACTTTGATGGCAAAGTATTCAGTTGATGGCTTCTGCGATGTGCTGGCTTTGAAGGATAATTATTTATTTGTGAGCAAACGTAGAGCTGGCATAATCATTGCCGATATCAGTATACCACATTCACCCAGAGTTGTGGGGCGGATTGTGCGCTTAAATAATTCCATTAAGGACTTTAAACTCCACAATCATCTGCTATTTACTGCTAATGATGAGAATGGGATTGAGGTGTTTGACGTCTCTCAGCCGACAAATCCGCTACTCGTGGCAAAAATATTAACAAAAGATAGAGCTGTGAATATCACCATCAAAGATACCTTGCTCTTTGTAGCTGACTGGGAAGCAGGATTAACAATTTTGAAAATACAACAATGAACATTCGGCAATTACAGATTGACCAGCGTGTACTGCCTGCACCCTTAACTGGCTATACAGACCGCGCCTTCAGGGATATTTTGCGCTTGTGTGGTGTTACTCTAACCTATACAGGAATGATAAATGCCACCGGGCTTGTGCGGCATCCGGAGGAAGTGCTGAGCGAACTGCATATTGACGATGAAACTCGTCCTCTGGCAGTCCAGATTTTTGGTAATGAACCTGAAATTATGGCTGACGCTGCACAACTCCTCGCTGAACACAACATCAGTCTTCTGGATGTTAACTTTTCCTGCCCGATGAAAAAAATTGTGAAAGCCGGATATGGTGCGGCGCTTCTCCGTCAGCCCAAACTGGCTGTAGCCATCATCAGCACTATTCGCCGAAGAATCAATTTACCTCTTACTGTAAAAATTCGTGCCGGGTGGGACCAGGAATCTCTCAATTATATTGAACTGGCACAAGCCCTGGTTGATGCCGGAGCAGACGCTATCTGTTTGCACCCTCGCACCCAATCTCAACTTTTTCACGGTTCTGCAGATTGGCAGATGATTGCACGACTTAAACAGCATCTTCAAGTACCGGTAATTGGCAATGGTGATGTGCGCTCACCCGCAGCAGCCAGAAAAATGCAGGAACTAACTGGTTGTGATGCTGTTATGGTTGGAAGAGCAATAATTGGCAATCCCTGGTTTCTGGCGCAAGCCAATGCTGCTTTTTCTGACACGCAAAACTCTATTGTTTTGTCCCCTCCCCCATTTTCTGAACGTCTGGAGCTTATTATGAAGCATTATCAGCTGGCTGTGAAATATTTCGGTGAACACCAGGGTATTCTAAGAATGCGGAAACATCTGGTGCGTTATCTTTCCGGCTTACCGCACGCTACTTTTCTACGTCAACAGGCTATGACTTCTAAAACTCTGATTGAAATTCAGTCCTTTCTGAAGGAATTAAAAGACATATACTCTTATCAACACAATTAACAACAATGTTTGTTCTTTACTTCACTGCTCTAATTTTTAAAGATATTTCGTCTCGTTAATTTGCAGGAGGAAATAATGTCAAAGATTTTTTATTTGAGATTCTGGCTGTTGATTTTTACTGGATTGCTGATTTTCAGCACGTCCTGCGGCAAGAAAATCATCATTCCTGACTATCCTACTGCCAAGGAACAATGGCTATTTGCAATGAAAGAAAAAAAGAATACAATTCCTGCGCTGGATGAAGCCGCACGGCAACGACAACTGGCACGCCTGGAAATGGCCTTTTTGAAAGTCATCGAGCAATTTCCTGACGATAAACAATTTACTCCTGGAGCCTATATAAATCTCGGCGACACGTACTTGAAATTCAAACAACACCACAAAGCCATAAAGATTTTTACAGAAGCGATAGAAAAATATCCGGACCAGGAAGACGTGCAGTTATTTGGTCATTTTGGCATTGCTAACGCTTATGACTTACTGGGCAGGTATGACGATGCCATTAAAGGATACAAATACTGTCTGGATAAATTCGGGGATTCGCAAAACCCCGAATTCAAGAAAATTGTTGACCTCGCACGTGATCGCTATAACCGTGTATATGAAATAAAGACGCCGCGTAGCGAAAAACCAAAGCCATAAATCGGCAAGACACACTTCCTTTTTCTGCTTTCTTTTGTTAATGGGCTAAAACCGGTTAGCTATGGTTTCCCACCTGATAAATTATCCCTTTTCTTAACCGATGCTTCAGGCTTGTGCTGGCTGGGAGGCTGAGCCAGATTGTATCTTGCCCAGATAATTGTTAACCTTTAGTGTAAGGCGGGAAGTAAGGCGTGCCGCCTTGTTGTCATGAATTATCCCTTTCTGTGCCGTCTTATTGACAATAGATACTGCCTTATGCAGTGACTCGCGAATTAACTGCACGTCTCCCGCAGCCAGTGCTTGTTCTACTCTCTTAATTGCGGTCTTCATTTTTTCTTTTGCCTGACGATTACGTTCTCGTCGCTTCTCACTTTGACGCAGTCTTTTTTCTGCTGACTTTATATTGGGCACGTCTTTCTCCTTTTTGATTAGTAAAAATAAACTAAATAAATTATCTTTATTATATCCGCTTGGAGTCAAGCTTCTTTTAATGGCAGATGAACCTCAAAATTGTGGTTCATATAATAGACTCATTAACGGATTGGATTCTTTTTTTTTCCTCCGCAGTCCTAAATGTGTCAAATGTGTTTTTTTATGATTGTATTTTGATAGCAAACAGTATTGAGGCACCATAATCACACTGTGTTGAGCAGGCAAATGTAGAGAATATTAATCTAAAACGTGTTCAACTATTTGAACTCGCAATAAGTCATTAAAGTAGAGAGTCTTTCAAAGACAACTGTGCAGATTATAAATATATGTGAAACGTATGGTCATCTGTTAGTATAATTTAAGATTTCCCATAAAAGCTAAGTATTTTTGGGTAACTTAAAATTCAAAAATCTCTTGACCTTTGGTTGTCATAATAGATAAATTAGTATATCTTTAAATAAATTGATATGTGTTTGTTAAATAATATTTTGAAACGTTTCAATAAAAATAGGAAGGAGGTGTAATCAATTATGAAGTCTAATATCAATAATAAGTACGCTTTTACACTTATTGAGCTCCTGATTGTTGTTGCAATTATTGCCATTCTGGCACTTATTGCAGTGCCCAATTTCCTGGAGGCTCAAACCCGCTCCAAAGTTAGCCGTGTTAAAGCTGATATGCGCTCTGTTGCCGTTGCACTTGAATCCTACGCAGTAGACCACCATGCATATCCCAAAAGTTTACGCCAGGTCGGACAGACTCGTAAGTGGATGTATCGTCTGTTAACCACACCTGTAGCTTACATTACTTCAGCACCACCTGACCCGTTTAATGTCTCCGAAGCTATTCCTGATAATCGCGTTTTACCGTTCTGGACCGCCGACTCATTTGAAGCCAGCACACAATCATATGGTATAATTCTCTCTGAAGTTCTTCCTAATGTAGCTCTTGGAGCCACGCCCCCATACCTAACAACTAAAAAATTCTGGGTACTATTGAGTTACAGCCCTGACCAGGATTTTGACTGTATGGATAATCCTAAGGGCGCGATTCGCAACACCGCGAATGGCTGGCCACAACCGATTCAAGAATATGACCCGAGCAATGGCACTATCAGTGATGGAGATGTTTTCAAATCCAATCTAGCACCTGATAAGTAATTAAATCTGTAATTTTAAGTGATTTAATTTTAGTTTAAGTTATAGAAAGGAGGTAAAAAATATGCGTTATTTATTTATGGTATTAATTTTGATGATAACATTGAGTGCTGGTGCATTGACGCTAAGTTACGAGAAATCCATTACCACCCAGAATGCTCCATATCCTCTGGCTGTTAATTCCTCAGGAGGCCTCTTCTACGCTACCTTTGATGCCGGGAATTCAAAAGTATATTATATTGCTGACCCGATTAATGACCCGACAAATGTGGTGACTATTTCCAGCACAGCGTTCACCGATTTTCCTACCGGCCGCGGATTGCAGGGACTTGCCGTAGATTCCAGCGGTAATGTCTATGCCAGTGGTGACAAGGGAAGTGGTGTAGCTGCCGCATTTAAAAAGTTCAATCCACCTTCGTTCACTGAAGACGCTGCATTTGTGCCAGTTATGACCGGTGTTAGAATACTTGGATGTGCAAATTTTGAGAGTGGTGACAAAAAATATATTGCCACAAACACCTTTAACAGTATCAGATTTTATGATGCTATAGATGGCTCATATGATGGCTACCACTACACGGATAACCTACCGTCCTACCAGAGAGATATGGCAATTCTGTATGTCTCTTTTCAGGCGGTAGCCCAAATAATCTAAATGGTTACTCACGTATTTCTCTGACATTTATCAATAACACCGAAAGAAGCTCAACGTACGGAACAGCAGCCCATGGAATTGGTTTTTATGCAGAGGATAACTTGCTACTCGTAGGGAATAAAGGAACGGAAGTCCCATCAGATAATGTAGGTCAACTTGATATCTATCAAATTACCGGAACTGGAAGTGGCGCCTCGGCAACTCTAATAACCTCAATAACTGGTTTAGAATCTGGAACTCAGCTCGGGGAAGCTATGGATGCGGTGATGTTTAATTATCCCTCTGGGAAGCGGCTCTTCATAAGCGATTACTCTAATGCTCGTATTCTGGTGTACAAGGATATAACCGGAGTCACAACCTGGTTTTTATATTAATTCTAAAGATGAAGTTAGAAACGGCGGCAATTCATTTGCCGCCGTTTTTTTATTAGTTTTCAATGAATATTTATTGTCTTAAAATTTCTATTTTTCCCAGCTCGGCTTCTCCAACTCCCATAGTTTTTGCAGTTTTCAACCATTCTGGTGCGCGTCCATCTTCGGCTAATGTTTTTAAGCCCATAGCCTTGCGCTGTTTCTCAATCATATCAATACCCACGGCATCCACAGCCACCGGGTCAATACCGACTAGAACTGTATCAGCCTGCCAGCGATAGCGGTCATCGCGTGCCGGACCATTATGACATTGTGCCCACAGAGCATCTGCTATAATCAAACGCAGTCGCTGACGCACCTGGCGGGAGGCGCTTATCTCTGCTACATATGGATTGCAATTGTTGAAGTGATATTTATTAGGATTGTGAATGATACCATAAAGATTTTTCATTCCGATTGAGGCTCCAGCCAGATTATGGTCTTTTACCACACCCATATTAATCATTGCAGTAGTGCGCAGAAAAATGCGGCTGAGACAACTGCCAACTGAGCCCATTTCTGTTGGCTCTTCTTCGTAATCTAACTCTGTGCCGAAGCATTTAACTCCCTTACTGGAGTAATTCAATTTAAAGCCTGCCTTCACGAGTTCTCGGTTAAATCGTTCCCAGATGATGATATTCTCTTCGGGGATACCTGCTTTTTGCAGACTTTCAACTACTGCCATTACCAATTCTGGGGTGGTGGATAATCCCTTTCCAGCCAGACAATTGAGTTTAAGACCGATTACGTCTTTATTTGAAAACAATGCCCTCCAGCCTTTTTCTGCGGAATCTGTATTCGTCAGCAGGGTTACTGCCTTATCCAGTTTCTCTCGTAAACGGTTTGTGTCAAACCTGTCTGCTGCAAGGTGAGCCTCCCGGCAGTCAAGCCAGACCACCCGTGAGTTTAAACTCTTGGGCTTGGTATTGGGTATTGAGAGAGAAGGCGAAGTGGATGTATTTGTGGCATTGAGTAAAGAGTTAACTCCTGATAATCCGAGACAAATCAGTCCCCCTCCTATCAAATGAAGAAAATCTCTACGTGATATGGTTTTGTCCATTCTTACCTTGAAAAACAGACCCGCAGCGATGCTGCTATTCTATAATGAAGCTGCCGGTTCCCGTCTTTTTATCAAAAGTGCCAGAGGCAATTCCCTCTACCATCAAGCGGAACTCATCAGGACTTGAAGCATATTGCAGGGCATCTTCGTAAGTGATAAGATTGCGTTGATACAAATAATATAAGGACTGGTTGAAAGTCTGCATACCAACATGTTGACCCGTTTCCAGATATTGCTGAATTTCCAGGATTTTCCCTTCAAAGATTAACTTGCGAATGGTGGGGGTATTAAACAAGACTTCTACGGCTGGAACTCTTCCAGTACCGGAGGAGCGAGGTAATAGTCGCATTGAAATTATACCCGCGAGGCAAATGGAGAGGTCCATCCGTACCTGCTGCTGGAGATAGGTCGGGAAAAAGTTTATCACACGTTCAATTGTAGAAACTGCATCAATAGTGTGTAAGGTACTCATCACTAAATGCCCCGTTACAGCGGCTTGAATGGCAGTGGTGACCGTCTCAAGGTCTCGCATTTCTCCAATTAAAATCACGTCCGGGCTTTGCCGTAAGACATGCTTTAGCGCATCAGAGAATGAATAAGTATCAAAACCAACTTCGCGCTGTGAAATTATTGACATATTATCTTCATGAAGAAACTCAATTGGGTCTTCAATGGTGACTATGTGACAGCGTCGGGTATTATTAATATGATTTATCACAGCTGCCAGCGTTGTTGACTTTCCGCTTCCGGTAGTTCCAGTGACCAGAATAAGTCCTCTAGGCATTTCCGCCAGTTTCTTAACAGCAGGGGGGAGATTTAGTTCCTCAAATGTCATATCTGGATGCCGGACATAGCGAAACACCAGCCCAACGGTTCCGCGTTGTTTATACACATTCACGCGAAAGCGCCCAACATTCTTAATACCGATTGCCAGGTCCGCCTCTGGATTTTGTTCAAATTTTCGCTTTTGTTCCTCACTCATTAAACTGTAAGCAATATTCTGGGCATCTGCCACTGAGACCTGCGGAAAATCAGTATCAATAATTACTCCATCTACTCGTAGCATTGGTCTTGCGCCTACGCGGATAAACAAGTCTGAGGCATTGCGGTCAATCATTTCACGCAAAAGTACTTCCAACTTTATCATATCGGTCCCTTACTTCCTCCCGATGGAATAATATTCAAAACCTATTTTGTGCAATCGCTTAGGGTTATAAATATTTCTTCCATCAAAAATAATTGGTTGTTTCAACACGGATTTTAAGCGTTCCAGATTTAACAATTTAAATTCATTCCAATCAGTAACTATCACTACCGCATCTGCTCCCTCGGCTGCATCGTAAGCGTTCTTACAATAAATAATGTCCGGAATAATTTTTTGGGTGTTGGGCATAGCTACGGGGTCGTATGCCTTAATGATAACTCCTTTTTCTTTGAGTATTTTTATTAGCTCCAGACTTTTGGCATCGCGCAGGTCATCTGTATTAGGCTTAAATGCCAATCCCAGAATGGCAATAACCTTGTCTTTGACAGGATTGAGACGCTGACAGATACGCTGAGCAAACCGCGGAACACGTTGCTGATTTATCCGCATAACTTCTTCCAGTAAGGTAAACTCTTCACCGTACTTCCGAGCAGTATGGATTAGACTTAATGTATCTTTTGGGAAACACGACCCGCCATAGCCTAAACCAGCCTGCAGGAAATGCATTCCAATCCGATGGTCATATCCCATCCCTTTGGCGACCAGGGCAATATCTGCTCCGGTCTTTTCACATAAATTGGCAATCATATTGATAAACGAAATCTTGGTTGCCAGAAAGGCATTGCTGGCATATTTTATCATCTCTGCACTCGCAACGTCCGTAATTAGCATTGGGCGCTCTATTGGGGCATACAATTCTAATAGTGTCAGGGCGACCTCCTGATTGGGAGCACCAATGACTATCCTATCGGGCTCCAGAGAATCAGCAATCGCAGAACCTTCACGCAGAAACTCAGGATTAGAAACTACATCAAACTCAACGTTTCTGGTTTTATTCTGCGCAATAATTCGTCGAACCAAATCCCCGGTACCAACTGGAACGGTACTCTTGTTTACAATTATTTTGTAGCTATCAATATGCTTGGCAATTTCGAGTGCCACAGCTTCCACCTGGGAGAGGTCTGTCTCGCCATTATCCCGGGGAGGAGTACCTACGGCGATAAAAATCACTTCAGAGCGACGGACTCCCTCACCAATATCTGTGGTAAAAAACAAGCGTCCTTCCTTAACGTTTCTGGTCACCAATTCTTCTAATCCTGGCTCATATATCGGCATCTCATTTCGCTTCAACATATTAATTTTGTTTTCGTCAATATCAATGCAGATAACTTCATTCCCTAAGTCAGCAAATACGGTTCCGGTGACCAAACCTACGTAGCCTACACCGATTACACAAACATTCATTTGCTACTCCTTCCCTATGGAATTTTTATTTGTGATATTTGTTAGAGCATAAAATCTAAATTCCTGAATCAATAGTTTTAAACCATTCAATTGTTTTCTGTAGCCCCTCGTCCAGACTGACCTTTGGTTCCCAATTTAATAACCGACGTGCTTTGGTTATGTCTGGACGCCGAGTCTTCGGGTCATCCTGCGGTAGTGGTTTATGTACGATCCCGCTCTTGGCGCCGCACAGTTTAATGATTTTTTCTGCCAGCTCCATTACTGTCATTTCATTGTCATTACCCAGATTAACTGGCTCAGGATAATCTGTGAGCATAAGCTGATAAATTCCCTCTACCATATCTGAGATATAACAAAAGCTTCGGGTTTGTTTTCCATCACCATAGACAGTCACCGGTTCATTATGGAGTGCTTGATAAACAAAATTCGGCACCACACGTCCATCATTTAAGCGCATTCTCGGACCATAAGTGTTAAAAATACGCGCGATTCGTGTTCGCAAGCCGTGATATCTATGATAAGCCATTGTCATAGCTTCGGCGAATCGTTTGGCTTCATCATATACGCCACGTGGTCCGATAGGGTTTACATTGCCCCAGTAGCTCTCGGTTTGCGGATGCACTTCAGGGTCACCATAAACCTCTGAAGTGGACGCCAGTAAGAAGACCGCATTCTTTTCCTTGGCTAAACCCAGCGCTTTATGTGTGCCTAATGAACCAACCTTCAGTGTTTGAATTGGCATTCGCAGATAGTCAATCGGACTGGCTGGTGAGGCGAAGTGGAGAACATAATCTATGGGTTCTTTAATATAAATATACTCCGTTACATCCTGCTTGATAAATCTGAAATTTTCATTTCTCAAGTGGTCAATGTTGTTAATGCTGCCGGTGGAAAGGTTGTCCATACAGATAACCCGGTAACCACGAGAAAGCAACAGCTCACATAAATGCGAACCGATAAACCCAGCTCCTCCAGTCACCAAAACTGTGGTCACTGTTTCCTCCACTTAACCTAAATTTGTTAGTCTTATACAGGGTGAAACAAAAAATAAATTAAATCCTACTTTACTCATTATGAGGCTTGAAATCAACCAAGTTTTTATCTTCGGTGTATTACATCAAATTCTTCACCATTAAATAAAATCGCTTTCTAAAAACAATTCCTGTTGAATTTCACTGGCGTAAGTGTAAAACAATTATTATATTTATACTTGTTTAAAGCGATGAGGTAAAAATGAGCGAGATTAAAGAGGAACTTAACGAAATAGCGAAATTTTTACTGCATATCAAGGCATTAATCTGGTGTCTTTGCAAGGCTGGTGAGCGGTATAATTTAGGTAAGATTCGCGATGCCTTTCGCCAGCGAAAAGTCCCTCTGGACTTTATGCATTCAACCGTGGGACAAAACTTGAGTTTTATTATGGGATTTTTGCGCACCCAGGAAGATGTTGAGACCTTAATTAAGGCTCTAGAAATTTCCGTACAGGATATCCAGATACGGGGGGGGAAAAAACCTGAAATCAAACATCCTTCTGGCGTTATCATTTGTGAAGTAGGACACTATATTGAAGCCCTGACTGATTTACCCGAGGGAATACTAGGCGGCACTTATGGCGTCTTATGTGCACTCAGCAATAGCCGCATCTTAACGGGGCTATTTTACATTACGGGACAGGGTTTAAAGATTGCAGAATTCACACCCGATAAGGTGCGTTTTATCTTCGGCACCACTATTTTCACACCTACTGGAGTCAGGCGATGACTCAAGCACTGTTGCCTAAACAGCGGGCAATCCTTGACCAAATTCATCTTGGTCTGATTGTTTCCTGTCAGGCACGACCAAATGAGCCTTTATTCGGTGCAGAGATAATGGCACGGCTGGCAAAAGCCGCTGAACTGGGGGGTGCGGTGGGCATACGGGCAAATTCTCCTCCAGACATCATTACAATCAAGAAGATGGTTAATTTACCTGTCATTGGTATCTTCAAACGGGAATATCCGGATTCAGAAGTGTATATTACGCCCACAATTGAAGAAGCGTTGGCTGTTGCTGAAACAGGGGCTGAGATTATCGCCCTGGATGCTACGCAACGTTCCCGCCCAGGGGGCATTTCCCTGGGCACTATAGTAAAAGAACTTCGTCACAAAACCACGGCGTTATTGATGGCTGACATTTCAACTATAGAAGAGGGAATCCTGGCAGAACAACTCGGGTTTGATCTGGTTGCCACTACACTTTCTGGCTACACTTCATATACTGCAGATAAAGCGGCGGGACCAGATTTGGAGCTGGTAGAACAACTATCGCTGAGCATAAAAATTCCGGTACTGGCAGAAGGACGTATAGAAACTCCAGAACAAGCTGCTGAAGCCATAAAACGAGGAGCCTGGGCGGTAGTGGTGGGCACTGCTATTACTCGCCCTCATATAATAACTCAACGCTTTGTAACAGCGATAAAACAATCATTCGCTAAAAACCCGTCCTGAGAAATTCAGCAGTTCTCAAATTCCGTCTATATGAGACATTTCCACTAACTTTCTTGTTGAATCTCGCATAGAACTCAAGCACTTCAGAGGGAATAAAATTACAAATAATTGAGTCGGATAAATTATCGTGAGGAGTTATTTTATATAACATCAAAGTCAAGTATTGTTTGAGACGGTGAGTTCTTTGATGACCTTATTTATCCAGTCTAAAGTGCCGGCAGTATAGGTGCGAACGGAGGGATTAATTTGCTGTATAATTCCGGAGAGAACTTTACCCGGTCCTGCCTCCACAAAGCAATGCATATCCATGGCAATCGCTTTATTGACCGAGTCAACCCAGCGGACGCAGCTGGTAAGCTGTCTAACCAAAGAGTCTTTTATATCTGCAGCTTTAACCAGAAGTTCAGCATCTGCGTTATTAATAAAATTAATCTTTGCGTCATTGAACGGGATATTTTCAATAAACTGGCGGAAGCTCTCAGCAGCAGGTTGCATCAAGGGAGAATGAAATCCGGCTGAAACTTTTAGTTTGATCACGCGTTTTGCCTTTTGTTCGGTAGCCATTTTCATCGCTAATTCAACAGCTTCGGTATGACCGGAAATGACTAATTGTTGCGGGGAGTTGAAATTCGCGGGCTGAACAATTTTGCCAGTTTCATTGGCTGCCAGCAAGCAAATCTGTTCAACAGTGCTGAAATCCATTCCAAGGATAGCTGCCATACTACCAGGAGCTTGCTCGGTGGCTTGCTGGCAGAGTTCACCCCGTTTTCGTACCAGACTTAAGCCGGTGGGGAAATCAAAGACGCCTGCAGCACAGAGTGCGGAGTATTCCCCGAGACTATGCCCCATCACCAAATTGGGGCTCAATCCTCTTTCCTTGAGTAGTTCGTAGATAATGGTACTGCAAACAAATAGAGCTGGTTGAGTATTAATGGTTTTTTCCAGTTCGCTTTCAGGTCCTTCAAAACAAAGTTTGGACAGCGGGAATCCAAGTAATTCATCGGCGAGCTCAAACATTTTTTTCCCAGTGTCAGTTTGCTCAAAAAAGTCAAGCCCCATACCTGCAAACTGCGAACCTTGTCCTGGAAAGACGAGTACAGTTTTGGCAACGCAGAGTTTCATAAG
>CAYRXI010000052.1:0-1363 GCA_964428255.1 uncultured Candidatus Sumerlaeota bacterium
TATTTGATATTCTACTTACCTTTATTTTTCTCAAACTTACAAATTCTCTTTTACTTCACCTCGCGGTTTAGACAAAATACTTTTTCAATTTTTTGGGGCTTTAATGGTTTATAAAAACGCTGACAAAGTTAATGACAGAATTAAAGACATACGTTGGTGCAATCCATATCCATACAAAGTGTTCTGACGGTTCGGGTGACCTTGAAGAAATAATTGCTGCAGGTAAAGCGGCAAAACTGGATTATTTACTAATAACCGACCACAATAAACTCACCTACTACGAACTGGGTAAAGAAGGCTGGTATGGTTCGTTAATGGTAATGGTGGGTGAGGAAATTACCCACAAAAAGGGGCATTGCCTGGCGCTAAATATTAAACGAACTGCGGCAAAAAATAATGGGAATCCACAGGTTTATCTTAGAGATATTGCAGCGCAAGGTGGTTTGAGTTTCATTGCACACCCGCATCTGGCTGATAAGCCATTATTTAAAGTTAAGCGATGCACCTGGCAAAATTGGCATCTGGACCAGTTTCATGGCATAGAAATCTGGTCATTTATGACGGATTGGATTCGGCACCTCAATTTGCGGAATTTTATTACACGGTGCCGGAAACCAGAACAGTTTATCGGGGGTCCACTGAAAGCAACTTTGAGGAAATGGGATGAGCTTTGCCAGCGGCGTCAGGTAGTGGCAATTGGTGGCGTAGATGCTCATGCTAAAGTTTTGGCGCCATTCGGGCTGATCAAAATTTTCCCTTATAAAATGCTGTTTAATACCATTAGAACTTATGTTATCTCTCCGCCGTTGCCACAACGTAATTTTGCAGAAGCTCGCAAGCTGTTTTATAAGGCGCTGGTTCACGGTCATTGTTATGTTGTTAATGCTTATCTCCATGATGCCCGAAATTTTTCCTTTTATGCAATTTCACCCGAAGGGAAGATTTTACTTCAGGGTGATGCTGCTAACTTTGTTGATGACTATCAGCTGGTAGTCAAACTCCCGGTCACCGCACAGCTCCGCCTGATTCACAATGGTAAGTTATTACTGGCGCAACATACCCGAGAATTTTACTTTGCCCCGGTGAGTGCGGGTGTCTATCGCATAGAAGTATATTTGAACGGGCAACCGTGGATTTTTTCCAATCCAATTTACCTGCGAGAAAAACTGCAGGTTTCGGCACATACAAATTAAATACGCTTGAGATAGGAAATGAGTGAAAAGACTATTAGCAAAACGCTAAAGAAAGCCCTGACTGGTTTTCCCACGCCTACCTTATCCGAAACTGTGGTACGTGAACTACAGGAATGGGCACGCATCATACGCGGGGACATAATTAAAATGACTTCTCTGGCTAGTTCTGG
>CAYRXI010000052.1:1373-2291 GCA_964428255.1 uncultured Candidatus Sumerlaeota bacterium
CCGGAGGCTCAATGTCTTCCCTTGAAATATTTCTGGTGACTTATTGTGTGGCGCGGAATAATCCCCAAAATCCCTATGACCCAGAACGAGACCGTGTGATAATAAGTCATGGGCATACCTCTCCCGGTGCTTATGCGGTTTTAGGCAGATTGGGATTTTTCAACATTGATGTTGCCATCAGCACGTTTCGTCAGATTGGTTCACCATTTGAAGGACATATTGAAAGATGTGTTCCTGGCATAGAATGGACAACTGGTAATTTAGGGCAAGGGTTGAGTGCAGCGGTAGGCTTTGCACTGGCTGCACGTTTGCACAATCAGTCACACAGAATTTTTACTTTAATGAGTGATGCAGAACAGTGTAAGGGGCAAGTAGCTGAAGCACGTCGCATAGCCAGTAAATATAATTTGAATAATATTACGGTAGTGATTGACTATAATAATCGGCAGATTAGCGGTAAAGTATCGGAAATTATGCCGGTTAATATAAGAGCTGAGTATGAAGCTGCTGGCTGGAAAGTTCTGGAGGTAGATGGGCATAATTTAGGAGAACTTTACTCAGCCTTGTATGAAGCCACCCGCACCAACGTACCTGTTGCAATTCTTGCCCATACTGTTATGGGTAATGGTGTCTCCTTTATGGCTGGAGATGAACAATATCACGGGCGAGCCTTGAAACCTGACGAGCACAAACGGGCACTGGCAGAGTTAAAAATCAAGGATGACCTGGAACGGTATAAAAAAATGCGGGAGGATCCTGCGACGCTTAAATCAATCACATTTGGACATACACCTGCTGATAAAGGGCATTCAGTATTGCCAGACCGGGGTACACCAGTAACCTATAAGCCGGGTGAAATTGCGGATAACCGGACGGCTTTTGGTAAAGCACTTGAGAACCTTATCAAAATTAATGCTG
>CAYRXI010000052.1:2301-3037 GCA_964428255.1 uncultured Candidatus Sumerlaeota bacterium
TTGTGACCTGGCAAGCTCCGTTAAAACAAACTATGTTTGGAAATCTTTTCCACAAAGTTTCTTTGAATTCGGAGTTCAGGAACACTCTACAGCTACTGTTGCGGGAGCCTGTTCAATACAGGGTGTAGTGAGCTTCTTTGCAGACTTTGGAATATTTGGACTGGTGGAAACTTATAATCAGCACCGCCTGAATGATATCAATTTTACTAACTTAAAACTGGTGACCACTCATAATGGAATTGACGTTGGAGAAGATGGAAAAACTCACCAGTGTATTGATTATCTGAGCTTGGTGCGTAATCTTTATGGTTTTAAACTGATTGTTCCTGCTGACCCCAATCAGACCGATAGAGTGATACGGTATATTGCTACCACAGCGGGAAATTTTCTGGTGGTGCTGGGACGCTCACCTACACCAGTATTGTTAGACGAAAAAGGCTCACCGTTATTTGGTGATGGTTACGAATTTGAATACGGTAAAGCTGACATTATCTATTCTGGCAAGGATGCTGCAATAATAACGATGGGGCAATTGCTTGCACCGGCAATTGCTGCTCGCCAGCAACTGAAAAAAGAACACGGAATCAATGTTATGCTCATTCATTTAAGCTGCCCTTGTCACTTAGATGAAGAAGCATTAAGCCGAGCCGCTGCCACTAAACTAATCATCACTTTTGAAGACCATAATGTAAATACTGGTATCGGGAGTATTGTTGCTATTTATCTTATTGAAAAA
>CAYRXI010000052.1:3047-4042 GCA_964428255.1 uncultured Candidatus Sumerlaeota bacterium
TTACATCCCCGCCTGATTAAATTGGGAATCACTGAATATTGTGGTTCAGGTTTAGCAGCTGACTTATATCGTGCTCACGGTCTCAGTTCAGACAAACTGGTAGATACTATATTAAATTCAATCATAAAAAAGGGATAGTTTAATTGCTTCTTCGGCGAAGGAGGTTATAAATTGAACGTTTGGGGCATAAACAAACTTTTATTTTGTTTTATTTTTTGCCTGCTGTTCTGTGGATTTTCTCCTGCACAAGTTTTAATAAATGAGATATATACTGGTGATGTTGATTGGATTGAATTGCATAACCCCGGAACGACACCTCAGAATCTTCTTAACTGGCAACTGTTATGGTGGGATAGTCTGCTTGGTTCTGGAGTATATACCCTACCCCATTACATTTTAGCCCCCGGAGAATATTTATTGTTGAAGGAAGGGAATGGAAATCCAGAACGTGGAACGATATTTATGAACAATGATGTTAAGTGGTCGGAATTGCGTGGTGGTGCGTGTGCTATTAAAAACGATAGTGGTCAGGGAATAGATTTTGTGCGGTGGGGAGACTCTACGGTTCAACCACCTGCGGGAACATACTGGTTCGGCTCCAATCCACCAGCATCTCTCTCCAATAGCAGCAATCAGAGTTTAGCTCGTGATAAAAGCTCTACTGATACTGATTCCGGTGCGGACTGGAACGCAGATTGCGGTGCGGATGCCTCGCATCCTACTCCGGGTTATCGCAACCATACCTTATTGAGTTTTGATTCACTCTCCGAATTTGCTGAGTGGGTGCCTGAAGCAATCCCCCAGGTATTTTCTGCACCCGCTTTCAGCACAGACCCGTCAGGAAAATTAATCATTCGTGCCAGTGATAATACGAATTGTTTTGGATACTGGTGCAGTTCCGTAGATGCAGTGCCGGTGATTGCCAATCAACTGTACAAAGCTGAATTCGTTATTGAGACTGATGTATTAAATCCAGAGCAGGTGCCGAGTTTTCG
>CAYRXI010000052.1:4052-5418 GCA_964428255.1 uncultured Candidatus Sumerlaeota bacterium
AACCCGCAAAACCAACAGTTAATCGGGATGATGGTCCTTAATAGTCTGAATGGAGGGACAGGCGAGCCACAACTACCAGACTATCGTAAAACATATACTTTATATTTTGTCCCCCCCCAAAATGCGGCAGCAGAATACAACGAGTCGTTAGATGACCTGATAATCGCCCTTGATTTATTTAATTTTGACCCGCTGGATGCACCCACAGGCGCGATAATTCTGGATAGTTTAACTTTTACTTTGATTCCTCTGGATGATTTACAACAATTAATCAGAGAACGGCGTTTTACCTTTGATACCTCGCTGGAAGACTGGAAATTTGCTACAGTGACACCTTTTACTGCGCCTAATTCTAACTGGATTGATGGTGCATTGTGCCTTACTGCACTGGATAATACAAACACTTTTGGTTACTGGTATAAGGAAAATGCCATTCGGTTAATAGCAAACCGTCTGTATTGCTGTCGGTTTTTGATTGGCACAGATGAAACCGATGCAGTTCGCACTCCGGCTATTCGTCTCCGGGCCCATAACAGTGATTTTCAGCTTGCCTATATGCTGGTGATTAATTCATTAGGTGATGCGGCAAATTCCCCGGCAGCCAATAATGATAAGTTCTATGGATTGTATTTTGAAATACCGGCTGAAATTATTGCCGCTGGCGGTGAACCTGATCAGCTGATATTGACTTTTGACATTATGAATTTTGAGCCAGCAGATTCAGCTACTGCCACGTTATTTCTAAAAGAAGTAATTATTGATTCTTATGCAGTTCCGTCGTATCCTTAATTTTCTTCAGATTCTGGCGACGAGCGAGACCGAGGAGATCTCGCAGGTCGCTTAAAGAAGGGAGTTCGTTGAGGCTTTTTAAGCCAAACATCCGCAAAAATTCGGGGGTGGTGCCGTAGAGATTAGCGTATGGCATCAATTTCAAGTCGGGTAATAGGCTGTTTGTAAGCAATAATTCCCAGCGTCTCCAGTGCAGCTACTGAGAGTTGATCCTGAGTGCGGGTACGACTGAGTTTTAATTTAGCCAGCCAGGGATGGCATTCCGGGCGTGTTGCCATCTGAAAACCACCGGCTACTTCTAAAATTTGAAGTCCCGCAGAGTTTCGCTGATATTCCAGCTGTAATTGTAGAAGTAGTCCTCTAAGGGTGCGCTGGCTGAGTCCGGTCAATTTTACCAGACGATTCAGGCTCAGCGGTTCAGTGGTGGCAAAAAGTAAAGCTTCCAGGATTGCCTTTGCCTGACAAAGACTGCTAATGGGTGGTAAGTCGGAAGGTTTTTCTGTGGGTTCAAGCTCTAAGGTAATTTCTATATCAACCGGGGGACGGTCATCAAAATCACCAAGTTTATTTTCGGTAT
>CAYRXI010000052.1:5428-5875 GCA_964428255.1 uncultured Candidatus Sumerlaeota bacterium
AGGCTTCTTTTTGAGCAATCTGGTCAGGTATCGGATTTTGTTTATTATTATTTTCAGTCATTGGCTAAGCCGAGATTTTGAGATTTGAAATTATATGGATTTCGCCAAACAAATCTGGTTGTGATACTTTTATTTCTCGCTGGCGACATAATTCCATCAAGGCTAAAAAAGTCACCACCAGTTCCTGTCTGCTGGTACAGGTCTTTACTATCTCCATAAACGTAATTTCCTTGTGTAGCTTTAGCATATCGCGTAAAGCTTCAATTTTTTCTTCCACTGTAAAACTTTCCGAGGTAATAAATGCCAAGGCTTTGTGTTCCACATAGGGTAGAACGCGCGAAAAGGCGTAGAACAGAGTCTGCAAATCCAGCTGAATTTGTGGCTGGTCTCGTTCGGTCTCAACAGGAGGTGTCATTGGCAATTCGGTGCGATAAAACACCTGTGAAA
>CAYRXI010000052.1:5885-10150 GCA_964428255.1 uncultured Candidatus Sumerlaeota bacterium
TGCCTGTCGTTCCTTTAATTCTTCTGCCATTTCTTTAACTCGCCGATATTCCAGCAATTGCTGAATAAGTTCATTACGCGAAAGAATCCCGTTGATTTCTTCTTCTTTATCTGCCTCTTCGCTAGCTGGCAAAAGTTGCTGGCACTTTAACCTAATAAGTGTAGCTGCCATCACTAAAAACTCACCGGCTATATCCAGATTTAATTCTTGCATTAGCTGAATATAGTCAAGATATTGCTGGGTTATTTCAGCAATAGGAATATCATAAATGTCCATTTCATTTACTTTAATCAGATACAGCAGGAGGTCAAATGGACCATCAAATATTTGTAGTTTAATGCGGTAACTCATAATTTTGTGTTAGATAATAAAATTCTGAAAACTTCACTTTCAGCAGTTCAATAGTCATCATAAAAACTAAAGCGAGAGAACCCAGAGCGATGACTTGGTGGTCGCCACAATCTTGTTAGCCACAAATATAAAAACGCCACAATTAATCCACCAAGATGTGTAATATGAGAGATTCTGCTACCGTCTGGATTAACACTACCAAAGAACGCCATCAAACCCAGGATAATCATTAGATACTTAACCTTTATGGGGAAAACACCCCAGACCCAGACTAAATCATTGGGCCAATACAGGGCAAAAGCGAGTAGAATCCCGTAAAGCGCTCCAGATGCACCGATAATGCGTTCATCGGGTCTGCCTACAATTAAAGAAATGACAGCGTGGAATAAGCCAGCCCCGATTCCCACTACCAGATAAAATTTAGTAAATTGGAGTGTGCCCCAGCGATACTCCAGACGCGGAGCAAAAAACCACAGGATTAACATATTAAAGAGAAAATGCAACGTGTTAGCATGGATGAACATATATGTTACAAATTGCCAGAGAGCCAGGCGATAAATTGCCTGAGAGGGCTGTTCGGCAAAAATGTTGTAAAATCTAAGTTCGGTGAATCTACCAGCGAGTGGCAAAATGATAATCTGAATTAGAAAAAAAAGACAGTTGATAAGAAGGATATATTTAACAGAGGGGGATAGAGACCGACTTAAAAAGAAGTCAAATTGATACCACCACCTACGTATACTCATTGGCTAAACTATATTCGTAAGCAAAATGTATAACATCATAATGCAAAAATAATAAACACAGCGCAAGTCCAAACTGAATCTATTCTTACAACTTATTGAGGGGATGGTGTTAGGGCGGGTGCTGGTGTCTGTGTTTCGGTAGAAACAGGAGTGTAGATTGGCGTTGGTGCTGGCTCATCAGTGGCTAAATTAATTTCATCATCATAGCCATCGTTTTTCACAAAAACAATGGCTTTTGTCCTCAAAATTAAATCCGGATTATTCCCTGATGAAACCTGTTGAGGTAATCCGGATTTCATTTCATTATGTTCCAGATAATAAATAGTGCCATTATAATTATAAGTAATACCTGCAATATTGTTAATAAAATCTAAAGCACACTGGGCACCGTTGCCAAGGATAATATAGCACCAGGAGGTAGCGCTCGCGTTGGTATAATAAATTGCATTATTAGAGCTATAAACAATATGAGGTTTACCCTTTTCATCCAGACATAGTGCATTTTTTGTTAAGTCGGCTGAATAATATGGCATTTCCGGTGACTTATTCTCAAAGCCATTTCCAGAATTTGTGCGATAGAGAATATAATCAAAATCTGGCTCGTTGGGCCAGCTACTCCAGTAACGGAAAATCAATGTTAAATGATATTTACCTGCTGAATCTATTTTGATACAGGGATTGCTGTAATAATTTCCAATTTTTAATTCTGGCTCATAATAACTATCGTATAAAAATTGCCCTTTAGCGAATACACCACCGGTATTGTTTGTGTAAAATATTTCATTATATTTATCTTCATCTGCCCAGGGATTCACATATACAATATGTGCAAAGCCATTAGCATCAACATCTATATCTGCATAATTACCAGGGGCTACAATTTCAGGTTCCAGCCAGATTTTGACTTTGCGCCTGATATAATGAATGGTATTTTTGCTATACACATACACAATGTGGGGATTGCCTTCTAAGTCTATAGCAATTGCCGGCAAACTGCCCTGACTTATTCTTTCTTCTTCTGACAGGTTATAAGGAGTGCCGGATCTGTAATATATAGACCCATCGCGTTCGTAAACAAGATGAAGATTGCCTGAGACATCTCTGGCGATATCTGGATTAACATCATCATTAATATTGTTAGTAATCGGAAAAACTGAAAAACTGCCCTGAGCTGGTGAGACCCTTATAAAAAATAAAATAATTAGAAATATCAGTATTTTTCTTAAATCTGTGACTTTAAACATATAAGATGTCTCCACTAATTAAAAAACTAATTTTATAATACACCTTATATGGTAGCTGAATCAACTTAAACTAAATCACCATCATAGCAGAAGTGATAAATTTCATATTTAATCACATTATTAAGCTATGCAGTGGGAGGCAACTTATCTGTATTTGACTTCTTAAGCGGAATTAAATTATAAAGTTATTTGTTCTAAATGCGGAGACGATTTACATACGAAAAATATTCAGGCGGAGATAATGTAATACTTCGTTTGCGCTTGCCTGCTGAGCAAATTGGGTATTTAAGCGGTACGATTGAAGCATACAACGGAATAGGGCTGGTAAGAACAATTGACGAGCAGAGAGGAGTAGTTGAGGTGTGGATACCGCGCGAACAGCTGGATACATTTGAGGAAGTGCTGCAAGGCTTACAGCGAGAAATTCAATTGGAGAGATTAGTATAAAGGTGAATCAAAAAATGGGGCAGAAACGTCTCAGCTTAACGCAACGGCAACAACTTTCTCGGGCAAAGATTCTCTATTTTTCGGTATTTTTGTGCTTATGGTTAATAATTTTATTATTCACTCCCTATACTTATCACCTTGACGAAATCAAGGTCTCAATGACATTTACTTTTGGTCCCTGGTTGTTATTTTTGTTTCTGTATTTAAGTTTAAAGCCCGGTTTAAATATCCTACCACGAAGCGTTGTAATCCCTCTCCTCTTATATATTGGCATAATGATAGTCTCTACAATTTTAAGCGCTTTCAAATGGATTGGCTTCATTGACACTGGATTACAAATAGCATTAACCGGCTTTTTTGTAGCTGTGGCAGGTTCACTGATAAATCAGGAGCTGGTGATAAAAACTGTTCGCATTTTTATATTGATAGGCTTGGTGACCACCATTTTTGGATTATTACAATATGCTGGATTGTTTGTCTTAATTGAAAAATGGTTCTATCCTGGACCTATCGCTACTCCTTTTGATTATATGCGGATACTGGTTCATACGTTTGCCAATGCGCGAGAGATGTTTTCTACAATTTTAAATCGTGATTTTTATTCGGGTTTTCTGGTAATGCTTTTACCAATAACACTGGCAGGAATTATAGTTTTGGAGCAACCGAAATGGCGCCTGTTGAGTGCAGTGGTGTTAATTCTGGAAGGCAGTTGTCTATATCTGGCGTTTTCAAAAGATAGTTTTGCAGCGGCAATTATTGTTATTGCTGTATTTATGATACTCTATAAAGTTTTTATCCATTATAAAAAATTGTATATCCCTCACTGGCAGATATGGTTAGTGGGGACATTGATTATCGCTGGAACATTGTTCTTTTTTACGAGACAAATAGTGTTTGATAAGCTTAAGGGAATGGACCGCAGTTTTGCTTCACGGTCAATAATCTGGTCTGGAAGTGTGCAGCAATTTTTGCTGAACCCGATAATAGGAACTGGACCGGGAACATTTCGTATATATTTTCCTAAATTCAGACGGGATGATTACTTTGAACATGACATTTCCAACGTAACTTTGTATTCACATAATCGCTATTTAGATTTGTTATGTGAGGCGGGTGTGCTTGGTTTTGCGACTTATATGTGGTTCACATTTATGATTCTGTATCTGGGAATACGCCAGATTATTTACGGAAAAGACCCAATCCTACGAGTAATTCAGCTGGGGTTATTTGCGAGTATTATCGGCTTGTTATTTACGAATTTTTTCAGCCCAAGTGTGCGCTGGGTTGTAATCGGGACTACCTACTGGGCATTAGTTGGAATTTCTCTCGGGTGTGCTTTAATAGAAAAGCAGCAAGGTAGTAATCCCTCTTCTACGGATAATGTGTTCAAATGGAAACGAGCAAAAATCTTGTCAATGTTAATGGTGATAACGGCAATAATTGCTCTTGCATCAACCGTTTATGCCGTGCGCTACTT
>CAYRXI010000052.1:10160-20708 GCA_964428255.1 uncultured Candidatus Sumerlaeota bacterium
TATTACCATAATGTTGGATTGCAATATATGAACTTTGAGACTAATAAAGCAGCAATGGCGGAGGCAGCGAGAAATTTTGACCTATCAATTAAGTATAACCCTTTCTTTTTAAGCAGTTATTATAAACAAGGGCATGTGCTAAGCGTGCTGGGAAAATTTGATGAAGCACTGGCAACTTACAGAAGGTTACAAAAACTTGCCCCTGATTATGCAGAAATCCACTATAATCTCGGGGTTCTACTGATAAGAGATGGCAAATGGCAAGAAGCCCTGGAAGAGATGAAAGAAGCGGCACGTCAATCAAGAAAAGACCAAACACGTTTGATGGCAGGGGAAGTATTTTTCCGCAAAGGTAGATTAGAAGAAGCCCAAAAATATTATCTGGATGTTTTGAGTGTTGACCCCAAGAATAAATCGGCTAAATATAATTTGGCGCAGGCTTGCCGACTCTTAAAACAAACAAAAGAGGCGGAGAAATACCTGCTGGAGCTGTACAAAGAATATCCAGAGGAAGAGACCTTCATTAATGAATTAATATCATTGTATCGGCGTGAAAACAAACTGGTAGAACTGGAGAATTTTATGAATCGCTTGGTAAATGATAATCCACTTAGCTCTAAAGTGCGAATGTTATTGTTAGAGTTATTATATGAACAAGGCAAAATCACTGAAGCTCTCAATCACGGAATCGTGCTGGATAAATTAAATTTTTCCGAACAGAAGTTCTATTACCTGATGGCACGAATTTATGAGCAACTGGGTGAAAGCGGCAAAATGCAGGAGTTCTTACTGAAAACCTTAGCCAAAGATAATAACACTTCAGAGGGTAAAACTGCAGCTGAGTTGTTAATGCAATTTTTGCCAGAATCTACTAAAAAGGGACCATAAATGTTAAGATACGTAACCGCTGGGGAATCACATGGTCAGGCAATAGTGGCTATTTTATTCGGTTATCCAGCCGGTGTAGAGCTTACTGCAGAACAAATCAACCAGGAGCTGGCTGAGCGGCAAAAGGGATATGGGCGTGGCAAGCGAATGAAGATTGAGCAGGACCAGGTGCAATTGCTAAGTGGCGTAAGGTTAGGGCGAACACTGGGCAGTCCCATCACTATGTTGATAGAAAATCGCGACTGGAAAAACTGGAAAGAGATAATGACACCAGCGCTGGCTGAGATAGACGAAGAAAAGATTGTAAGACATCCACGCCCGGGGCATGCAGATTTAGCGGGTGTTTTAAAATTTGCTCACTCAGATATTCGGAATGTGCTGGAGCGGGCAAGTGCTCGGGAAACGGCTGCGCGTGTCGCGGTGGGAGCTGCTTGTAAAGTTTTACTGCATTATTTCGGGATTGCGGTGTTCTCGTGGGTAATAAATATCGGCGGGATTAAGACCAGAATGAATTATACACAACTTGCAGAGTTGCGCGAACGAGCAAAAAAATCTCCGGTTCGCTGTCCTGACCCGGAGATTGAAAAACTAATGATGGCAAGGATTGATGAGGCACAGGAGAAGGGAGACAGTTTAGGAGGGGTATTTGAAGTTATCGCCACTGGAGTGCCCGCTGGTCTGGGAAATGTAATGACGGCTGAAGAACGTCTGGATGGCGAGCTGGCACAGGCATTGATGAGTATACCGGCAATTAAAGGAGTGGAGGTTGGGTTAGGCTTTGCCTGTGCGGATTTATACGGATCAGAAGTCCAGGACGAAATCTATTATAAACCATTTTCCAGCACAGAAAAACAGGCTGAGGATTTGCTTGATGGGCATGGTTATGCTGGCGGATTTTATCACCGAACAAATAACGCAGGTGGAATAGAGGGGGGGATGACAAATGCAGAACCGATTATCGTACGGGCTGCAATGAAGCCTATTCCCACACTACAAAAGCCCTTGCAGTCAGTAGATATCGTGACAAAGGAGAGAGTGTCGGCTGCTGTAGAGCGCAGTGATATCTGTGCTGTACCTTCAGCAGCAGTAGTGGGTGAAGCTGCGGTTGCCTTTGTGTTAGCACGGGCTTTTCTGAAAAAGTTTGGCGGCGATTCTTTACAAGAAATATCACGCAATTATCATAATTATCTGCGATACCTGGAAGAAAGATAATCAGGAGAGAGAATTAATACAAAATTCTTCTCTTTAGTTAATTGAAAGAAACTAATCAAAACTAACCAATCTAACCTTACTGAATGATTTTATTAAATCCAGAAGAAAGCAACTTACTATCACTCAATTAAAGATTGGTTATCTTTCCAGAGACGAAATCTTCATCTATAAATTTAAGGAAAACGCAATCAAAATGGATTGTGTTCTTCTATCGTTACCTGTGTTAATTCGTTTATGCCGCCGCGGTAATCTTCAAAATCCATACCCTCAAACATCAAGGTAAATTGCGAGCCGGTAGCCGTTTCAAAATAGAGCGGATAAATATTGCCATCAATGTCTGGAACAGTGGGACCATAAAACTTCAATCTCAAAGCCCAATTAAAGTCAAAGCTACCTGCATAAACTCCACCCAGTACTGTATTTGCACCACTTCCACTATTTATATTGAAGAGCGCCCGATATATTTTTCCTGAGGTCCAGTTAATTGGAGGACTGTACCAAAAAGCATAACCACGAGACTCAGTTGTAGTTGAGCCCAGGCGTAAAGAACTTGCGCTCTGGCTTGCTGTAACAAAATCGTTGTAGACACCAGGACCATTTACCAAAGTCCAGTTTGCGAAAGAAGGAGTGGCTATAGTTGTCCAGCCAGTAGCGGGAATAGTATATTTTGTGACTACCAGTTCCTCCAGATATACTGTGCCAAATTCATTTTCATCAAAATCATAAACGTCAAAGGCAGGTGTAAGGTCTCCAGAATACAGGGGTAAAAGATACTGATTATAGACCTTTGTGCCTGCAGTGGGAGGGCTGTTTGTTCCAGTTGCTGAAGTCTGCACCATTTCAAGACTGTAAGAGAAACTATTATATTCATTAATGCGCAGACGAAATACAGGAACCAGTGTAGGATTACTTTGATTGGTGGCTATGGACCAGGAAAATTTGTAGAGCTTGTTGGGCTCATAAGGGATAGTATTAGGCAAAGAAGGTCCCCAACAGCCAAATCTATTAGTCACATTATCTGCGGTAATTCCTATCCTGTGGCCATCATAGGTAGAGCTGGCTCCAGCACAGTTGGTATCATAGCTGTTAATAGCCATAGGGCTGAATGTCCATCCATTACTGTCACCTTCAAAATTGACTGGCTCAATCTGGATGGTGGCAATCTCATCTACTTCAACGATAGCAGTGACAATAAAACTGGCATCTGCCTGAACCGTAAGATAGCGGTAATTATAGTTGTTACAATCTACATAGTAGGTTCCGGGGGATTTAATCTCCTTATAATAAATGCCGAAGTCACCACTAATGTCTGTCCAGCCAAGGGTAATTATGGCATTAAGTCCTGCTGATACAGATTTAATCACAAATTTCGCACGCCAGGTCTCACCGGCAGCAAAACCTGTTTCTTCCTGCCAGATGCCCGCAGTCCCATTGAGTGCAAGAATACGCACATAAGGGTCTGGGTATGGTGGTCCATAAAATGTAACACTACCACTTCCTGTATAGTAAGAATTCCAGTATGCGTTCCATTCACTAAAATCACCATTACGAATGGCAAATGATACGAATGGCACAATTACTGTTAGAATGATGGAAAAAATTACCCTAAAATTCATATTATGCCTCCTCCTTTCCTGGTAAAATTAAAAAGGTTGAGTTTATACCTAACAAATAATGGAACACTTTTACAGGAGGATTTATGTTTAATATGCAACTATGTTTTCTGGCGAATTGCTGACTTAAGTAAAATCCATTTACATCCCCCCCTTTCTCAGTCTTTGAGATAATTAATTACCTGAAATTTTCAAAATTATTTTAAGAAAGATCTGAGGTGAATTGCAACTTTTTTTAGTTTTTCTCAAACCATTTTTAATATAAATTCATCTCTAAGACATAGAGGACAATGAACAAAAAATGCCGTTTTATTGGTGCAAAACCATTCGTTTTCTTTTAATAGTTAAAGGGGTAAGGTTAGAGAAGGTTATTTTATATTGAGTGTACCAAAAGTTTCATTTTATAATAATATACATAAAATTTATTTTTATAAGGGAAAATATGAAAAGATATTGTTCATTTTGTGGACGACGAGAAAGCGAAGTAAGAATATTATTTGAACAAGATGAAAATATGATACCACCTGAAGCTAAAAAACAGGATGGGGTGACAATCTGTAACATTTGCATAGAGCATTTTTCTATTAAATACCTGATTTTCAAGCAGCAGCTGGCAAAATCACCCCGCACTAAAACAGAACGTCAGCTACGGTTACCTGTGCCTGCAGAAATAAAAAAGGCTTTAGACCAGTATGTCATTTCACAGGAGCAAGCGAAAAAAATTATCTCTGTAGCAGTGTATAACCATTATAAGCGGATTTTACATAATTGCACTTTTGATGACGTAGAAATTCATAAATCAAATATTTTGCTCATAGGACCTACAGGCTCCGGTAAGACCTTAATTGCACAAACACTGGCAAAGATTCTGGATGTTCCGTTTGCAATTGCTGACGCAACACCATTAACGCAAGCTGGGTATGTGGGCGAAGATGTAGAGAATATTTTATTGCAATTAATTCAAAATGCTGACTGGGACTTAAAGCGCGCAGAGCGAGGTATAGTCTACATAGACGAGATAGATAAGATTGCACGTGCTGTAGACAATCCTTCAATTACACGTGATGTTTCAGGTGAGGGTGTACAGCAGGCTTTATTGAAGATTCTTGAAGGAACAATAGCAAATGTGCCGCCTCAAGGTGGACGCAAACATCCGTATCAGGAATTCATTCGTATTAATACAACTAATATTTTATTTATCTGTGGGGGGGCATTCAACGGGCTGGATAAGATTGTAGAGCGCCGGCTGATGGGGAAGACGATGGGATTTAATGCACCGGTCAGGAGTCGTCAGGATGCGGAAAGTTCTAAGATACTATTTTATGTGCAACCTCAGGATATAATTAAATATGGCTTTATCCCGGAGTTTGTAGGCAGATTACCAGTTATAGGAGTTTTTCAGTCATTGAGTGAAGATGAGCTGGTAGACATATTGGTTAAGCCTAAAAATGCAATAGTGCGCCAATATCAGAAATATTTCCAGATGGAAGATGTCAAACTTACAGTGACGCCCGAGGCTTTACGCGCTATAGCGCGAAAGGCGTTGGCTTCCGGCAGCGGTGCTCGTGGGCTACGTGCTATTCTGGAAAAAATAATGCTGGACATAATGTTTGAATTACCTCAACGTGCCGAAGAAATCAGTGAAGTTATAATTAACGAAGATGTGCTGGAGAATCGGATGCCTCCAGTTGAGATTAAAAGAAGTGAGAAAAAATCAAAGCGAATTGCTTAAAGTTTGTTTAAAAATCTGCCGAAAAGCTATATACTGATTACATAAAATTAAAACCAAAATCGGGTGATAAAATTTATGGCGATAGATAAAGAAAATGCAATTTTACCACTGATTCCCTTAAAAGAAGCAGTGATATTTCCAAATAGCGTGGCACCTATTTATGTGTATAGGCCAAGAAGTATGGCTGCGCTGGAAGATGCGCTTTCCAGCAATAAAATGCTGTTTTTAACCACTCAAAAATCGCTGGATATAGATAACCCCTCACCAAATGATTTTTATCACATTGGAACTGTAGCAGAGGTATTGCAAGTATTAAAAATCCCAGATGGTTCAGCCAAGATTCTGGTTGAAGGTTATCATACCGCGCAAATTATAGATTTTCTGAGTAACGACAAATATTATCAAGTGCTGGTCAGACGTATTGAGCCAGTATATCAATCTTCCAAGCAAATGGAAGCCTTAAAACGCTCTGTGCTAAATGAGTTTGAACGGTATGCGCAATTATCAGAAAAAGTGCCGGATGAGTTAATGATGAATATCAGAACCATTGACGATTCGTTAGTGGTGGCAAATCTTATAGCCCATTATAGTGCGTTAAGAACTGTAGATAAGCAGAAAATTCTGGAAACCCAGGATGTAGAGAAGAGGTTAATGCTACTGTTGCAGTATTTGCGGTCTGAGAACGAGATTTTAGAATTGGAAAATACCATAATGGACCAGGTCAAATCCCGCATTGGCAAGAGCCAGAAAGAATACTTCCTGAGTGAGCAATTAAAAGTAATTGAAAAGGAGTTAGGGATTTCGCAGGCAGAAGACCTGGAAATAAAAGAACTGGAAAAAAGGATAAAGGAAACACCGCTCTCAGCTGAAGCACGTCAGAAGGTTGAAAAAGAATTAGCACGTTTGAGCAAGATGCAGGCTTTATCACCGGAAGCAACTGTGTCCAGAACTTATGTTGAATGGATTCTGGATTTACCGTGGGGGAAATATACCAAAGATAATTTTGACCTTGATCGGGCGCAACAGATTCTGGATGAAGACCATTACGGGTTGGAAAAAGTAAAAGAACGAATCATAGAATTTTTAGCAGTAAAAAAACTGGTTAATTCCAAACCAGTTCGCGGACCGATTTTGTGTTTTGTGGGCGCACCGGGAGTAGGAAAGACCTCGCTCGGTAAATCAATTGCGCGTGCTATAGGACGTAAATTTGTGCGGATTTCACTGGGTGGTGTACACGACGAAGCTGAGATACGAGGGCATCGCAGAACATACGTGGGCGCCTTACCTGGCAAAATTATTCAGGGTATTAAAAAAGCCGGGATGATGAATCCTGTATTTTTGCTGGATGAAGTAGATAAGATAGGAGTTGATTTTCGTGGCGATCCAGCAGATGCATTATTGGAAGTTCTTGACCCTGAACAAAACAAAAACTTCAACGACCACTATTTAGAAATTGATTTTGACCTGTCCAAGGTAATGTTTATTACCACTGCAAATACAACCGATGGAATTCCCTGGGCATTGTTGGACAGAATGGAGATTCTTCAACTACCGGGATATACTTCAGATGAGAAATTAGAAATAGCAAAGCGCCATCTAATTTCAAAACAAATTCAACAACACGGATTGAAACCAGAACAAATAGAATTAACTGACGAGGCAATTAAAACGATAATCCATTATTATACTCGTGAAGCCGGGGTTCGTAACTTAGAACGTGAGATTGCCAATATTTGCCGTAAAGTAGCCAAAGAAATTTTTAAGAGTAAAAATAAGAAAACGAAATTGAAAATTACAGAAGAAAAGGTGCGTGAATATCTCGGACCTCAAAAATATACTCCTCATACCTTAGACAAAGTACCACAAATAGGAGTAGCAACTGGATTAGCCTGGACAGAGGTCGGAGGCGAAGTGATGCCAATTGAAACCACAGCAATGCCCGGTAAAGGAGAACTATTTTTAACCGGGATGATGGGTGAGATAATGCAGGAGTCAGCAAAAGCAGCACTGAGTTTTATTCGTGCCAATTATGAAAAGTTTAACATAAAAAAGGATTTTTATCGGAACACAGACATTCATGTGCACGTGCCGGAGGGCTCCATACCCAAGGATGGTCCCTCTGGAGGTGTGGCGCTGGCAGTCTCTTTAGTTTCAGCGTTGAGCGAACGACCGGTGCGTCAGGATATTGGAATGACGGGAGAAATAACTCTGCGGGGGAAAGTATTACGCATTGGTGGACTCAAAGAGAAAATACTGGCGGCACATCGTGCCGGAATTCCTCATATTATCTTACCAGAAGATAATAAAGATGATTTAAGTGAACTGCCAGAGAACATAAAGAAAGAACTTAACTTTATTCTGGTAAAACAGCTGGACGAGGTTTTTGATATAACCCTTGTTAAGGAGGAAAAGCCATCTACTAATCAACAAAGCAAAAGGACGACCCGAACTACCAATCGTCAACCTAAATCAACTTATCTTCAAAATATATCTTAAACATAACCATTGATGATAAACCAGTTTATCATCAACGGTTCTTCAGCTTTATCCAGACAAAGAATCCATTCAAATTTCAAAGCAAGCGACGCAAGAGTTAACAAAAGACTGGTTATAAAACCAGTTAAAAATTTCAAAAAATGACGCGAAATCACTTGATTTTTAATTTGCAAGAATAATATAATAATCTTGGGTTTTGCGATACTGAAAACTATGTATATACAGAAATTTAGAATTTTGGTTTACTTTAACTTTTAACTACAATTAAAAATTCTGCAAAATATCCCCATGTATTGCCTCTTATAGGAGGTCTTACCAATATGCATTACCTGCATTCAATATTTCATGCTTATTCATATCAACCAGGTTGTCGCATAGACCTGGACCGAGAATTACCACCTAAATTAGACGATGAAGAACTCGATTTCTTGCTGGATGTATTAAGTGAAAAGCCACAGTTTGTAGAGCGCATTTCACCAGTAAATATCCAGTGTGGCGATGAGGTTATATATGGCAAAAACTGGACAGATATGATGGCAAAAACCTACAAGGTGTATGCGCGGATATTGTCCAATATTGCAACTTATATCCATCAAACTTTAATTGATAACTTTAAGGAGAAGGGGATCGTGCCCTTTACCTCCTTTGCAATTGACCCTGATACTATGTGCCGGATACTGGATATTGACTATGAGACGGGAGAATCCACTTATATCCGGTTTCTGAATTTGTATGCTTCGGGGGTTATCGCACCGTGTTTCACCATTCCTTTTAGCGTGATTCTGCCACTGTTAGAGCATGAGTACGACGTGCGTTTGCTGGTGAGGATAAGCCTTCTGTTTTACTGGACCATTTACAGGGATTATCAGAAATATCTGGAAGAAACTCTGGGAGAGAAAGAGTTTGTATGTACCTTCTTCTTACCGGAAGGCGGATTCAATTATCGTGTGGTTGAAATCATTTATGAGGAATTATTGAAAAAATGCCAGGAGGAAAAGATAAAGAATCCACATCTGGTGCTATTGCTGGACAATGAGCAGTCACGGGATGAAGCTTCGGACACGCTGATGAAAGCCTGGAATGTTATCCAGCTCAATAAGAGTAAAAGTTCTCAGGTTTCGGTCGTATTTAAGAATCGTAATTTTAGTGATTGGATAAATCGTTCTACACCTTCGGTAAAAAAGTTAATTGACCGGACAATTGCCAAGAGTGATTCAGAATTAAATAAACGACAAATACATTATAGCTGGGCGCATTTTGAGAATATAGAGGCGTTGGTAAAAACTCCGCGCTCAGTAGAAAATTTTGAACAAAAGATAGTGAAGCTGGCGGAATTAGGTTACTTATCGTTATCCCCGGATATGTTTGTGCGCAGGCGGTTAAATTCGCGTTACCCGCGAACCGAACATGAACCTCGCAAAGTTGAGTTGAAAGAAAATACTGGCTGGTTAGATTGGCATAACCATAATATATCATTAGGACGCTGGGAAGGAACACTGGACAGCAATGCAGAATTTAAACTGGTTGACGAAAATAGGCCATATCAACGTCTTACCAGTGAGGGATGGGTAGAAGACTTAGGACCGCAATGCTGGAAGATTGCCTTAAACAAGGCACTGAATACTTGCGTCCGAGTGATAAAAGGCGACCCGGATAAATATGACTCTGGAATGCTGGGTATACTCGCGTCACTGGTAGGCGTGAAAGATAAGAAAATTGTTCAGCGTAATGTAGATGAGTTTCTGGTGCATTATGCCTATATACACTGGCGAGAACATTTCCTGCATCAGGGACTAACTGAAGCAGATATTTATATAACAGAACTTGTAGACCAATACTTATTAAAGGATACCAAACGCACGGCGAGCAGGGAGGAATACGTGATAGCTGCTCTGGCTGCGCAGGCTTATTATTTTGCTCTTGATTCGCGCTCATCTCTGGCTACAACATGGGAGAATTTTGACCAGCGAGCTACTTACCAGAGTGTAGTTATGGCAACACTGGCACTGGTTAACGCCATTTACATATATCGCTGGCTAAATAAGAAAGAAGAGGAGAAAGAGGCGTATACTACTTTGAAAGAGGAGTTATTGGAGTTCCATAAAGCCTATGACCGCTATAAATTAGCAGAATATGGAGTGACACGAGAAGAGTGGCAGGACGCAATCAAGTCGGTGATTGAAGATTGTGAAATGAACGTGGTAGAACGCGCAGCATACAGGGTTGCTGCAAGGCATTTACGTCCCCTTGGCTATCGCAAAGATTTGACACAAGAACACGAAAATCTGGTGACCAGTACCGGGCATATCTGGTCAAGCGAAATAGAGCATAATAACTATAAATGGGATAACCCATTGTTCTGCGGTCTAAGTGAGGAAGAGGAAGAAGAATAATTCCCCTACCCTATTTTTAACTGCATTGCATTGACCTGACTGCCTCGCGGTAATTTCTGGAATTTATGGAATCAGAGCACGGCGCTCAATAGAGACATTTGTTAAAGTATTGATACCACCCTGGGTGTTTTCAAAGTCAGCCCCATCAAAAGATAGTAAAAAATAGTTTTTCCCCGGAGCATAATCAATGGTTTCAACGTAGAGATAATAATCT
>CAYRXI010000053.1:0-5180 GCA_964428255.1 uncultured Candidatus Sumerlaeota bacterium
TTCTATGTTTCCGGAGCTGAAACAGGAATTGCCTTTACCTGAGATAGAGCCGGCAGAATTCCTGAAAAGAATAGCCGAGCAAAAAAGGATGGAACCTTTAAACGCACTTGCCCTTATCTCAAAATTAATCGGGAGTTGATTAATGGTAGCAATTTTAACATATCACCACATTAAAGAACCGGAGGCGCATCAACGAGGTTCATCTGTCAGTCCTGCTGAATTTTCACAGCAAATGAATTTTCTAAAACAGCAAAATTTCTCGGTTGTGACTCTGGATGAAATAAAGCAGTATCTTAAAGGCACTCGCAGTTTGCCCCCCCGCTCGGTGGCAATTACCTTTGATGATGGGTATGCTGATGTATACACAAATGCCTTCCCTGTGCTTAAAGCCAATGGGTTTCCTGCCACAGTATTTATAATTGCTAACCGACTAAAAGAACCCGGAGAAGACTTTTTGACAACCGCGCAGATTAAAGAAATGCTTCAGGCAAACATCTACCCGGGAAGTCATACAGTAACTCACCCCAGATTGACACGTTTAACAATTTATGAGCAAGTGCGCGAAATTTATGATTCCAAAAAAATTATTGAGGAATTGCTGGAATGTCAGGTGAACTGGTTTTCTTATCCGTATGGGAATTTTGATGCACAAACAGTTCGCCTGGTAAGAGAAGCTGGCTATGCAGGTGCCGTTTCAGCTATAAGAGATAATATGCTTAAACCACAACAGCTCTATTATCTCCCCCGAATAATGGTAATGCCCGGAATCAGCCTAAAAAAATTTAATTATTACTTCTCGACCTGGTATCATCTGGTTCATTGGTGGAAAAACTTACGGCGCTGGAAAATAACCTGACACTACCACTAATATGAGTCCTATAAAAATACTCCATACAAATTTTTTACGCGGTTGGGGGGGGCAATCCAATCGTATACTATTAGAATGCCTGGGTCTGCAGGAACGTGGTCTATCTGTGATGATAGCAGCGCCCCCGGATGCCGAATTGGTATCGCGATCTAAAAAAATTGGGATTCCTGTATTTACTGATGTAAAATTCCCCCGTGGTTTCCATCCTCTCACTTTCTGGAAGGATGCACGTAACCTTAGACGGTTAATTGCTCAGGAGCAGTTTGATATTATCCATACTCACGGTTCGCAGGACTCCTGGGCAATTGCCCTTGCAGTTCAACTTAAAACCAACCCAGTTATCGTGCGGACAAAACATAATCTCTTTCCTATAAAAAATCATATCTTTAACCGCTGGCTATATGGAAATTTTTTTGACCACATAATTTGTATTTCGGAAGAGATACGAAACGATTGCGTTAGAAAAGAATATATCTCCCCAGCCAAATTAAGTTTGATTTACAGTGCGATTGCGCCGGAAAAACTCCGCTCTGTCTCAACCGAAGAAAAAACTGCAATTAAAAATAAATTGGGAATCAGAAACGAATTTATCGTCGGAACCGTAGCCCGCCTCAGACCTGAAAAAGGATTAAACGTTTTATTAAAAGCGATGCCTGAGGTCATAAAACAAGTCGGGGAAGTAAAATTGTTAATAGTTGGTCAGGGTTCTGAAGCCCAAACCCTCCAGCACCTTGCCAGAAGTCTGGACATTGCGGATAAAGTTATTTGGTCTGGCTTTACTCCTGATATAGCTCCATTGCTTGACATAATGCATCTTTTTGTTATGCCATCCTTAAGCGAAGGCCTGGGAACTGCTGTTATAGAGGCAGCTGCCAGAGGTCTACCAATTATAGCTTCACGGGTTGGCGGCATTTTGGACATAATTGAACATAACGTATCTGGAATCCTGGTAAAACCCGGAGATAGCCAGGAGCTGGCTACTGCCATCATCAGTTTAGCGAAATATCCCGAGCTGGCAAGAAAATTAGCCCTGAACGCAAGTAAGATAAGTCAGCAAAAATTTTCCCTCTCACACTTAATTGATAAAAGCTTACAGCTATATCAAACTCTAATTTCAGGGAGCGAAAAGCCACACAAGCGCTAACTCAATCTAAAAACAGCTTGCACGAGAATTCCACCAATTTCCATAATGTTTGGCATTTAATACTCTATTACAAAAAGGAGATTATTATTTGACTTATGAATAAAATTAAAAAAAGCATTTTTTGCCTTTTTCTATTGATATATCTGGGCTTCACGAGTTGCACTTATCTCAAGCAAAGAGGCAAGGATGCTCTGGATATTTTTGACGTCGGCATTTCGGTCACAGACAAATGGTCACCTGATTTTGCTGTTTATGCTAATCCCTTTCAGATTGCCCCGCTTGGATATTCCAGAGTAGAAGGGCGATTTCTGGGGATAGCCAATCGTCAAGCTGGCTGGCTGACACACGAACAAAGATGCTGGGCTTGTATTCTCTGGGGTAGTGAACTAAAAGGTAGCGGGCAGTTTGATCCGCTTGACCCTCATCAGGCAAGAAAAGATCAGGTTGAGCTTACTGAACGCCCGCGGTTTAACGTTGGTATATTAAGAATGATATTAAAGAATACTCCCCCCCCGACTTTGCAATTCTTTGAATGCGATAAGTGGGTACATTTAGGATGGATTGGAGTTCGGGCAAATTGTCGTCCTTTAGATTTAATTGATTTTATATTGGGCTGGACTACTCTTGACATCGCTGGCGATGACCGGTGTGAAGACGTTAAACATAATAAAGAAAACGCAAAGTTAGTGAATGACTGACACTTTACTTCCCGAACCATCTCCCTTATAATCTTATATCTGCGAATAAATTAATCTGGACCAATTAATGGAAAGTGAAAATCAAAACTTAGGCATCTGTCCACAATGTGGCGCAATTTTGCCAGTTAAACATCAGGAGCGTGAGGGGAAAGTTTATCTGGCTCATAACTGTCCACAATGTGGCGTCTATGAATCGTTGATTTCCTCTAACGCAGAGCGCTGGTGGTTCAAACGCAAATTTTGCAATTACCAGGGAACCGCTGAAAGAACCTGCAGTCTGCGCTGTCTGGATTGCAATCACGGGAAAACTCCGACACTGGTTTTTCTTGACGTAACCAATCGCTGTAATATGAATTGTCCCATCTGTCTGGCTAATATCCCTGCGATGGGATTTCGCTTTGACCCGCCAATGGAATATTTTAACAAGGTCTTTCACGCACTATCTCTTATGGAGCCAAAACCTAAAATCCAGTTATTTGGCGGGGAGCCTACGGTCCGTGATGACTTAATTGATATTATTCAGCTGGCAGCGTCCTACGGCTTATCTGCGCGTGTGGTCACAAATGGTATTCGGCTTGCTGATGAGGAATATTGTAAAAAATTATTAGCTACAGGAACTCAGCTGATGTTTGCCTTTGATGGTCGTAATCCTGTGATTTATAAAAAGCTGCGAAATAACCCTAACGCTTACTACCTGAAAATGAAAGCGCTGGAGAACGTGAGCAAATATTATCGTTCAAAAGTTACCCTGATGTGCTGTGCTGGTATAGGCGTCAACGAAGATTATATTAGTGACTTAATAGAGTTTTGCCATAGTGAGCAACACTACATTGCAGCCTTAGACCTGATTCCGCTGACAGAGACCTGGGGTCCTGACAAAGTTGAAGCGGGAGATACTACGATAGAAGACGTTGAACGGATGGTGTGTAATGCCTTGCCCGGAGTTGAGTTTATTCCTGCAGCCACTTTGTACAAATTTAAGACTTTCAGCGAACATTTCAACCTGGGACGTATTACTTTTGGTGGTGCGCATCCCAACTGCGAGAGTGTTACTCTTCTGGTGTCGGACGGAACCAAATACAATCCGCTGTCCCGGTATCTGAAGCATTCTCTAACTGAAGTGACTGCCGATGCACTAAAGCTGGAATCACAATTATCAGCTACACTTCAACGGCATCTACTCAACAAGATGTTCGGGAAGACCGGGAGGCGTTTAATTTTATTATTCACTGCCTTTAAGTTTGTTCATAAAAATGTGAATTGGGAGGCAATATTTGGCAGTCAGCCCACTCTTAAAGTTGCCAAAATAATATGGGGGTTAATGCGCGGGGAAAAGTTGAAAAATCTGCTCCGCAAATATTCTCTCTGTCAAAACATTCTCCGGGTAATTGTGTTGCCTTTTGAGGAGCCGCGATGCGTGGAGAGTGCTCGGTTGGTAGAATGCCCGGCTTCTTTTGCGTATGAGCATCCGACAACTGGTGAGATTCGGCTAATGCCAGTGTGTGCCTGGTCAATTTATAAAAATAAAATCCTGCGGGTAACTGCAGAAAAGTATGGTGTAGTAAAAAGTGCCAGAGCTGCGATTAATAGTCCCAAATAACTTTGCCTCCCGATTTCAGGCGATAAACAAGATTAAATAAACAAATATATGTATAACCCACGAGAATTATTTATTGGAGTAGACCAGCAAGTCCCGCTGTTAAACGGCACCTTTAGAACATACGTAAATTTTGATAATGCTGCCACAACTCCTCCCTTTCGCTCTGTAGTTGAGGCAATTGAGTCTATTCTACCATTTTATGCTGGAGTACATCGGGGTACGGGATTTAAATCTTTATTCTCTACTCAGCTATACGAACATTGCCGACAGATAGTAGCCAGGTTTGTAAATGCCGATCCCCAACGGCAAGTGGTAATCTTTACCCGCAATACCACGGATGCCATCAATCAAATCTGTCATCATCTGGTCTTGCAACCGGATGAATTCGTCCTTACTACCGTAATGGAACATCACTCAGACCTGTTACCCTGGTGGTTACGTGGTCAGGTGGACTATGTTCGCATTACTGATGATGTAGGGGCGTTAGACATTAATCATCTTCAGCAAAAGCTTGAACAGCACAAGGGTAAGGTCCGGCTGGTGGCAATATGCGGAGCTTCTAATGTTACCGGTTTTGTCCCTCCTATAGCACAGATTGCCCGCCTGGTTCATAGTTATGATGCCTTGCTTTTAATAGATGCAGCTCAACTGGTAGCACATCGCAGGGTAAATATGAACCCGCCGGCAACGGAAGAAGCCATTGATTTCCTGGCATTCAGCGCACATAAGATGTATGCGCCCTTTGGGATAGGTGTTATAGTAGGTCCCAAAACATTTTTTGAGAATCGGCATCCAGCAATTGTAGGGGGGGGAACTATTGAGTTTGTTACTCTGGAAGAAGTTGAATGGGCAGAGCCTCCCGAAAAAGAA
>CAYRXI010000053.1:5190-8944 GCA_964428255.1 uncultured Candidatus Sumerlaeota bacterium
CCGGCACGCCCAATCTGATTGGTGTGGTAGCACTGACTAAAGCGATTGAAATGCTCTTACAAATCGGGTTTCCCTACATTGAAGAACACGAACGCCAGTTGACAAGTTACTTTCTCCAACAACTGAGAGAGATTCCTGAAGTTATTATTTACGGTGACTCTGACCCGCAACTACGTATAGACCGCATTGGAGTAATTCCTATTAATCTTCAGCAGATGGAACACAGTCTTCTGGCTTCTATTCTCGGGTATGAATGGGGCATAGGAGTTCGGCATGGATGTTTTTGCGCGCATCCATATATTATGTCATTACTTAAACTCAGCCGGGCTGAAATCCAGTATTATCGTCAAAAGCGGCATCAGAAAGATTTAAAAGGAATTCCCGGTTTTGTGCGCATCAGTCTGGGGTTGTATAATACCATTGAAGAGATTGATTATTTCATAGAGGCACTACAGCATATAATTCGCACCGGACCGCAAGCAAAATACCGCTTTGTCCCGCAAACGGGAGAGTACTTTCCCGAAAATTTTAATTACAACTTTTCTGCTCATTTTCCATTCAAGACAAAGAACCAAGAGTTTTCTTTGTAATCAGAATTCATAATTATCCGGTAGCCCACTCTTCTGGATAAATAATGCGAATAAAACTTAAGCTGAGGGCAAAAATAACCCAGACCAGCATTCCTGAACTATAATTCAGCACATAATTGGTCAGCATAAAAGTGGCGATGCCAGTCATCAGTCCTAATAACGAGGCGCCAATACGCCGGTAAAGTACAGGTAGTTCTCTTTTTAGATACGTTCCCAGTAATAAAATAATCAAACTGATAAAAGAAATTATGAAACATAAACCACTTACCACTCCGGATTCGCAGACAATCTGTAAGTATGTGTTACGACTGATAACACCTTCATTCCTGATACTGCCTGTTTTCTCTGCAATATATTTATATTTAGGGGATTCATAATCTCGCTCTCCGTAACCAATTCCTAATTGCGGATAGGTTTTTATTATTCTCTGAGCAAAGTCCCAGCTGATAAACCTCAAATAGGCACTAAAGACATTTTCCCGATAATTTGCATGTCTAAAAATGGAAAGATAATTTTGCCTCACAGTGGAGGGGGCAAATCCAAACAGTAATATTAAAAATAACATTAGCCAGAATAGACTCCGCCAGCGTGTTAACGACAGAACCAAAATCAGGGCGAAAATCAGAGCAATCATTGAACTGCGTGTATGAGTCAACGACATCCCCAGTATCGGGAGCACGGAGGAAAGTCCAACCCAGTGCCGTGTATAGCGAGTCTTGGTCATAAAATATACCGGCACTGTAATTAATACACTGCATAACAGAAAAAAGCCCAGCTGAGTATGATGCTCAAATGGATATTGTGAGCGCACGGGATTTATTGTCTCTCTGAAGAACGGAGATACATATTCAAAGCGTAAGAGCGTTCTCTTGACCGTATAATCACCCAAATAAAAGAGTAGGTTTTCTGATATTGCCACTATGCTCACTAACAACCCGGCAAAATAAAGTGTCAGGATTAGACGTTTGAAGTGAGTGAAATTTTCCACGAAATTTAGAATAACCAGAAAAATGGCCGCATAAAGGGCTAATTCATTTCTGAAGACTGAAAAACTTGCTCCCGGATTGGTTCCAGCAAAGGCGCTGAGTACATTTAACACCACAAAAAGCATTAAGCCAGCTAAGGCAATCTGAAATAAGCGCCGAAATACATCAGGAACATTTCTGCCCAGACTAAATGTTAATCTGTGGCTCAAAATGACGATTACGATTAATGGGAGCAACGCGTTTTTTAAAAAACTGCGCCATACTGTAAACCATCCAGCACCATATATTACAACAAGAACACTCACAGATAGAATCAATATCAAAGCAGTCTCCAAGAGGATTAAAAACCAGAACCGCCGGCTTATTTCTGTCAGCGCATTGCGACAACAACTTGCACTTGCGGCTACCACTATTGAACCCAGGTATACTGCATCTGCCCTGGAAGAAAACGGGAGGCTTATGAGTAATAACACTAAACTAAGCTGGATTAGAACATTTAGAATGGAAATGAATTTTACCTGATCAAGTTTCATTAAAATATCTCTCAGAAAAAGAGAATCAATTAACTCTAATCTACACTCTTCTAAATGTCAAAAGCCACTTGATTTACCTAATTCTCAGGATAATTAGCTAATACTAATTACAGAAAAGCCCTGTTTCAATTCCTTATTCTCTTCAGCGTCAGCTATGATTTGCATCTTTCGGTTATTACTGGTTAATAACATTTTGTGGCAATATATACAACCTGGCAGGTTTCTAATAGCATAAGTGTCATTTAATAAAAATAGTTGACTAAAGTTTATGGTTGCAACCATAAATAAGTTTTTTAAACTTTATCCAAACCAATTAAGCAGGTAAATAAAAGATGGAACTAATAAGCTTACTGAAAGAAGCCATCAAATTAAATGCTTCGGACCTACACATATCACGTAACGTTCCGCCTACAGTTCGCATTGATGGCCAATTACGCTTTTTAGAACATCCAGTCTTAACGCCGGCTGATTGTCTGCGGCTGATTTATAGCATTCTGAATGATGAACAGCGGGAGAAGTTTGAAAAAGAGTGGGAGCTGGACTTCTCACTAGAAGTGGAAAAACTTGGCCGCTTTCGCGTCAATATTCATCGTCAGCGTGGCACGGTAGAAGGTGCCTTCCGTATTGTGCAGGAGAGAATACGTAGTTTTAAAGAACTGGGCTTGCCATCCGTTGTGGCTGAATTTGCCCGAAAAGATAACGGGCTAATTATCATCACCGGTCCGACTGGCTCGGGTAAGACCACAACAATGGCAGCTATGATTGACCAGATAAATCGTGAGCGTCGCTGTGTTATTGTTACGATAGAAGACCCGATAGAATACCTCCATCGTCCAATTTCCAGCATTGTTAAACAACGTGAAGTGTTTTCCGATACCAAAAGTTTTGCCAATGCCCTACGACATGTCCTGCGTCAGGACCCCAATGTGATTTGCATCGGAGAGATGCGCGACCTGGAAACTATCCAGACGGCACTCACCGCCGCAGAAACCGGACACTTAGTAATAGCTACTTTACACACACCCGATGCCGTACAGACAGTTGACCGAATTATTGATGTCTTCCCACCGCACCATCAACAGCAAGTAAGAATCCAGCTGGCAAACACCTTGCAGGGTATTGTTGCCCAGCAACTTTTGCCTGTTGCTGGTGGTGGCGGACGAGTTCCGGCAGTGGAAATCCTCGTAGCTACAATTGCAGTCCGAAAAATTATTCGCTCGGCAAAGACAGAACAGCTAACCACTCTTATCCAGACCAGTTATGACCAGGGGATGATTACTATGGATAAATCTCTTAAAGAATTGTATCTCAAAGGTTTAATTACTTATGACTCTGCAATCAGTAAATGCAAATATCCTGAGGCTTTTGACAGCTTGTGATAAAATTCTCGCTTAAATCCAATCTGTTTTTTACCTTGCCGGTGTTAGTTATCCTCTGTGACAGAACCTTTTTCTCCAGCATTGTGTTTTAACTGGTTTTGCAGTTCTGTAATCAAGCGCTGTTGATAGGTTATCAGCTGCTGAAGAGTCCGAATTTTAGTGATTAAAATCTCCAGTGTTCCGATTAATGCTAACACCAATATCACTGCCCAGAACATTAAAAAGCGGAAATAAATCTGCAAATTTTTCGGTGGCAGTAGATACAG
>CAYRXI010000053.1:8954-17371 GCA_964428255.1 uncultured Candidatus Sumerlaeota bacterium
CCGCCACAAATAACAACGTCATTATCAAAAATTCCCACCATTTTGTTGCCAGACGTTCGTTAAGCCGATAGTAATTCTGAATATCCTTTATCTTTATTGTGGCTTGAACTTCACGACTGATTGAGTCTGGGTCGCGTGGATATGGTTTGGGTAGCATATTCTTTCAATTTATTCTGAAAAATATATTAAAATAATATTATAGGGTATATAAGCAAAAATCAATTAAGAATTATTAAGTTGCCCGCTGCTATCAGTTTTAACGAGGTAAGAATTGACCACACGAACTGAATGCTGTTAAACTTGTATTTTATTAACTAAAGGAGAGAAATATGGAACTCGGAGTGAGCTATTTCGGGAATCGGATTTTACGCTATGTAGAACAGGATATGCGAGCTTTAGCCAGTCTGGGGTGCACTTTTGTAGTGCATACATTTAGCGAAAATGATTTTTATTTTTATCGTGGTACAATGAAAGAAATCGTGGCATTGAGCCACGCTGCAGGCTTAACGGTGTATCTTGACCCCTGGGGCGTTGGTAAGGTCTTTGGCGGAGAAGCCTTTACCCAGTTCGGACTGATAAACCTTCACACCTTGCAAATTCTGAATGACGGAAAACCAGCGCCAATGGCGTGTCCCAACCATCCCGATTTTCGCCGGTTTATGAAAGACTGGATTGATGCAGCAGTGGAGACTGGCACCGAGTTCATTTTCTGGGATGAGCCACATTTTTATATCTCTTCGTGGATTGGGGGCAGACCCGGCACCTGGGGTTGTTACTGCACAGTTTGCAAAGAAAAATTCCGTCAGCTCTGCGGAAAAGAAATGCCACAGGAAAATAACGAGGAACTGGAACAATTCCGCCAGGAATCTTTGCGCGATTTTATTGAAGAAATGGTGATTTATACGCATACACTGGGACGCAAAAACGCACTGTGCGTCTTGCCTAAACCAGAGGGTGTGCCAGTAAGAGGTATCTGGGAACGATTTGCTAACATTAGCGGGCTAAATGTGTTTGGTACCGACCCATATTGGTATGGACTGAAACGCGATGTAAAAGAGTATGTAGGCAAATATGCAGAATTAGTGGTTGATATATGTCGGCAACATAAAAAGCTATCCCCGCAAATCTGGATCCAGGGCTTTAAAGTCCCTGCTGGACGCGAACAGGAAATTGAAACTGCTTTTGAGGTGGCAGTAAATGCTGGTGTGCGCAACATCGCCGTCTGGGGATTTGAAGCCTGTGCGTGTATGTCATCTATTCGTGCCGAGCGACCCGAAATTGCCTGGAAGATAATCACCTCCTGTTTTCAAAAATATCGGCATCTGTGAAATGAAGTTTTATCTATTTTATTAAAAGAGCTAATTTGAGGTTTTTTTCTTAAAACAAAAAGTTTTTTCAGCCTTTGATAGCCTACGAATAACAGGAGAGTTTCTCGGGAAGAACTGAACTGTGTGAAATTTATTTTTGCTTTAAATTTCATCAGATTTCTACAATGTCCAAACGCGCCATAATCCCCGTTTTTCTGCCACGTGCCGGATGCCCGTCACCGCCTTGCGTTTTTTGCAATCAGGAACTACTCACTGATATAGATGTGATTCGTTCTCCTGATGCCGTATTTGAATTTGTAAGAGAAGCACTGCAAAAAATTAACCGACGCAAGTTCAAAGAAGTAGAAATTGGCTTTTATGGTGGTAGTTTTACTGCCCTGCCCCTGAGCCAGCAACGAGAATATCTAACAGCCGTGCAACCTTTTCTCGCAAATGGCTCTGCTGTGGCATTAAGAATTTCTACGCGTCCTGACCACATTAACGAAGAAATCCTGAACCAGCTTAAAGCCTATGGCGTTGAAACCATTGAACTCGGAGTGCAAAGTTTTGACGACGAGGTTTTACGGTTGAGCCACCGTGGCTATGATTCCGCCACTATTATTAGGTCAGCAAAACTTATTTCCTCTGCTAACTTTAAGCTGAGTTTTCATCTTATGGTGGGGCTTCCCGGAGATACCCCGCAAAAAACTTTACACTCAACGCAGATGACCATTCAGTTAAAACCGCAATTTGTGCGGATTCATCCTATTTTGGTCCTAAAAGGCACGGAACTTCAGCAAATGTATGAACGTGGCGAATTTATTCCGTGGTCCGAGGAAATAATGGTTGCTACTCTAACCGAAATGATGAGAAAATTCGCGGAGTCTGGCATCAAAGTCATCCGCCTCGGACTTCAACCTTCAAGAAGAATGATAACTGAAGCTGCTGTTCTTGCCGGTATTTATTACAACTCGCTGCAAAAACTCCTGAGACGTGCATTTGATTAAAATAAATGTTAACTCTCTTTTCCAGAATGAGAATTTGCACTGGTTAAGCTATCAATCTTGTTAATAATTGTGCAAGAATCCCAAACGTTAGTATTGACAAATACCGGACAAAATTAATACACTCTGAGTATAAATTCTGTATTAAATTTAGCACCTAAAACTTTCTCCCCTTTTTACTGATTTTACTTTCCTGCTGGAATTATGCAGGTGACAACCGCGGTTGAGCAAAATATAACAGGAGGTAATATAATGCTCAGTAACCAAACAAGAAACAGATTAGTCCTTATTTTAACCAGTTTTATAATTCTAATTTTATACTTCTCAATTTTTGCGCAAAAAAGATTTATTCAAATTAAGGGGTCTGACACTGAAGTCAATCTGGTTCAAACTCTCGCAGAAACCTATATGAAATCAAATCCGGGAGTTTCACTGGCTGTTACTGGTGGGGGGTCAGGCACAGGCATTGCTGCTTTAATTAACAAGAAAACAGACATTGCAAATTCTTCGCGCCCCATAAAAGCCGATGAACTGGAGCTGGCAAAGCAACAGGGAGTAGAGCCTGTAAGTATAATCTTTGCAACTGACGCCATTGCCGTCATAGTGCACAGCAGTAATCCTCTGACCACTATGACTCTGGAGCAACTGGGGCAGATATATCGCGGGGAAATTAAGAACTGGCAAACACTTGGCGGTCCTGATTTACCAATTACACTTTATGGTCGTCAGAGTAATTCCGGCACCTTTGTATTTTTCCGCGAATATGTCGTCAAGGCTGATTACTCGCCAGAAATGCGCCAGATGAACGGGAATTCGCAAATTGTAGAAAGCCTCCGCAATGACAAATCAGGAATTGGTTACGTGGGCATTGGATATATTTTGAAAGCAAAAGACATTCTGAAGGATATAAAAACGCTCCATATCTCCAAACAAGCCGGCGCACCTGCTTACTCGCCACTTGATTTTAGCTCGGTGGCAGCGGGCAATTATCCTATCGTTCGTCCTTTATATCAGATTATAGATAAGAACCGTGTGAGTAAAGAAGTGCTGGATTTCATAAAATTTGAGTTAAGCTCGGGCGGGCAAAAAATCATTGAAGCCGAAGGTTTTTATCCACTGATTGAAGCCTATAAAGCCCAGAACGAAGAAACATTTAAAATACTTAACGAACTAAAACTCTGAGGGAGATATAATAAATTCAGAGGAGCCTTAACGATAACCAGAAAGAAATCAAAAGCTAAATCCGGCGAATACATTATTGAGTTATTGCTAAAAACCAGTGGCGTAAGCACGGTTTTTATATTGCTCGGTATTTTTGCCTTTCTGTGTTGGCGGAGCTTCCCTTTATTTACACGGGTCAGCATCACAGAATTATTCGGCTCTACGGTCTGGAACCCCACCGCTTTTGACCGACCGAGTTACGGCTTGCTTTCAATGATTCTCAGCACCCTGATGGTGAGTGTTGGTGCGCTTATACTGGCTGTGCCTTTAGGTATTGGCGCTGCAGCAGCTATAGCTGAATTGCCCAACCTCAAGCTGCGGGAATTTTTTAAGTCAACTGTTGAAATCTTAGCGGGTATTCCTTCAGTGGTGGTGGGGTTTATTGGAATTGTCATTACTGCACCTTTGATAGCCAAAATCTTTAACCTCTCCAACGGCTTGAATGCCCTGAATGGCTCCGTTTTGCTGTGCATAATGGCACTGCCTACTATTGTAAGCATTGCCGAAGATGCTCTGTTTATGGTACCCAGGAGCTATACAGAAGCCTCTCTGGCAATGGGCGCAACTCGCTGGCAGACCTTGATTAAAATTAGATTACCGGCAGCTGCCTCCGGTCTGGTAGCGGCAGTAATGCTGGGACTGGGACGTGCTATTGGCGAGACAATGACGGTCTTGATGGCGACTGGCAATGCAGCCAAAATGCCTCACAGCTTCTTTGACTCGGTGCTGACGATGACTGCAACTATCGCAATTGAACTTGGTGAGGTTCCCTACAACACGACGCATTACTTTGCCCTGTTTGGCGTGGGGCTGATTCTGTTTTTAATTACTTTTACAGTTAATCTTATTGCTGACATCGTTTTGCAGAAACAACAGCAAATTTTGCAGAAATAACCAGCTTGAAGATTAAACCACATACTATACAACTTCTGGGATATGGGATATTATATCTCTCATTAAGTGTGATTTTTGCCGTTATCATCTTTGTGGTGCTGAATATTTTTGTTAACGGGCACTCGGCACTGAGCTGGGAATTCCTGACTGAGGCACCGTGTCTGGGAATGACGGCAGGCGGCATTTTCCCGGCAATTGTTGGCACCTTCTTGCTCACCATCATCACGGCGCTGGTATCCATTCCGTTAGGTGTGAGTGCTGCCATATTTTTAAATGAATATGCTCGTAATTACAGATTTACTCGTGTTATTCGTCTTGCTATTCGGAATCTCGGAGGCGTGCCCTCCATTGTATATGGATTATTTGGGATGAAGAGGCATTAAAAGCTATTCCCGTGAGCTATCGTGAGGCTTCGCTGGCGCTGGGTGCCTCTAAATGGCAATGTGTGCGGACAAACGTTCTGCCCTATGCCTTTCCGGGGATTTTAACCGGGACGATACTGGGATTAGCCCGTGCAATGGGTGAAACTGCACCCATTCTATTTACCGGCGTGGCTTTCTTTTATCCGGTTATTCCTCGCTCTCCCTTTGAACAATTTATGGCGCTGCCATATCATTTATATATTCTGGCAACACAACATCACTCTATTGAGCAGGTTCGCCCTCTGGCGTATGGCACGGCAGCAGTTCTGCTGGGGATGGTGATTGCCCTGAATCTGACAGCTATAGTTCTGCGCTATCATTATCGCAAAAAATTCTGGCAATATGTATAAAACTTTTAACCGGGAATCGGGATGTTAAAAATTAAAATACATACTAAAAATTTAAGTGTATATTACGGGGACACTGCTGCCATAAAAGACGTGACCCTGAATATTCCAGAGAGAAAAGTAACGGCGTTAATGGGTCCGTCTGGCTGTGGCAAATCCACTTTTTTACGCGCGCTTAACCGAATGAATGACATCATCCCTAATTGTCGCACTACTGGTGAAGTATATCTTGATAACCGCCCGATTTATGATAAAAATTGTGACCTCATTGCACTCCGGCAGAAGGTAGGGATGGTGTTTCAGAAACCCAATCCCTTTCCCCGCAGTGTCTTTTATAATGTGGCTTATGGCTTAATAATTCGCGGTCTTAAAGACAAATTTAAACTTGAACAAAGAGTTATAGAGAGTTTGCAGGATGCCGCCCTGTGGGATGAGGTAAAGGACCGTCTGTTTGACGCGGCATTAACACTCTCCGGCGGTCAGCAACAACGACTTTGCATTGCGCGGGCACTGGCAGTTAAACCGGAAGTGCTGTTGATGGATGAGCCTGCCTCGGCACTTGACCCGATTGCCACGCAAAAAATTGAGTCCCTGATACGCCAGCTAACTGAAAAATACACCATCGTAATTGTTACGCATAATCTTCAACAGGCAGCTCGTGTCTCTGATTTTACCGGTTTCTTTTATATGGGAGAGCTGATTGAATTCGGCGAAACTCGCAAATTATTCACCAAACCCACTCAAAAAAGGACTGAAGATTATATTACCGGTAAATTTGGCTAATGTTAGCTGGATTGACGAAATGTGTTGCCAAATATAAGGGCTAAGGTGTAAAAGGAAACTTTTATTTTTATTGTGCCATAAAAAACATAAAAATTATGGAACGAACCTTAGACAGATATTTAGACAATCTTAATGGACTGTTGATGCAGGAACTATCTATGATTAGATATATGCTGAGGGAGATGTTTGAGGCATTAGCTAACTGCGACCACAAACTTGCGCAAGAAACCATTGAGTTTGACAAGCAAATTGATGAACTGGAAATTCACATTGACGAAGTAGCACTGGAATTACTTGCCCTGTTCCAGCCTATGGCAACTGACCTGCGCTTTGTTACCGCTGCAATGAAAATCAACAATGACCTGGAACGAATCGGTGACCTGATTCAAAATATTGGTTATGCTATTCAAGAATTATCCTTCACTCACGAAGAACCTATACTCAACGACCTGCAACAATTAGCCGGCATCGTCCGCAAAATGGTAGAAGATAGCATTGACGCCTTTATCCGGCGTGATGTAGAGATGGCACGTGCCATCTGTCAACGTGACGATGAGGCTGACAACTTACACTGGAGCATTGTGCGTAAAATTGCAAAATTCACTCAGGAATCTCCGCACAAAACCAATTATTATCTACAGACTATGATTATCTCCATCAATCTGGAACGCATAGCCGACCACGCCACAAACATTAGTGAAGACACCATTTTTTGCGCCAAAGGCAAAATAATTCGGCATCACCACGAAGAATCCAATCAGAACTCCCAGAGTTAAACCCGCAGCTGGATTTGGACTCCTTCCGTGAGAATCTTCAGCAAATAAAATGGCACCTTCCCGCCTGATTTAAGTGAGAAGGTGCCGCGATGTAAAATTATAAGAGAAGGATTCTCCCTATAAGATTCAATCTTTTACCATACCGGTGAGCCGGGGGAGTCTTGCAGACCGATAACTTCTCCATCCAGCATAAATCTGCCTGAACGCCATTCTCCACCAAAGCGATAGATATCACCAATACTGATAGTTCCATTGCTGGGGTCGTAAGTGGTGTAGCAGCGAGGTTGACCCTTGGATGGCAGAAGTTCGGTGCTGGCACCACCTTCATAAGTGCTCATAAAGGGGAAACATTTGTATGCCATTCTGGTGCGATTCCCATCTGGTCCGACACCAATAATTACATAACAGCCTCGTTTACCCATCTTCTCAAATACCGCATGCGAGAGCTGATGGTCTGAAGGATTAATTGGCGGATTAGAATATGACCAGGTGCCTGAACCTATCCGATAGCCTCTTGCGCCTGCGCCTTCAATCTTTACGTCTCTCACAAAGGGGTCTGTGAGCAAGCGCACCATTGGAACATTTGCCGAAGTCCGGATGACTCGGGTTAAGTGCTGCCGGACCGACATCCAGGTAATCCAGACTGGAGTCGCTATCTCGGGTATAGGCATTCCAGTCTACAAAGTAAGCTTCCATTGCTGTGGCTTGCACTCGCAAATCACTCATCGTTCTGGATACTTTGCTACGTGTCTGGGACTCAAGAAAATTGGGCACGGCAATCATTGCCAGGATGGAAATAATGGCGACTACAATTAACAGCTCAATCAAAGTAAATCCAGATCTCAGTTGTTTTCTGGCTTGGTTAATCATTCCTTTCACCTCCTTAAAAATTTTGAATTTCCTGCCAGAAATACAAGAACTACTATGCCACACCCATTGTTAAGCCAGTATAAGGGAATTGTTAAATTTCTGTTAAATTTTTATCTGGGGTAAAAGTTACAGCTGAGGGTGCAGATAAGATCACGCAGGCAGGTATACGCTGAAGGTAGAGCCCTTGCCGGGTGTACTTTCACAGCAGATTTTGCCGTGATGGGCTTCAACGATATGTTTGGCAATCGCCAGCCCCAAACCCGTGCCACCGGACTTTATTGACCGCGCCTTGTCTACCCGATAAAAACGCTCAAATATACGCGGGAGATTTTCTGCCGGGATGCCGATGCCAGTATCCGTTATGTCTATGCGCCAGAAGTTATCTTCCCTCTGCGCCTGAATGTTAATCTTACCTCCCGGCTCGGTATATTTAATGGCATTATCCAGAATATTGCCCATTGCCTTCTCTATCGCCGCTCTATCCACCGTGATAATTGCTGTCTCTTCGGGCAGGTTTACATTCAAGGTATGTCCTTTTCGGGTTATAGCCTCAGTATGGTTTTCTACCACACTGCTGATAATATCGGCTAAATTATGGGGCTTAAATTCAAAACAAATCCGTTTCTGTTCAATGGCAGATAAATCAAGAATGTCGTTAATCAGGTTATTTAACCGCAGAGTATGATTATAAATATTCTGGTAAAAACTTTTGCGGGTCTGAACAGAGTCTGGCTCTCTATCCAGCAGTGTCTCCACAGTTGTCAGCACAGTACTGATCGGGGTTTTTAATTCA
>CAYRXI010000053.1:17381-18788 GCA_964428255.1 uncultured Candidatus Sumerlaeota bacterium
ATTATCCACGAACTCCCGCCGTATCCGCTCCATATCCTTTATGGGCGTAATGTCGTGAAATACCACCACTATCCCTTTGCTCCCGTCTTTATCACTTTTGAGGGTAGAGGAGCTGAGTAAAAAATATCTCCAGCTCTGTCCTTCCTGCTTCACTGCCAGCTCGCTCTGTTCTAACTTATCCGATGTCAGCGCTTTCTCAATAAATTGTAGCAGCTCGTGGATTAAAATAACCTCCCAGTATTTTCTATTTATGACCTTCTCGGGTTCCAATCCCAGCAGTTTACAGAAGGCTGGATTTGCCAGATAAATCACGTTATCGCTACCCACCAGCAATAGCTCTTCGTTCATACTACCCAGCACTGCCTTGAGTCGTTCTTTTTCTGCTTGCAAAGAGGTGAAATACTCACCCAGCCGCTGAGACATCTCATTCAGAGCCTCTGCCAGTTGCGCCAGTTCATCACTGCCCTTAATTAACACCCGTTGATGAAAATTTCCGCGGGCAATGTTCCGCGCCGCATCTTTCAACATCGCAATTGGCTTTGAATAAATCCCGGCAATAAATAGACTCAAAATTACCACTATCAATCCGCTGATGGCTGCACCCGAAAGCACGGTTCTGTAGATTGAGAGGTGCAATTGTTCCTGAATTTCATCCTGCGGGAGTGCCACGCGCACCACTGCCACCGGTTTTCCGTCCTCTATCACCGGCACTGCCAGATACGCCATTGGTATTCCCAGCGTAGAGCTCACCCGTGAATAGAGGCGTGGCTCTCCTTTCAGCGCTGCCTGTATCTCCGGGCGTTGCAGATGATTCTCCATCATTCGGGCTATACCCGACGAATCTGCCACCACAGAACCATTCGGGAGGATGACCGTGAGTCGCAGCTTTAACTTTTTCCCCAGCTGCCTGAGGGCTTCATCTATCTGGCTGGCTGTTTCCGGACTCAAGCCCTTTTCTCTTACAATCTCGGCTACCAGGGTGGCGTTGGTCAGGAGCTGTCGTTCCAGATTGGCAGTAAATTGCTGATGGCTGAACTTAATAATAAACAGCATTGCCAGTAAAAATCCGACCAGCAAAATCCCGATGATACCGGTGAGAATTTTGGAGTAAAATAATCGCATAGTATAAAATCCGGGCTTATTCTTTCACCCGGTAGCCAATTCCCCGTACTGTTTCTATGTATGCGCCCATCTTCCCCAGTTTCTTCCGCAAGGAGTTTATGTGCACATCTATTGCCCGGTCAATCACATATATGCCTTCAGGCCAGCAGCGCCGGAGAATGGTCTCTCTGGAGAATACTTTACCAGGCTTTGAAATCAACAGCGCCAGAATATCAAACTCGGTTCTGGACAATAGCACCGGACGATTGCCGGAAAAGACCTTTCGCTTCTCATTATCCAGCACCA
>CAYRXI010000053.1:18869-19804 GCA_964428255.1 uncultured Candidatus Sumerlaeota bacterium
GGCTTTGTTACATAATCATCTGCCCCCAATTCCAATCCCAGCACCACATCTACTTCGCCCGATTTTACCGTAAGAATAATCACGGGGATACCAGCGGTGCGTTCATCTGCCTTTAGCCGTTTGCAAACCTCAAATCCATTCATCCCCGGCAGCATTATATCCAGCAGGATTAAGTCCGGCTTAAAGGTATTTACCTCTGAAATTACCTTCAACCCGTCCTCAACCACGCGGGTCTTATATCCCTCTTGCTGGAGATTATACTCCAGCATTTCAGCCAGAGCATTATCGTCTTCCACAATCAGAATTTTTCTGGTCATAGCTTATGTTAGCCGTATGCCCTGTGATGTGTGCTTGAAAAATACAGTGGCATATTCTAACGACCGGGAAACTGATTAAATGAATAAAAAAACTTTTTAATGGCGGACTGCTATCACAAATCCACCACGATACCTGTTTCCCGTTTATAGAGATGTGAAAATATTATTTATCAGGAATAATTCTGCGCGCAAGAAAAACTAATCATTGAGGTTACTTATAAATTAAAATCCTGTGATAATTAAAAGGAACCGGGGGAAGTTAATTACTAAATCCCACACACGGGCTCAATTTAATAAGAAATGAGTCTTGGAGACTATTCTGAAGTAAAGAGGAAGTAGAGATAATAAAATGCCGAGTTAAAGAAAAACCCGAGCAATTACCACCTAGTACGCCTTGCTTTATTGGGATGGTTTAACTGCTGTGCTGTTGACAGTTCAATTTTAGTTAAAAATAAAAGGGGGCTATGGCATAGCCCCCGATTATTAACGCCGGAGTTTACGTTTAATCCAGTGTGCCCTGCAGGACCAGGATGGCCTCCTGCCTGGGGGTTAACACCTTCTTTAACTCCTCACAGGCTTTTTTGTAGGCTTCTTCCTTTTTTTGCCGCGCTTCACGAT
>CAYRXI010000054.1:0-1017 GCA_964428255.1 uncultured Candidatus Sumerlaeota bacterium
CTTCTCCTGCCAGAATATATCTGCCTGAATCCGGTCTATCCAGACAGCCCAGGATATGCATCATTGTTGATTTTCCACTTCCTGAAGGACCGGTAATCGCAACCATTTCACCGGCGTCAATGGTGAGGCTAACTCCATCCAAGGCTTTTATTACGCTTCCGCCGAGGGTGTAAGTTTTGACCAGTGATTCAGCTTGAATAATCATCGGCCGGACCTCCGTCCTGCACCAGGAGGTGGCACCATCATACCTCCAAATGGCATTTGCCTGCGCTGCTGAGTACCGGAACCACTGCGCCAGCGGCTTTCTACTTCACCTTTTCGCACCAGAACAGTCTCTCCGAGACTAAGTCCACTGAGAACCTCCTGATTAACGCCATCGCTAATACCTACTTTAATTTCGCGTTCTTCAATCGTTTTGTCAGGCTTCATCACCTGAGCAATCATTTTGCCCATTTTGCGCGAGACTGCTTCTACTGGCACCAGCAATGCCTTTTCCCGTTCACCGGCAATAATTTCTACATTTGCCGTCATCTCGGGCTTTAATAAATGTTTATTTCTGCCGAGCACTTCTATCTTGACTTCAAAGGTTACAACATTAGAAGTGCTTACACCTTTAGTGGCAATGCGCACAACCCTTCCGAAGAATTGCTGATTGGGATAGGCATCTACGGTAATCATCACCGGCTGACCCACTTCAGCTTTACCAATATCACTCTCATCGACGGCTGCCAGAATATAGATACGTGACAGGTCAGACAATGTCATAATCGTTGTACCACCTCCGACGTTGCTAATGCCGGAGGAAATAATCTGTCCGGTCTGAACATTACGTGCAGTGATCACACCATCCATAGGGGCGTAAACTTTAGTATCCTTAAGTTGCTGGCGTGCCAGCTCCAGATTTATTTTATCTGATTCTACAGCTGCTTCAGCCAGGCGAACGTCTTCGCGTTTGAGATTCAGTGCAATTTCCTGTGTTTTCATATCTTCCAGGCGTAGTTGTGCATTTCTCAATTC
>CAYRXI010000054.1:1027-5966 GCA_964428255.1 uncultured Candidatus Sumerlaeota bacterium
AGCTGCAGCCTGAATTGCGGCTGTCTCAGCAGTGTCGTATTCTTCCTGGCTGGCAAGGTTTTTCTCCAACAATTGTTTAAGGCGGTCAGCCTTAGCGCGAGTGTCTCTGGCGCGTGCCTCAGCTGATTTGAGTGCAGTTTCGGCTCTTTCTTTTTCTATTGCAAGGTTGCGTTCAGCAATTGCCAGATTCAGTCGTGCCTGTTCCAGTCGCGCCTGGGAGGCAGCCAGATCCACTTCAGCGCGCTTCACCCGTCGCTGTTCGTCAACCGGGTCCAGCTCTACGAGCAATGCACCTTTAGTCACAGTGTCACTAATATCATATGGCAGTGTTATTATCTCGCCGCTGGCTTTACATTTAATGTCTACGTTCAAATTGGGCACCACCCGCCCAGTAGAGCTAACTGTCAGACGGATTGGACCTTCCTCAACCTTTGCCGGTATTTGTTCCACGGCTGTAGCTGGCTTCGCTGCGGCACGATGTTTTACTGCGTAGATACCAGCAGCTACTATTCCTATTATAATTATTACTAACCCGATTTTTTTTGTTAGAGAAATTTTCATTTAAACTCCACCTTTCAAAATTATTAATTTAAATTTAAATTATATGGCTTAGTTTGAATCTCCTGCAATTGGAAGTTTTAATTTTAAACATCCGTAACATCATCAACTTGCAAAAATACCTTAACCTTTTTAGATGTATGCAAAAAAGAAGCCAGATTTTGGTGAATATGAAACCCCTGGTAACTCAAATAAATTGAATACAATTTTTAAAAAGAAATAAATTGCGAATAACATTATTGTTACTTTTTGGGATAGTAGCTGAACGTTTTGGAAATATAACCTTACATTTTTAACAAAATAAATGATTAGAGTAAATTGGGGTGGACAATCAATATGTGGTTAAAAGTTTCAAGGTTTTAACCCCGGAAAAGACATTCAGCAAGTTATCTCACTGTCAATAATTCGTCAACGCGTCGGAATGAATAGCCCTTTTTCTTAAGATAGTCAATTAACTCTGGCAAGCGATAGGCAAACTTTTCAGTACGGTTGGGAGCAACACCTATATGAAATAATAGCAAAAATCCATTTAGCCCATCTGTTTGTTCCTTCTTCACTATGCTATCCCAGATTTCCTGATTAGAACGAAAGTTTTTATCCGTATCCTGCGTGTAATCAGCAACAGAGAGTGTGCCGGGAGTGTAGTTTATCAAAATTAATCCTGCTTCAGCACTCCACTGTGCAATTTGCTCATTATACCATTCGTATGGTGGAATCCAGAAACGTGCCTGTTCTCGTTTGACACCAAAGCGCGCCAGTTCCTTGAAGTTATCCTCCACATCCTTGATGAACTCTTCTCTGGTAATCAGTGTTTTAGAGCGGTCGTCCCAAGGTGCGTATAGCAGATGTTTGTCAGAATGGATACTGAGATAATGACCTTCATTAACTATGCGATGTATAAGCGGGGCAAATTCCGGGGTGCGACAGAAATCACCGGTAAAAAAGAAACTGGCTTTGATATTATTCTGCTTTAGCGTATCCAGTATAAAATCACCGGTTTCAGCATAAGAGCCTCCGGTAAACATAAGTGCTATAACAGGTTCGTCTTCAAGACCGCGAATAATTGCGCCCAGATATAGCTTATTCTTGGGGTTCAGAATTAATTGGTCGGCTTTTTTTTTCCTTCCTCCGGCTGAGCCTGTAAGGTTGGTGTTGTGGGCTGTTCTTCGGCTTTAGTTGATTTCTCCTCGGCTGGCGTCTGCTTCTTTTCAACCCGCACTATTTCTAACCTGTTAATAACTACATCCTGCACCGGTTTATTGTTCTGTTTTACAGGTACACGGGCAATAGCCTTAACTACGTCCAGCCCTTTAACAACTTCACCAAAAATAGTATGCCTGTTATTCAGCCAGGGTGTTTCCTTTTCGGTGATAAAGAATTGACTCCCATTAGTTCCCGGTCCGGCATTTGCCATAGCCAGTAAACCCGGGCGATCAAACCGCAAGGAGGGGTGAAACTCATCTTTAAATTTGTAGCCGGGTCCACCAGTCCCGGTGCCGAGTGGACATCCACCTTGAATCATAAAGTCCGGAATTACCCGATGAAAAGTCAAGCCGTCGTAAAATCGTTTTTTTACCAGCTTGCCCGTTTTGGGATCAGTCCATTCTTTGGTGCCTTCTGCCAGTCCAATAAAATTGGAGACTGTTAACGGTGCCTTGTCTGGAAATAAACGACAGATAATAGTCCCCATTGAGGTATTAAATACTGCATAAGTTCCTTCACCAAATTCCTTTTCTATTTGTTCCTGTAAAGAGACGGTTGGTTTCTCTTGCTGGGCTGAGGCACATAAGGTAATCAACGTAATTACTATGTTTGCGATAACAGTAAACCAGATAAAAGAATTAATTTTAATCATCTATCTCCTCCATAAATAAAATTCTGAACTATTATCAGAAGGCTGAATGCTTCTTGCAACAAAGAACAACAACCAACCTTTTTACTTAAGTATGTCTACATTGGGACTTTTCTTTATTTATAGAAATGGCAGTGATGTGGAATCTGCCTGTAGGCTGGGAATTGTCAACCCGATAGCGTGATGTGGCAATTTAATTTCCGTTCTTTTATTTGCTTTATTCAATTTTATTCTCTGTAACTCATTCCCAGACAGGTCAAGTTGACAATACCAGCCATTTAATGCCTGTTGCTGAAACAAGGCTTGTTCCTTATGGCTCAAATTATAAATCAGATGAATGTGGTCTATCGCTGCTACATACATTGAGTTTGTCTCTGAGAACTGTAAAATTGGTGAGAGAAGTTGCTGCCAGAAATCAGCGGAAATTTTGTCCGGTGAATCTGGCAATACAATTAACGATGAGGCATCAATGCTTTCTAATCTAATTTGCGAGGCAATTTTTTCCGGCAGGAATAATCTGGGAATACTTTTTATTCTGGCTCGGTTCTGCAAGTAATTATGTAATAGGTGCACTGACTCCGGGTCAAGAGTCTCCATCTGGTCCGCCATAAAAATTATGGCTTTCAAAGTACCGGGACGAGCTGACTCATAGTCTATTATTTCAGAGACCTCTGACCCCACAATAAAGTTACCTGCTTGTTTAGCCAGTGGATGTAAATTTTCAACTCCATAAACTCTAACCCAGACACTCTGCTTTAGTTCTCCAATTCTGCGGTAGCCAAACGAACGTGGCAACATCAGCGCTACTTCCGCGGGTTTAACTAGCTCGCGTTTTCCTAAAAAGCCCCGTAACCAAGCTAAAATTTTCGTTACTCTGGTAAACATCTGCTCGGGGTCATATGCAGTATGATAGATATCTTCAAATAATCCCTGATTGCGGCAAAGGTAATTCCACACTGCAATACCGCGCAAATCTCCGCCATTAGCTACGGCTGTGGCTACGGCATAAAACTGGTTAGCGAGCGCATCGCTGATATGGGCAGGGTCGGGGCTGGCTTGCCCCAAGCCCCAGCTATTACCGGTTGTCCAGAGCCAGTAAGGCTTATGGTGCCGGGCTGATAAATAACTCAGTTGCCGTAAGAGAATTATTAACATCGTAACGTCCGCTTCGGTAACAGGATGTTTCTGGGAGCCATCGCGTGGATATACATCAAAGGTGGGATGGAAATGGTGCGGAGTGTCGCTGAAAAGAGCCACCACGTCCGGTATATGATTTTCTTCCCTGCCATGATGACCACAAAAACTCATCGTGGTAGGAATGTGGGGGTAAAGTTTATGCCAGCCATCAGCACTCCAGCGCGCATACTCCACAACATAGCGTGATTGAAACTCTCCAACAGTTATCAATCCCTCTCTGCCCTGAGCAAATGCCTCTTCAAAGGTAATTCCGTACTGACGACGAAAGGCGTCTTCTGCCCATTGAGAATAATCGCCACCGAAAGGCTCGTCAGCCAGATTTATGAGTTTTATAATTTCGGAATATGGCTCAATGAAATTCTCAATGGTCCAAACATAGAATTTAGTAATATCTTCCCGATATTTCGGGGAGAGAAAAGTGGCGCTGATCCCCCCCCAATCAATGACCTCACCGCCATAAAATCGGCGTAGGTGTTGCGGATTTGCCCGATTCCAGCGCTCGCCCATTTGAATCTGATAACCCACCGGAAATACTACGGGCACACCCATCTGGCGACATACTTTTAATATGCGATGCTGGGCATCAATAATTGCAACCGCATCGTTATGACGTGGATCGTTTTTGTCAATATAAGCTTCATATACCGCATATGAGAGTGCCGGCTCTACTTTATGGCGGTCTACTTCGCCCGGGTTATTATGCCCGATCCAGACAAAATTAGCCCCGAGGGAGAGCTGACGTTCAATGTGAAAAGCAAAATCTTTCTCACTCATATCTGGATAGGCTTCCATTGCCCATCCGGTATAATACGTAAGCAGTGAGTTATTAGGGCACACTTTGGTTCTCCTTAGAATTTCAATTGGGCTAAGAAACGTTTTTGAAAGTCCTGTGCTGCCTCTTTTAGTAATTTTTCAGGGTCAGCATTTTTATCCGTTAGTACTTTTTGCACAACCGGGCTGAGATATTCCCGGTATAAAGCCTGGCAGTAATATGGTGGTTCAGGACGAACATATTTAACAGATTCAGCCATCAGGTCTGATAAAGAGGGAACATTGCGATATTTATCAATTACTGCATCTATTTTTTGTTGATATTCGGGAGTGAAAACCGGTAGTGCAGCGATTCCAACCAGGCGTCCTTGCTGGCGTCTCAATTTACAGATTTCTTCAATCAAATTGAGGTCAAAAGTAAAGGTGATAAAATTAAAAGCAGCAGCCTGTCTATCTCTGGGTATGGTAGGATTAATAATGAAGAATGAGCCGCCCATCTGATTGGCACGTCCGGCAGGACCGGCGGGCAATAAGGTGATGCCGATTTTCTCCATCGGGAAC
>CAYRXI010000054.1:5976-7353 GCA_964428255.1 uncultured Candidatus Sumerlaeota bacterium
CTAGGTAAAATAGATACTCTGGAGTAAAAATTGCCATTGCAATGCGCTCGGAAACAAATAGCTGGAATAAATCGTCATTGGTACAGGTCACATCTTTCTGCAATACATCATATTTCCAGCGCAAATCTTTTAAAAACTGGAGAGCCTTAACGGCTTCAGGCGAATCAAAGACTGCCACCCATCTGTTATTAATTTTTTTCTCAAAGTCTCCCCCAGCCTGCCAGACCCAGTTAAGGAAGTGCCAACCTGCCCCCCCCTGAGCCTCACCCAGTATCCCGAATCCTGCCACTCCCTGCTGACGGTCAGTTAACTTCTGGGCAACTGCGACAAATTCCTCCCAGGTTTGTGGTGGTTTAGGCTCACCATTTTCATCCACTATGCCTGCTTTTTTAAACATATCCTTATTGTAGAACAGGGTCATTACGAATCCCCCCCCGATTCCGCCAGCAGGCACGCCATAGATTCTATCTTCGTGCGTGAAGGGGGCAATTACTTCTTTATTTATATACGGATATAACTCCCAGTTTTTGACAAAATCAGTGATGTCGGCAGCCAGATGTTTTTCAATAACCACTGTGCCTTCAGTCGCAAATACACCGATAATGTCGGTTGCAGTACCGGCTGAAATTTTGGCGATAAAGGACTCAGGGGTAAATTGCCAGGTACTGAACCCCAGCTTAATCTGCGGGAATCTCTGATGAAACAGACGTTGAAATAGCTCTTGCTCTGCAAGCCTTTCCTTATCGTCTTCTGGCACACCACCATTAACAGTTATGGTGTAAGTCTTTTCCTTTACAGCCCCGGAGGGTTTGGCATCTGCGGTGGCTTTTGATTCAGACTCCAGTTTTTTGCAGGAGAAGAAAAAGACTACCATTAAGATTAACAGGAAAGCAGGTAATATGAGTTTTAAACGTTTCAAATGCATAATTTTACCTCTTCTTTAAATTATTAAAGCGAAAATAAAAATATAATACCAGCTATTATACTGGTAAATAAATTCCAAGTGAAAAATTTATCTACATACTTTTTTTGTTCAAGCACTGAAGAAACATAGAACACTTAAGCCAAAGTACACTGATTTGGGTGTTATTTATTTTCAAGTGTTATAAGTCAGTGGAAAAGCAGAGAGTGTGTGCGTTGTGTCGATAAGTAACGCCGAAGCTAAAGCCTCTTCTTCTGCAAACTATCAATAACTCTAACTCTTGACTTCTTCCTTATCCAACTGTTATCCTGCTTTATAGAATTTTGACTGTAAGTGGCAATATCTTTCCATTAATATAGAAAAGACTGCTGAAGTTGAGATTGTTAAAAATTTTTTCTGAAATAATTTGCCTGATGTGAGGACCGAATGGGTAGATTTGCAAAACTGGAACATGG
>CAYRXI010000054.1:7363-11799 GCA_964428255.1 uncultured Candidatus Sumerlaeota bacterium
AGCACCCAAAACCCTGGTAGACGAGACGACAAAAGCAGAATTAGCTCTTACGTCGGCGCCAGCAGAAGAGAAATATGATGCCACATATTACATAAAATTAGCCGACCAGTATTTTTTTTACGGCGAATTTTCTAAGGCTTTGCGGTATTACTCCCGTGCTTTGCAGCTGGATAATTCGTTAACATATCCGTGGATTGGACAAATTTACAGCTTATTAGAAATGGGACAGGTAAAAGAAGCCAGTGTCTGGGTACTACGCGCACTGGACCTGTTTCCGGAAGATGCCAGTATTATTGCTTTACAGGCACTCATCTTTGCGTATAAAGGGATAATGAGCCGTGCTATTGGAGCTTCAGATTTTGCGATGACCAAGGGTTCAAGTGTGTTTACCTGGCTGGCGCGTGGTGAAATACTGCTGATGGCAGAGAATAAAATGTCGCACTTTTGTTTTGAGAAATCGTTAGAGATAGCACCGCGAGATGACTGGCAGACACCAATGCGAATTGGCTTGATTTATTTCAAACATAAACAATATAGTTTTGCGCTGGATTATTTCAAGCGAGCGGTGCAGTATAATGTATCAAACTATTATCTGTGGTACCACATCGGGCGGGCGTATTATCATCTGGGATTTAATCAGAAGGCGATTGAGAGTCTGCAACGTTCGCTGGAGCACAATCCAGACTTCAAAGCAGCCAAGAATGCTCTGGCAAAGGCTGCAACCACTCCTATTTTTCTCCGTTTTTTTCGCCGCCTCTTGCGCCGCCCTCACTAATACTCAAATCATCAGCGAGCAGGCACTGAAACTATAAAAATGCAGGTCACTAATAAAAAAATAATAGAAAAAGTAAAAGCTCGACTTCCTGTTGTGGCAATAATTGGACGTCCTAACGTTGGCAAATCAACATTGTTCAACTGTTTGATGGGAAGACGCAAAGCCGTGGTGTTAGACATTCCGGGCGTCACACGCGACCGTAACTACGGGCAGATAAACTGGGAAGACAGAGAATTCTTTCTCATAGATACCGGCGGCTTTGAACCACAGGCAGACGAGGAATTAGTGATGCTGGTGAGGGAACAGGCAATGCTGGCGATTGACGAGGCTGATGTGCTGATTTTCCTGACAGATGTAGAATACCCGCTACACCCGAGTGACGAAATAATAATGGAGCAACTCCGCCGAACACGTAAACCAGTGTTTCTGGCAGTGAACAAAGTAGACAATGAACAACGAGAACAAGCGGCGTTTGAATTTTTGCGCCTGGGAGTGCCACGAGTTTATCCAATTTCTGCACTGCATAAGCGAAAACTGGACGAATTGATGGCGGACGTTGTTTCAGCACTCCCTGAAACACAAGCGGAGTTAGAAACGCAGGCATCAATCCGGGTTGCAATTATCGGGAAACCAAATGTGGGAAAATCAACTTTACTTAATGCTATTTTAGGGGAAAAACGCGTCATCGTGAGTGAAGAACCCGGGACCACACGCGACAGCGTGGATACATTGATTAAACGTGGTGATAAACTTTATACCCTGATTGATACAGCAGGTATAAGACGACGCGGGAAAATAGAACATAAGCTGGAGCGGCTCAGCACCGCAGTCGCGATTATGAGTTTGCAACGCTGTGACATTGCGCTGGTCGTATGTGATGCTACAGAAGGCATAACACGTCAGGACCAGCACATTGCTGGATATGCACTTGAAGCCATGCGCGGTTTAATTCTGGTGGTAAATAAGTGGGATTTGATAAATAAAAGTCCAGCTAACGTAAATCTGTGGTATAAGCGGGTGGAATACGCATTCAAGTTTGTCTCTTTTGCTCCGGTAATTTACATCTCCGCACTAAAAGGAACCCGCGTACACAAAATTTTTGATTTAATTGACCTAGTATACGGAGAGTACACCAAAAGAATTACTACAGGTGAGTTAAACGCTGCACTGCAGGAAATTATCCAGCATCAACGACCTGCCAGTTATCAGGGACGAGAAATAAAGATAAAATATGCCACCCAGATTGCTACCTCTCCACCAACCTTTGCCATTTTTACCAACTATCCGGCAGGAATTCAGAAAACCTATGAGCGATACCTGGAAAATCAATTACGGCAACGGTTTGGTTTTGCCGGGACGCCTTTACGGTTTTTCTGGCGCAAAAGCCCGACCAAACGTTCGGACTAAAATTTTTCCCAATGAATAACTTCAGCGAGTGACCGCTTGGGTGGTGTGGAAACAGGCGCGGCAGAGTAACCAACAAGTTTATAGTCCAGCGGGACCTGCAATAGTTCTGCAATTTTAGCACAATAAGGCTTTTTATCTCCCGCGACCCAGCAGCTTCCCAGTCCAAGTGCGGTGGCAGCCAGAAGTATATTTTCGGTAGCTGCAGAACCATCTTCCAGATAGTATTTGGTAGGCTTACAAAATACGGCAATACACACTGGAGCCTCGGCAATGAACTTTCCATAATCCGTGAGCGCGGCGATTTGCTTGCGAGTCTCGGGATTGGTTACCACAACAAATTCCCAGGGCTGGTCATTCCGGGCAGTGGCTGCCAATCTGCCAGCGTCTATAAGCTGCTCAATATGTTCTTTTGCCACCGGCGTTGTCTTAAACTTTCTTACAGAGCGCCGTTGTTTTATGGTTTCCAAGGCCTCCATTGTACACCCCAGTCCTATTTGTGCTACTAATTGATTGTTAGCTAAAAAAAATTAGTTTAAATTTCACGCAATAATTTTACCCGGCTGCAGCTTTCTGCTCAGCATCTACCAAAAATAAAATAAAAAAATATGTAATGTCATTTCAGAAGAATGCGGCAAATTTGTGCTCGCTTTAGCCTCTGGCAACAGGCTCCTCGGCAATTGACTCAGTAAGCGGGATAATGGAGATATAGCGCCGGTGTCCTTGAGTATAAAATTTCAGGATACCGGGGATTTTGGCATAGAGGGTATTATCTTTACCTTCACCGACATTTTCGCCGGGGAAGAATTTATTACCACGCTGGCGCACAATAATGGCACCACCATTGACTCTCTGTCCGTCAAATGCCTTGACGCCAAGCCGCTTCCCGCAGCTACCGCCACCTTTTTTATGTGCCATTGTTCTCCCTCCTCATTGATTCAGATATTATATCCTTATTCCGCAACGATTTTATCTATTTTAATTTCAGTAAATTGTTGCCGATGTCCCTTACGGCGCTCATAACGTTTACGTCGTTTATATTTAAAAATCCGAATTTTCCTGTCTTTACCATGCCTCAGTACTGTAGCTTCTACCTTTACATTTTGAAGCACGGGATTACCGGCCAATGATTTCTGTTCATCCCGGTAGAATAATACTTCATTCAGTGTAATTTTGGCGCCGGGTTCCGCTCCAATTTTTTCTATTCTCAAAACATCGCCCACTTTAACAGGACTTTGTTTCCCGCCTGCTTTAATAATTGCGTACATAGTTCCTCCATTTACAAAATCAACAGATAATCAAAATAAAATTGTAGTTAAGACTAAGACTCAAGGTCAAGGGTGGATTTTATAAAGAGTTCTTTTAGCTGCTGTGGGTCTACAGGAGAAGGAGCAGAAGTCATTGGACATACGCCACTCTGAGTTTTGGGGAAGGCAATCACATCACGGATAGAGCTGGCACCACATAGAATCATCACCAAACGGTCAAACCCAAAGGCAAAACCGCCATGAGGTGGAGCCCCGAAGCGCAGCGCATCCAGTAAAAAGCCAAATTTTTCCCGTGCCTGCTCTCTGTTAATACCGATGACTTTAAACACTTTTTCCTGTATATCTTCACGATGAATTCTTATACTACCACTACCTAATTCTTCTCCGTTGAGCACCAGGTCGTAACAGATGGCGCGCACCTTTCCCGGATCGGTGTCCAGCAAATTAATATCTTCGGGAACAGGTGAAGTGAATGGATGATGAGCAGGGTCCCAGCGATTTTCACACTCATTCCACTCAAACAGCGGGAAATCTACAATCCAGCAAAGTTTTACCGCCCGTTCATCTATCAGGTTCAATTCTTTGCCTAACTTTAATCTTAAATTTGCCAGGGTATCACAGACAATCTTGGGTTTAACATCTGCAACCAGCAAAATCAGACTATCGGAAGCGGCTTGAAGAGAATCAATCAATCCCTTGATGGTTTCGGCTGAAAAGAATTTTGCAAGGGGCGAAGAAACTTTATCAGAGGCTTCTACTTTAAACCAGGCAAGCCCATTGGCACCATACTGCGAGGCAAACGCGCTCAACTCATCCAGACGTTTCCGACTGAATTCGTGGGCGCCTGGCACTACTATACCACGAATAATCCCTCCTTTAGCAATTACTTCATTAAATACATTGAATTCTGAACCAGTGCGAAATACATCAGTAACATCCTGGATTTGCATCCCGAAGCGCAGGTCAGGTTTATCAACTCCGAAATGCAA
>CAYRXI010000054.1:11809-19663 GCA_964428255.1 uncultured Candidatus Sumerlaeota bacterium
GATAAGACAACCGAGGAAAGGGCAGGCTGAGCTCAACATTCATCAGCTGCTTATAAATTCTATACATCAGTCCTTCAATCACAGAAAACAGGTCATCCGGAGTGATAAATGACATTTCCAGGTCAATTTGAGTAAATTCCGGCTGACGATTAGCACGCAGGTCTTCATCACGAAAACAGCGGGCAAGCTGGAAATATTTGTCAAATCCGGCTATCATTAGAATTTGTTTGAAGAGTTGCGGAGACTGGGGTAAGGCATAAAACATACCCGGGTTCAAGCGACTGGGCACCAGAAAATCACGTGCGCCTTCGGGTGTGCTTTTTGTTATTATCGGCGTCTCTACTTCAATGAACCCCTGTTCATAAAAGTAATCTCTGACAACTTTATACAGCTTTGAGCGGAAGATTAAATTCTGCTGCATTTCTGGACGGCGTAAATCAAGATAGCGATATTTTAAACGCACATCCTCGTTAACGGGAGTATAGCCGTCCAGTTGAAAAGGCAACGGAGCAGAGGTATTAAGCTCAGCAAATCTGGAGACACGAACTTCTACTTCGCCTGTTGGTAAATTTGGATTGACAGTGCCTTCAGGTCGGGCAACAACAGTGCCTCTAATTGCGAGAACGTATTCGTTTTTTATTCTATGTGCACGCTCAAAATCCTCGGGATGGAGTTCTTCAGGTGAAAACACAATCTGACAAATACCTTCGCGGTCACGTAAGTCAACAAAGATAAGTCCGCCATGATCCCGACGCCGGTGCACCCAGCCTTTTAAGACAACCTCTCTCCCAATATCTTTTTTTCGTAACTCACCACAATAACAGCTGCGGGGTACGCCCCAGAACTCATCCATCTTATTTCCTGTATTTTTAACTTTTTCGTGCATGGTAATTTCAGAAAATCCCTTATTTAGCAAAGATATAAAATGCTTTTAGTTTGTGCTAAACTAACCTGTAATGTAAATACAAAACTCAAAAATTATATAAACAGAATATTTCGTCCATTTCCTACAAAATTATGTTATTAGGAATCAGTAGCCGGGAGTTGCGGAATTTGCTATTGCCCTGATGGAGATATATTTTTTATTTTTTTTGTTTGGTTGCTTATAATTCATAAGAAAATATGTCATCTTATCCGGAAAATAATGAAGCTCAACCATCCAGTTATGGTTTATATCTCTTCCTTTTAATAGCTATCAGCCTGCTTATCTATGTGTATACGCAATGCCGTATTTATATGGACGATTTTTTCATCACCTTCCGCTATGCAAATAATATAGCAGCAGGTAGAGGCTTTGTATTTAATGAAGGAGAGCGAGTATTAGCCACAACAACCCCGTTATTCACAATTATACTGGCAGGATTAAGGCTTATTGGGATTTTGCCGGAGCCTGCGGCTCGCTGGTTATGTTCTCTGGCAGTGATGTGTGCTGCATTGATGTTTTTTCTGCTCTACCGCCATAGAAATGAGGAATTAACAGGACTGGCCGGAGGCTTACTTTTCTTCTTTATCCCACCGTTAAGGCAATTATGGGGTAATGAAGTAACTCTATGTATGTTCTTTATCCTAGCATCAATTTACTTTTATGCAGGAAAACAATATAATACGAGTGCTCTTTTCCAGGGGCTTTATGGATTAACCAGAGGTGAAGGTGTGCTTTTCTCTCTATATCTTCAGGCTGCGGCCGCCTTAAGAGAAAAAAGATTACATCTCCCTTCGTTGATAATTCTCGGTATTTTGTTAATCCCGTGGTATTTATTTTCATTTATATACTTTGGTGATATCTTTCCCAATACACTGGCTGCCAAGATACGGCAGGGGGCACGTGTTGATGTGTTAAATCCATATTCCTGGGGTTTACAGCAAAATTTACTGCGGATTTTCTTCCCCAAAAATCTATTTATTCTGATACTTACCTGGATGGGGGTATTAAAACTGCTGTTAAACTTTTTTGACTTGAAGGGGCGGAGTAAACTTGTAGCATTAGGAAAATTTACCCCCGAAAAGCAAGCGACATTTTTGTTACTCACCTGGATTTTCTTTCACCAGGTTACTTATTTCTTCACTGGTGTGCCTGGTAGCTACGAATGGTATTTTTACACGTTGTGGCTCTTGCATCCAATACTTCCGGCATACGGAGTGGGAGTGTTTTTTTCTGGGAAGCAGGGGCAATTTCTACGTATGTCAGCAGTTGTCCGAGTTATTTATGCGACATTAATTGCTATTCTACTCTTTTATTATTCGGGTCAGCCTCTATACAATGCCTTTTTCAAACAACGCTATGAGTTATATAAACAGATAAGTAATGAATTACAAAATATACCCCGGAATAAGCTGGTTTTAGCAGATGAAATCGGGATTTTCGGTTATTTTTTACCTGACCTGCGCTTCTGTGACATCTCCGGGCTGATCCACAAAGAAATTACGGCTGAAAATATATATCGCCAGGATTATTTCTTGCGCGAGTTTAAACCTGAAGTTTTTATAAATTCGGTCTATATTAACAATCCAGATATTATTATAAAATTACCGAACAAGTTAACGGTGACTGCGGAAAATGAAAAGAAAATAATTTATCAGTTAATAGCAGATTATTCCATCCCGCGTCTGCGCGTTAGAATATTCAGAAAACTTGAAGAGTTTAGCCCTGCTGAAGTAAGATAATTTGTAAATTTAAAAATTCTTAGAATGATGTTATCTAAAGTTGTTTGGCTGCCTGAAGTTAATTGGTCAGGCAAAATATTTTTTGTTTATACAATTGTTTTTTGGTCGGGCAAAAATCACTCAATTAGACTTCAATTATCCATCTAAAAACTCAAAGAACAAATAAATTTTTAGGGCGAGAAAAATGTTGAAAAAGGTTTTTGTTTTTTTTCTGGCTATATGGCTTGGTGGTTATGCCAAACAATCAGATATAATCACCATAACGCACCATAGCAAAACATTGAACAGGCAGAAAAATTTTTATGCCTACATACCAGCTGATGCAAAGCCGGGTGAAAGATTTCCAGTTTTGTATGTGCTACATGGAGCGTATGGGAGCTATACTGATTGGGTTACGCGAACGAATATTGAGGACCTGGCAGAAAATTACCGAATGATATTAATATTCCCGGACGGTGGGGAATTTGGCTGGTACGTGGACAGCCCCATAGAGCGTGCCTCCCAGTATGAATCTTACATTGTTAAGGAATTAGTGCCTGAAATAGACCGAATATTTCCTACAATTGCCAGCAGGGATGGACGCGGTATAATGGGGTTAAGTATGGGGGGACACGGAGCATTTTTACTGGCTACTAAATATCCCGAGATGTTTGGCTCCGCCTCGTCAATGTCCGGGATATTGAAATTAACCAATCATCCGGATAAATGGCATATCGCTGGACGACTTGGCAAGCTGGAGGAAAATCGGAGTGTGTGGGAATCCAATTCAGTGTGGGAACAAGCCGAACGCTTCAAATACAAGAACGTGCTTTTACTCTTTGATTGCGGCACCAGTGATACTGCAACCGGCGCCATAGAGGACAATCGTCAATTTCATCAACGGCTATGTGAGCTGAAAATCCCCCATATCTGGCGGGAATTACCCGGAACGCACTCCTGGGACTACTGGCAGGCTCAACTGGAGGAACATTTAAATTTTCATCAGGCAGCAATGGTTAACGTGACATCCAACCTCGGACAATGGCGAGAATTATATTTTAAACGACTGGGAGAATTTTTGCAGGAAAATGCACTCCTGACACTGGAAAGCAAAACCCTTCCTACTATCTGTTTGTTAGGTTCCTCAACTATGCAGGATTTCCCCTGGGAGTTACTGCCCGGATATCGGATATTTAATCGGGGAATTTCTGCTGATACACTTGGCATCGGAACCCGCGGGATCTCACACCGCCTGGAAGCCTCAGTTTTTGATATGCAGCCGGACTTGGTCTTTATTAAAAATGGACGTAATGACCTGGGGAATCGCCATCGCACAGGTGAGCCATCAATTGAACAGATGATAAATGAATATGAAAAAATAGTGTTCAAAATTCGTGAACGTTTGCCTGCGACAAAGGTGATTATAATTACCTGTGCTCCCGTTCGGGATAATTATGCTCATCTTGCCACAGCTGTGCATTCGTTCAATATGCAGCTCAAAAATATGGCGCAAAAACATAAAATTACCGTGATAGATTTGTATTCAACTCTGGTGGGTGAGGATGGACTCTTACGTCCAGAGTATTCGCACGACGGCTTGCATCTTACACGTGCAGGTTATGAAGTGATGGCTAAATTGATGCTGGAGACAATTGAGACAAAATAAAATTCAGCCATTTCATCCCTGAATAGTTTTATTTTTGTATCACGCAAGACGATTTTCCTTGCAAAGTTTTACAATCAAGCTTACTGATATGGTCTCGTTTTATTTGTTTATCTATTTCAAAAATTGTTATGCAAAATAAAATAACATATGCCAGAGAGCCAGAGGAGATAACGCCAGAGCTGGTTGAAGCCCATGGTCTCACACCTGAAGAATATAAGCAGATTTTAAAGATTCTTGGGCGAAAACCCACATTTACTGAACTGGGGATTTTTTCTGTAATGTGGAGTGAACATTGCTGTTATAAAAGTTCAAAAGTATGGCTGGCAAAGCTCCCCACAACCGGGGAGCACATTATTCAGGGACCTGGTGAGAATGCTGGCGTGGTGGATATAGGAGATGGACTGGCAGTAGCGTTTAAAATTGAATCACATAATCATCCCTCAGCTATTGAGCCATATCAGGGTGCAGCTACGGGTATTGGTGGCATATTGCGAGACATTTTTACTATGGGCGCCCGCCCGATAGCGCTAATAGACCCGTTGAGATTTGGAGACCCGCAATTGCCCAGAACACGCTATATCGCTGAAGGCGTAATCTCAGGAATTGCAGATTACGGGAATTGCGTGGGAGTGCCTACAGTTGCAGGTGACGTGTATTTCTCCGCCGGATATAATGGCAATCCCCTGGTCAATGTGATGTGCGTGGGAATTCTGAAAAAAAGTCATTTAACTCTGGCAAAAGCGCGTAATGCAGGAAGTCTGGTGGTATATTTCGGCAATGCGACGGGAAGAGATGGAATTCACGGAGCAACTTTTGCCTCCGAGGAATTAGACGACGAAGCAGCCCAAAAGCGTCCTGCAGTGCAGGTGGGAGACCCGTTTATGGGCAAAAAAATTCTGGAAGCCACTTTAGAACTCATCGGAGCTGGAGTGGTTGAAGCTATGCAGGATATGGGGGCAGCTGGTCTTACCTGCACTACTTGTGAACTGGCTGGAAGGGGTGGCACCGGCATAGAAATTGAACTGGCACACGTCCCGCAACGAGCAGCAAGAATGACATCTTATGAAATGATGCTCTCGGAATCACAGGAGCGAATGCTGGCAATTATCCCGGAGGAAAAATGGGAGCAAGCAAGAGGAATTCTGGAAAAGTGGGAAGTAAATCCTGCAATAATCGGAAAAATTACCTCCGATGGTCTAATGCGCGTTAAACATTACGGCAAAATTGTAGCAGAAATACCGGTGGATAAAATTTCATCTAACTCCCCATGTTATGTGCGAGAAGCAAAACGTCCCGAATATGTAGCTGAACTGGAATCATTCTCACCAGACAGAGTTGCTCCGCCTGAAAATTATAAAACCGCATTTCTTGCGCTACTGGCGTCGCCTACTATTGCAAGCAAACGCTGGATTTATCAGCAATATGACCATATGGTGCAAACCAATACTGTTATTTGTCCCGGTGAAAACGCAGCGGTTTTGCGTCTGCGTGGTACGCATAAATTTCTGGCAATTACAGCTGATTGTAACGGACTTTATTGTTATTTAGACCCTTACCAGGGTGCAGCCATAGCAGTAGCAGAAGCAGCCAGAAATCTGGCGGTAGTGGGTGCCAGACCACTGGCAATCACCAATTGCTTAAATTTTGGTAATCCCACAAAGCCGGAAGTCTTCTATCAATTTACCGAGTGCATCCGCGGGATGGGAGAAGCCTGTCAAATGCTGAACACACCGGTTACTGGCGGGAATGTGAGCTTTTATAACGAATACGAAGGTAAAGCGGTGTATCCCACACCGGTTATTGGAATGATTGGTGTAGTTGAATCCGAAGATGAAATTACCACTTCAGGTTTTAAGAAGGCTGGAGATGCCATAATTTTGATAGAACCACAAGATATAGAACTTCATCTGGGCGGGAGCCATTATTTAGAATACTTACACAGGCGAATTATGGCACCCTGTCCCGAGATAAATTTGGCCACCGCACGCGATTTGGTGTTAATCACTCTGGAATTAATAAAGAAAAAATTAATAAATTCGGCTCACGATCTCAGTGAAGGTGGACTGGCAGTGGCTCTGGCAGAGTCAATATTACGGGCAGATGGGCAACTGGGAGCAAAGGTCCAGCTGTCCGATAAATGGCGTCCTGATATTCAACTATTTAGCGAAGCCCAGTCCAGATTGATTGTTAGCGCTGAACCAGCGAATGTGAGTTTAATTGAATCTATTTGCCGAAATAAAGGTTTCAATGCCATCGTAATCGGCACTGTAAGTGCAGAACCCGGGTTAAAAATTGGGAAACTTATTGATATATCAAAAAAAGAATTGTTAGAATATTATGAGAAATTACCGTGGTAAAGGAGAATAGAACATCAAAAAATTCCTATGAGAAAAGAATACTGTGGCATAATGGGTGTATTTAACCATCCCGAGGCTGCGAAGCTGGTATATCTGGGATTGTACGCCCTACAGCATCGGGGTCAGGAAAGTGCAGGTATTGTCTCCAGTGATGGAGAGAAAATTTATGCACATAAAGGACAGGGATTGGTGGCAGATGTTTTCGACGAAACATCTCTGGATAAATTAAAGGGACACATCGCCATCGGACATGTCCGCTATTCAACCACCGGTTCCAACACGCTGGAGAATGCACAACCCATTGTGGTCAAATATCGTGATGGGTACCTTGCCATAGCCCACAATGGGAATATCACCAATGCTCAAGCACTGCGCTGGGAACTGGAGAAACGCGGGGCTATCTTTCAGACCACTACTGACAGTGAAATTCTGGTACATCTTATTGCCCAGCAAGGTGGAAGTGATTTTTTAGAATCCTTAATCACTTCGTTAATTCGCTTGAAGGGCGCATATTCAATGCTGATATTGCGTCCGGAGTGTATGCTGGCACTTCGCGACCCGTATGGTTTTCGCCCCATTTGTGTTGGCATAAAAGATGAGAAGACTTATGTGGTGGCGTCAGAGTCCTGTGCCCTGGATATCATAAATGCCCAGCTGTTGCGTGAATTAAAACCCGGGGAAATCCTTGAGTTCACCAGCAATGGACCTAAGCATTATCATCCCTTTGCCGAAGTTCCGCCTTCGTTCTGTGTCTTTGAGTACATCTATTATGCACGGCCTGATAGTATTGTTGGCGGTAAGTGTGTCTATTCTATTAGAGAAAGTCTCGGCAAACAGCTGGCAATAGAACATCCTGCTGAAGCAGATATCGTGATTGCTGTGCCAGACTCAGCCAATGCTGCTGCGCTGGGTTACTCACGGCAATCAGGCATACCGCTGGAGTTTGGTTTGATTCGCAGTCACTATGTGGGGCGAACATTCATTGAGCCCAAGCAACAGATAAGAGACTTTGGCGTAAAACTCAAATTTAACCCAGTCAAACGACTGCTGGCAAATCGCCGGGTAGTGGTGGTTGATGATTCCATTGTGCGCGGTACGACCAGCAAAAAGATAGTAAAAATGATTCGCGATGCTGGTGCACGTGAAGTCCATTTCCGAGTTAGCGCGCCACCCTGGAAAAACCCCTGT
>CAYRXI010000055.1:0-769 GCA_964428255.1 uncultured Candidatus Sumerlaeota bacterium
AATCTTTCGTTATGGCGGCGAAGGTTTTAACTCGCGATTTACTTATGAGGATAAAGAAATTCCCGAGGGCGTATCCTTTTATTATCTACGTGTAATCTGTGAAGATGGGAATATGGCTTGGTCAAGCCCGATTTGGGTGGACTATAAAAGCTGATTAGTTGCTAATGTTTTTCAGTAGTTCATCAACAGGAAAGATATTGAAATAAGATGGGGGGGGAGCCTGAAAGCCCACGCGTCCAAGCTTGCCTCCTGCGCCCTGTAAAAATATTTCTGGTCGGGCAACTGCAGGCTGGGGATGAAATAAAGACAATTTATGGCAGTGAAGCATAAAACATCCTGATGGTGTAATTTTGTCTTTTTGTCCGCCATAAAAATAGTCACCAATAACTGGAGTTCCCATAGCCTGCAAATGCACCCGAATTTGATGAGTGCGTCCGGTCATTGGGCGTATCAATAATAATGAAACTCGTTTATCAGACCATAAAAGACGATAATGTGTTTGACTTGGATAGCCTGTTCCTTTGCGGGCAATTCGGAACTTTCCTTTGCGGGCTTTTTCCAGCGGTAAATCAATAGTATCTTCTTTATTGGGCGGTATTCCCCACACACCTGCCAGATATATTTTATCCACTTCACGTTTATTAAATTGTTGAGTGAGTTTAGACTGCGCTTCTTGAGTTCTGGCTACAAGCCAGATACCCGATGCTCCTTTATCCAGGCGATGAACCAGATAGGGGTGCCACCCACCGGTTTTCTGGCAAATTTCAGA
>CAYRXI010000055.1:779-1601 GCA_964428255.1 uncultured Candidatus Sumerlaeota bacterium
AAACAGGGCGCACCAGTGCCATCTGCCAGCAAACTTATTCCCGCCGGCTTGTTGAAGACAAGGAGTGCTGGATCTTTATAAATTAATTCAGGACGGATTATTTTTTTCTGCTCTTCCATTTAATTTATCAAAGTGAAGAACTCATTGTCTTATACCCATAAGATAGAAAACAATTAAAAACTCACAATGAATCAATAAAATGATAACACTGGTTTCTGAATAGCCATTTCTTATAATTGTTTTTTTCCGTCCTATTTCCCTTTAATGAAGATTCTAAAAACATTATTATAGATACACCATCAATACACTCATTTGATTTGGAGTTTTTACACAGATTAATCCTTCTGTAATTATTAACTATTGCGTCAGGCAAGCGGTTTTATATTTAATTTTTTAGTTTTAATCCTACGGAGAAAAAAAACAAGATGAAAGTTTTAGTCACCGGTGCCTCAGGATTTATCGGCAGTCATCTGGCAGAAAATCTGGCGCAGCGTGGGGATGAGGTGTTTTGTCTGGTTCGTCGCACCAGTGATATAAGCTTCTTAAAAACTTTGCCGGTAAACCTGATTTATGGTGACCTGGATGACATAAATTCACTGCGACAGGCGGTAAAAGACAAAGAAATAATTTATCATCCAGCTGGTGTGATAAAAACCAGATACAGGGAAGATTATTATCGTGGCAATCAGGGCGGAACCAGAAATTTATTGGAAGCAGTGGTTATTACCGGCTCTCGCCCGAGGCGTTTTGTATATGTGAGCAGTCAGGCTGCTTGCGGTCCCAGTCTGGATGGAAAGCCAATTACTGAAGCAGATAGTTGCA
>CAYRXI010000055.1:1611-4445 GCA_964428255.1 uncultured Candidatus Sumerlaeota bacterium
TATGGAAAGAGTAAACTGGCTGGAGAAGAGGTAGTACGCAGTATTTGCTGTCCCAATTATATTCCATATACAATTATTCGCCCCCCCTCGGTCTTTGGTCCACGTGATAAAGAGATTCTGATTTTCTTCCGGCAGGCAAAAAGAGGGAAAATCCCCATAATCGGTAAAGATGATAAATACTTCAGTCTGGTATACGTGAAAGACTTGGTTGAGGGGATTATTCTGGCTGGAGAATCAGATAAAGCGATAGGTGAGACATATTTTATCGCGTATCCCCAGGCACTAACCTGGCAACAAGTGGCAGACATTTTTAGCAGGATATTTCAGCGAATATGCCGGCTTACATATGTTCCTGTCTCCGTGGCTTATATTTTTGCCATGGCAAGTGAATTTTATTCACACATTACCGCCAGAAATACAATTATCTCTTGTGATAAAATTCGGGAACTCACCCAGAAGTACTGGGTATGTAGCGCAGAGAAGATAAAAAATCAGCTGGGTTTTACTCCCAAAACTTCCCTGGAAGTTGCTATCCGCGAGACAGTAGCCTGGTATACAGCCCAGGGCTGGCTATAATACATTTTTTATATAATTATCTATGAACTATTGATCCCAACCAAAAAGTCCCACGTATTAATTACAATCACAAATATGTTCAACGAGTGCTATGACAGTTACGAAGTAAAGTAAGGATGGATGGGGTTTAAAAAATCCGTGCTATTTACTACCCAGCGGAAAAGATTTAAATGTTCTTCACGGTCAATTAAATATTCAGGATGCCACTGAACAGCGAGTATCGGACGTTCATCAGTAGCTTCTGCGGCTTCAATAACTCCATCTGGTGCCCAGGCGACCGCTCTTAACCCGGGTGCTAACACTGAGATTGCCTGATGATGACTGCTGTTAACTATTATTTCTTCCTTTCCAATTACTTTATATAACAGTGAATCTCGTGCAATTTTAACAGGATGCTCGGTGAAAGAACAGCCAGTTAGTTTGCGATGTCGGATGTTAGAATTGGGGAAGTCACTGGGGACATCCTGAAATAATTTCCCACCAAGTGCTACATTTATTACCTGAATCCCCTGGCAGATACCAAGTAGAGGTTTATTTGATGCCAATACCAATTTTACTAATTCCTGGTCAAAGTTATGACGTGCAGTCTTCATCGGAACAGTCATCGGATGCCGTGGTTCGTTATACAGTGATGGCTCAATGTCTGCCCCCCCAATAAAAATTATTCCACTCAGCTGTTCCAATATTTCTCTCACAGTCTCTAAGGGCATTATTGCTGAAAGAATAATGGGGAAGCCACTTGCTTTCAGCACACCTTTAAGATAATTGCTATTGATAGCAACAGTGGGCGCATAATATTTTGATTCACGCCAATCAGAAGTGAGACCGATGAATTTTTTCATAATTTTTCTTCCCGTAAAATTATAAAGTAGAATAGATAAGTGTATAAATGTAAGTCAAAATTCAAATGAAAGTTCAAATTTATTTGAAATTAATATTATAGCAGTTGAAGTTATTTTTTGTCATAGCTGAGCCTTGGGTGAGTAGTGTGATATTAAAACTTATTGCCTGTGAAGTTTTTACGCGTGAGATTTGCTATTGTGTTGCCCGGACTCCGCATATCGTTGATATAGAATTTACCGCCAAAGGTGCGCACGACCGGAGCGAGTATTTACGCCAGGAAATTCAGAGGCGAATAGATGCAGCGCAACAATCTACGCGAAGATACGATGCTATCCTGCTGGGTTATGGTTTATGTGGCAATGCTACTGTTAATTTATTAGCCAGAGATATTCGGCTGGTAATTCCGCGAGCGCATGATTGCTGTACCATATTGCTCGGTTCAAAAGAAAAATATCAGCTGTATTTTAGCAGGAATCCCAGCCTGATGTTTAGTTCTTGTGGCTATATGGAGCGTGGCGATTCTTATGTTAAAGAGGCAAGCATAAATAAATTACTCGGGCTGGATAAAAACTATGCTGATTACGTTGCCCTGTATGGTGAAGAGAATGCCAGATTTTTATTTGATAACCTTTTTTCCAAAATAACTGTACCTGCTGAAAACAAAATAATTTTTATTGAAGTTCCAGAAACTCAAAATTTAGGTCACGCCGAAAAATGCCGTCAGCAGGCACAGGTAGAAGGGAGAGAATTTGTTCAATTACCCGGCGATATTCGGCTAATTAAACGCTTGCTGTATGGTGAGTTGGATGATGATGAGTTCTTGATTGTAAAGCCCAATCAGCGGACTATTGGAGTTTATGACGCTGATAAAATTATTTGTGCCGAAGAGGTTGTCTGAACTTTTGTTAAAATCTAAACAAGTTTTATGACAGGTTGATATGAGTTTCCGTTATTTTGTCCTGACTCATTCTATAAAAAACTGGCTCAGATTCACTGTTATTGCGACAGAGAAAGGGATTTGTCGCATTGTATTTGGCGAAGTTAATGCCAATAAGAAATTCTCCATAAAATCGCCGAGCCAGAAAGTGGAGCAGTTAAAAGTTCAAAAAATACATTCGGATTTTCCGGACTTTGTGACAGATACCATCAACCAGCTACTGGATTATTTCAATGGGAAGAGAAAAGAGTTTAATGTTCCTCTGGATGTGGCCGAATACTCTGCCTTTATGCAAAAAATTTGGCAGGTAACAATGTCAATTCCTTATGGAGAAGTTCGGAGCTATGCATGGGTTGCCAGGATGGCTGGCTTTCCATCCTCTGTTCGTGCAGTGGGACAGGCAATGCGTCTTAATCCCGTGCCTCCCATAATTCCCTGTCATCGTGTAATTCATGCAGTTGGCTCACTCGGTGGCTAT
>CAYRXI010000055.1:4455-16949 GCA_964428255.1 uncultured Candidatus Sumerlaeota bacterium
CTCAACTGGAAAATAAGACTCCTGCAATTAGAAGGCATAACCGTTGAAAAAGACAGAGTCCATTTTTACTAAATTTTCTCAATGATGATTAATAGTTTTATAGAGCCATATAGTACTGGATGATTGTAAGGGGAAGGAAGATGGAGCGGTGTTAAACTTAGAATCTGAAGGGTGCACTTTAAAGGAGGAAAGACCTTCTGAAATTGCAACCCTGAACATAAAAATTGCGGACCATACATAGGTGGTTGGTCAAGTCTTTTTATAAATTCGTGATTCAAATGGCGAAAATTAGGCGATACAAATGCATCTCGCTGAAAGACGTAAAACTTTGCCGAAGCAATGCTATTAAGATAATTTGTGAATCCGTAAGTAGCAGGTGTAATAACAAGATCCATCCAAATTCACCGTCTTTTGTGCGAAAAGGCTCATTATACTTGACCTCAATTTGGCTGTTTCCTATCAAATCTAATACTTCACTATAAACCACATTATTTGTTTTAATTATAACTTCTTCTTGTGGAAGATTTCGTAATTCAGGAGGATTTGCTATTCTCATCAGTAACAAATGCCCCAGTTTTTCAGCTAACATAGATAAGTTATATGCATTCCCACTAACTCGTTCGGCAAATTTAATTGTACCTGTTTCTACTTCAATCACACGAGCATCAATTCTAATCCGTTCTGCTGCTTTAAATACATTACCCACTATTATATACTTTGCTGCAATCAATTTACCTATCTTTACCGCGGTTTCAGAGTCAATCCATTCAGTTTGCTGTAGTTTTAGCTCCTTAATTACTTTATCAATTTGTAGGCGTTCAATTACATTTAAAAACCTTTAGTTAGCCAGTGTGGTGAGTAATATCTCACTTACATCCCTTCCGGTTTGACCATTGTCAAATGAAGAACAAAAGCCAAGCACGGCAACAGTGATATTAGTAGGTGGAACAGGTGAAGTAGATAAAATATAGCTTGGTTTTATTAAGAGATCCAGACATCTTTGACAATATGTTATATATTTATTTTTCTTGGCGAGTGTATTTTACCTTACGTCTCTAAATTGCTAAATAAAAAATCTTACTTAAAAAAATAGAGCTTCAGGAAATATAATCAAGAATCAAAATTTTGTGTATTGATGATTGGACTCCTTACCTGATACAATTAATTAATCTGATTTTGTTACCGAAAGCTAAACAATGTTAGGAAAAGTTTTTTCATTAATAGTTGGCTCAAAGCAAGAACGTGAGCTGAAAAGGTTACAGCCCAAAGTAAAGCTCATTAATGAGATATATGCCGGATTGAATAAACTCTCGGATAACGAGCTCCTGCTTAAGACCGAAGAGTTTAAGCAACGGCTGCGAGAGGGCGAGACGCTGGATGATTTATTACCGGAGGCATACGCCGTTGTTAAAGAAGCCTGTCGCAGACATCTCGGGAAAAAATGGATTGCTGGCGGAAATGAAATCACGTGGGATATGGTTCCCTTTGATGTCCAGTTAATGGGGGCCATTGTTCTCCACGAGGGGAAAATTGCCGAAATGGCAACCGGGGAGGGCAAAACCCTAGTGGCTGTGATGCCTTTGTATCTTAATGCTCTCACCGGTAGAGGCGTTCATTTAGTAACAGTCAATGACTACCTTGCCCAGCGCGACCGTGAATGGATGGGTCCCATTTACGAATTTCTGGGGTTGACAGTGGGTTGTATCCTGATGGATATGGACCCGGCTGAGCGGCGTAAACAATATGCTTGCGACATTACCTATGGCACCAACAATGAATTTGGCTTTGATTATCTCCGGGATAATATGGCGATTAGTCCAGATGGCATAGTTCAACGTGGGCATTATTACGCAATAGTGGATGAAGTGGACAGTGTGTTGATTGACGAAGCGCGGACTCCCTTAATAATCTCGGGTCCGGTGGATCGCTCAAAACATCAATATAACCAGATAAAACCCATGGTGGAACGTCTGGTGCAAAAGCAAAATTTACTGGTGAATAGACTGCTGGCAGAAGCTGAAGAAATTCTGGAAAAAAACACAGATGATGCTTATGCAGCCGGTATTAAGCTCCTGCAAGCACTAAAAGGTGCACCTAAAAATAAACGCCTGCTAAAACTTCTTCAGGATGCAGATAAACGTCGTCTAATGGAAAAGGTTGAAATAGATCATCTCCGTGACAAAAGAATGCCAGAGCTGGAGGCAGAACTCTATTATGTGATTGATGAAAAGGGACATACAATAGACCTGACGGAAAAAGGACGACTGGAATTAGCCCCCAATAATCCGGAAATGTTTGTGCTGAAAGATATTGTAGACGAGGTGGCGAAGATTGAAGCTCGCACTGACCTGGATCCGCATCAGCGTGAAAAAATGAAAGAAAAAGTTCGGCAGGAGCACGAGATAAAATCCGAGCAACTGCATAATATTTCTACTTTACTGCGGGCTTATTCATTGTTTGAAAGAGATGTAGATTATGTTGTGCAGGACAACAAAGTAATAATCGTGGACGAGTTTACTGGTAGACTGATGCCCGGCAGACGCTGGAGCGATGGCTTACATCAGGCAGTAGAAGCCAAAGAGGGAGTTGAAATTGAACGCGAAACTCAGACTCTGGCTACTATAACCATTCAGAACTATTTTCGGATGTATGAAAAACTGGCAGGAATGACAGGCACTGCAGCTACCGAAGCTCAGGAATTTGAACATACCTACAAAATGGAGGTGGTGGTAATTCCCACCAACCGCCCGATACGGCGAACTGACTATGATGACCTGGTATATCGCACCAAGCGAGAAAAGTATAACGCTGTAATTGATGAGATTGAACGCTTGCATCAACGAGGCTTACCTGTCCTGGTGGGCACTATTTCCGTTGAAGTTTCCGAGTTATTAAGCCGAATGCTCCGACGAAAAAATATTTCTCACAACATTCTAAATGCCAAGAATCACGCCAAGGAAGCTCAGATTGTCAAAGATGCTGGTCAGCCGGGTATGGTAACCATTGCCACCAATATGGCTGGCCGTGGCACTGACATTAAGCTTGGTCACGGTGTGGTAAAGTGTGAAGCCTGTTGTATCAGATGCAACGAAGATTGTGCTAAATATCCTCCCTGTGCCGGGAAGAAGAAGCGTGAAGATTATCTGGAGTGCTATGATGATATGCCCTGTGGTTTGCATATTATTGGCACTGAACGTCATGAGGCTCGCCGTATAGATAATCAGCTCCGTGGGCGTGCTGGCAGGCAAGGCGATCCAGGTGCCTCACGGTTCTTTTTATCACTGGAAGACGATTTATTACGTCTTTTCGGTTCGGAAAAAATTACCAGCATTCTGGCTAAATTCGGAATGAATGAAGGAGAACCGATTTTTCATCCGCTGATGACCAAGACCATTAGCGGTGCCCAGAAGCGGATTGAAAATATGAACTTTGAGCGGCGTAAAAAGACACTGGAGTATGATGATGTGCTGAATAAGCAACGAGATGCAATTTATGACTTGCGCCGCGAAGTAATGCTGAGTAAGGGTGAAGACTTAAAGCAGGTCTTTCTCAATATCTGCTACGAAGCGATGGCAAGCAAATTTGAACGGGAATTTGGCGATCCTCAACGCAGTCCTGATGACTGGAATCTGGAGGGATTTTTCAGCTGGTTAAAACGCATCATCCCATTCATTAATCTTGAAGCCATCAATCCAGATGACATCACCAAATTTGATGAGTTTCTGGATGCAATTATGCCAGAAATAAAAAAGGCTTATGAGTTAAAAGCTGCAATTATTGGCACGGAGATAAATGAACAGCTAACTCGTTTCACTCTTTTACGAGTTATTGATATGAACTGGCAAGACCAGTTGCTGGCAATTGATGAACTCCGTGAAAGCATACATTTACGTGCTTATGCCGAACGCGATCCTTTAATTGAATATAAACGAGACGCCACTCGGTTATTTACGGAGATGATGTTCAATATTTACACCCAGGGAATGGAACATTATTTCCGCGCACAGGTTATAACTGAAGAGGAACAACGACGCCGTATACGGGAGATGCGAACTTCAAAAGAAGATTATGCTGCTCTGGCAGTTGCCCGGCAGCTGGCAATGGCTCAGGGTGAACAAACAGCTGGCGAACACGGTGAAGAAGCACCGGTTAAAATAATGCCAGTGCGTCGTCAGGGACCAAAAATTGGAAGAAATGAACCCTGTCCCTGTGGTAGCGGGAAAAAGTACAAAAAATGCTGTGGTTCTCCTACCTCTTTGCGAAAAAATCCCGGTTAATCAAAACCTGTATTCTCAATAATACTTGTTGCCCGCGCATTCTTATTTCAGGTAGATTAACTCTCAGTCATAGCGTTTTATGAAAAGGAGACAAATTTTTACCCATTTGTTTTTTACTTATTAAAGACAAGGAAGATGAGTAATAAAGGCATTTATACCAAATATTTCTAATTTTTAAAAGCGAATAAAAAAGATTTTCAGACAAAAAGGGAATAATTGATGTTTGAGGCATTAACTGAAAAATTAGAGAACGTCTTCAGGAAACTTAGCGGGAAAGGCGTTATCACAGAGAGCAATGTGAGTGATGCGCTCAAGGAAATTAAACTGGCACTACTGGAGGCAGACGTTAACTATAAGGTGGTAAAGGATTTCATTGAGCATGTGAAAGCTAAAGCCATCGGGCAGGAGGTTCTGCGTTCCATTACTCCAGGCCAGCAGATTGTAAAAATTGTTCACGATGAACTTGTGTCAATATTGGGAGGGCAGGCTGAACCGTTTGTTCTCCACCAGGGCAAATTAAATGTAATCTTGCTGGTGGGATTACAGGGTTCAGGCAAAACTACACTTGCGGGTAAATTAGCACTACGGTTTAAAAAACAAGGCTTCAAGCCACTTTTAGTAGCTTGTGATATTCATCGCCCTGCCGCTATTCATCAATTGGAAGTTGTAGGGAATCAGGTTGGGGTGCCGGCGTTTTCTCGAGGCGACAAAATGCCAGCACCACAGATTGCACAATTAGCTCTGGCTGAAGCCGAACAGAATAGCAGAGACCTGGTAATAATTGATAGTGCAGGGCGACTACATATTGATGAGATGAAGATGGATGAAATTATTGAGCTGAAGCAAAAAACCAAGCCAACGTATACCTTAATGGTAGCTGACACAATGACCGGTCAGGATGCGGTTAATAGCGCACGAGTGTTTAATGAGAAAGTAGGTATTGATGGCGTGTGCCTGACTAAAATGGATGGCGATGCCCGTGGTGGTGCTGCCATCTCTATAAAGTATGTCACTGGTAAACCAATTCGCTTCATCGGTACCGGCGAAAAGATAGATGCACTGGAGGAGTTTCATCCAGAGCGCATTGCCTCACGAATACTCGGTATGGGTGATGTGGTGACACTGGTGGAAAAAGCACAGGAAGCCTTTGATGCAAAACAAACTCTGGAAATGCAGAAACGCCTGCGCCGTGCTGAATTTACCTTTACAGATTTTCTAAATCAGATGCGACAGATGCGGAAGATTGGACCGCTTAAAGATTTGCTCACAATGATTCCTGGTCTTGGCAGTCAGCTTAAAGACGTAGAACTTGATGAAAAAGAACTTAAACGCATTGAGGCGATAATTTTAAGTATGACTCCCGAAGAACGCGATAACCCGCAGATTCTTCATGGAAGCAGGCGAGAGCGGATTGCACGTGGCAGTGGTTCCACCATTCAAGAAGTTAATCAGCTGATAAAGCAATTTGAAGAAGCCCGGCGGATGATGAAACAAATGCTGGCAATGGGGAAAAAACAGGCAGGTAAAATTCCTATTCCGGGTATGGGTGGCGTTGCCACTCATCATCCTAAGAAAAAGAAAAAAAAGAAACATCGTTAAACACTTATACAATATGTTCGTTTTAAATTAATTTCGTGTGAAGATTATGAGATTGGAGTTAACAGACCTCAAGCAATCCAATGATTTTCTTAATATCCTGCTGGAGAATATTACTTCAGCCATATTCATAGTTGATAAAGACATCAGAATTCATAGTTTCAATGATTCATTCAAGGCATTGTTCAACAAACCGGAAGACAGACTAATTGGCGAGCTTTGTGGCAATGCTATTGGCTGTAAATTTGTGGTAGAAGAAGGGAAAAATTGTGGCACAACAAGTAACTGCGATAAATGTGAATTACGCTGTGCGTTGTTAAAATCATTTACCGAACGCGTGCCAGTGTTTAAAGAAAAACTTACACGTGAGTTCTATATCAATGAACAACCATTAGTGAAGTATTTCGTATATTCAACTCGCCATATTACATACAAGAATGATGAGATGACGCTGGTGATTGTTGATGATGTAACTGAAATTGAAAAGCAAAGGATTAAGCTGGAAGAGCTCAATCGGTTGAAAAATGAATTTCTGGGCATTGCTGCACACGATTTAAGAAATCCCATTGCAATTGTAAAAATGTATTCGGATTTTCTCCTGCAACAGGGGGCTGAGAACCTATCCGCTCAGCAAATAGAATTTTTGAAAAAAATAAATAAAAATAGCGAGTTTATGTTAAACTTATTAGAAGATTTACTGGATGTGTCTAAGATTGAAGCTGGTAAACTGGAGCTAAAACTCACCCCCGGCGATTACGTTACCTTCGTGAAAAATAATATTGAACCCAACAGAGCACTTGCGGCGCAAAAAGGGATACAGATAAATATGACTGCAGTTACACCGCTTCCAGACGTTATCTTTGACAAGGATAAAATGGAACAGGTTTTGAACAATCTAATCAGCAATGCCATAAAATATTCGTTCCCCAATACCACAATTAATGTCAGGATATTTAAGGAAAATGATTCTGTTATTACTGAGGTGATTGATCAGGGGCAGGGTATTCCTCCAGAAGAGATACCCAATTTGTTCAAGGAATTTCATAAAACCAGTGTGAAAGCCACTGGTGGCGAGAAAAGCACGGGTCTGGGCCTGGCAATTGTAAAAAAAGTAATAGAGGGTCATCAGGGGAAGATTGGTGTTTCCAGTGAAGTGGGGAAAGGCTCTACTTTTTATTTCAGCTTGCCTCTTAAAAGTTAATTGTTAAAATCGGTGCTTTCAGGTGCACAATAATTCAGAAACTTTTTTTTCAAAAAGTGGGCGTGGAGAAATCGTATCCTGATAACAAATAGAAAACTTTTGGGGGAAAAGTAATTGAAGGGGTATGTAGTAAAGAAGTGTTTAGTGGTTTTTTTGAAAATTTAAAATACACTTGCGTTTTTTATATCAGGAGTTAGAGATGAGCGCAGATGAATTTATAAAAGAAATAAAGTTTGATGAACGGGGTTTGATTCCTGTAATAATTCAGGAATGCCAGACCGGAGAGGTCTTGATGATGGCATATATGAACGCAGAGGCTATACGACAAACCCTGGAAAGAGGAGAAACCGTCTTCTGGAGTCGTTCTCGTCAAACCCTGTGGCATAAGGGAGACACCTCCGGCAATGTCCAAAAAGTGAAAGAAATACGTCTGGACTGCGACAATGACTGCTTGTTAATAAAAGTAGAACAAGTGGGGAGGGCTGCCTGTCATACGGGTTATTGTTCTTGTTTTTATCGCCGACTTACCCCCTCTAAAAAACTGGAGATTAATGGAGAAAAGTTGTTTGATCCGGATAAAGTTTACGGGAAAAAGAAGCAATGAAACGCAAGATTGAACATTTATTTTGCTCAGAAGCCTGGACACCTACTGACAAACTTAATAACGTTGTGTTTCGTCTTTCTGCAGGTTATATTGCTGAAATAAATACCGGAATTACAGATGATGAGTTAAATAAGTTGCCAGGTGAGACTACTCTTGTTGGGAGAGATTTAATTTGCGCTCCGGGACTCATTGATGAACATATTCAAGGAACAGGAGGTTTTGATTTTTTGCAGGCTTCTATTGAAGGAAATGAGCAAATATTAAAAAATGCAGCAAGGGGGGGGACAACCGAATTACTGGCTACAATTACCATATCCAATCAGGACAAAGAATTAAAACATTTTCGCTCGGTCCTAAATGCCATTCGTGAAGCAAACGATAATGAGCACTGTGGCGCAAAAATTGCCGGGGTTCATCTGGAAGGTCCGTACATTACTCCTTCGCGCCGCGGCGGTTTTGGTATACAATACGTCAAAGAAGTAGACCTCGATGAATTCAAAGAAATCTGCAACATCGCAGGAGATATACTGCGGCTGATTACTATAGCTCCCGAATTACCTCGTTCAGATTTAATTATTAAATATGCCTGTTCCCGTGGCATAAAGGTCGCAATCGGACATACTTCTGCCACTTTTGAACAGGCTGAAGAGGCATTCAAATCTGGTGCAAATCATATAACGCATTGTTTTAATGCTATGGCAGGTTTACATCATCGTGAACCGGCTGCGATTACTGCGGGACTGCTAAATGATGATGTCTATTGTGAAGTGATTGCTGACGGTGTTCATTTGCACCCGGGGATCTTACGGCTTCTGTATAAGATAAAGGGCGCCGAACGGCTGATTCTAATTACAGATGCTACAGCTCCCTGTGGCTTACCACCTGGAACAGAATTTCAGGGAGTAGGAGGTCCTATTAAAATTAGCAATGGAGGGGTTCGCTTACCAGACGGAACGCTGGCAGGGAGTGCTCTCCAGATGATAGCTGCTGTGAAAAATATGATGACTCTGGCTCAGGTATCGTTGAGTGATGCCCTGCGTATGGCAACTCTTACTCCCGCACAATCACTTGATTTGAAAAGCTCCGGCGAATTAAAGACCGGCAATTTCGCCGATTTTATTCTGTTTGATAAAAACCTGAATCTGCATTCTGTCATTGTTAATGGCTTTCAAATTTTTTAAATAAAGCTCTGCATTAAAAAACACTACCTGCAAAATTTTAAGTCTTCCCCTGATAAAAAAATTACACTCACCTGAATGTTGTCTCTGATAATTGAGATAAAGTCTGGAGAAGGTATAATTTATTGATACATCTCTATAATCTCCTCCTACGGAAACACTACCGACTGATTCTCTATCTGTATCGCCTATTATCATCCAAGGGAAGGGAATACACTTTGTATAGTTTCTTAAACTTTAAAGAATTTTATAATGATAATTTTTGTATTTAGTAAAAGGAGAGCCAGTATGTTAGAATCGGCAAAAAGTCTTAGTCGATTAACAATTAATTCAATTCTCTTGACTCTGCATATGTTTTTCATAGAGGCGTTTTAGCTGGCGGACCCGATTTAGACTTTGCATATAGCGGGTGCTGTTGGGTTTGAGTTCTAATGCCTTTTGGTAAAGAGCTTCAGCTGCCTCGTAGTCTCCCTTGGTTTCGCTTGCTACTCCAAGGTTATAATAAATTGCTGATTCTTGCGGAGCATCTTGGCGTGCTTCCTGCCAGGTCTCCACTGCTTCACGCCATAACCCATTTTTAGCGAGTTGCACTCCTTTACGTGTCAGGCGGTGTTTACCATATTCCAGGACGCGTTGTTCACGCACCTTGTAAGGGGCAATCTGTCTGGCAAATGCATCTACCACCTGTTCAGTCAGGCGACTCAGCACGTCTTCTTTTGATGGTAAGCCACCAGTGCCCAGAAATTCTTCGGAAGATTTTCTGAATGAACGTGTCTGCTTATCACTGGCAATGATTCTGCCCGTTTCCGCATCAATCAGACGAAAGGTGGCGGACACAGTGCCACTGCGCACTATAACTTCCCGTGGTGGCATCACAGTGCGTGTTTCAATAAATCTGCCATATTGGTCATAGTAACCACCTGCTACTTCGTGACCCGGTTTCACGGTAACATTATCCTCAACTTCATAGGCTGTAACTTCGCCCACCAGCATATAATCTGCACCTAACAATTTCCCGATTTTACTGGCATTACTGGGGTCAACGTAATCCGTAGTTGCAAACTTGAGCTCCCTGATAACACTTTGAATCTGCGCCCGCTCAATCAGCTGGTAATATCCAGTAGGAGCCAGTCTGGCAATTAGCATACTGGCAACAGCCCGTCCACTCTCAGGAGCCTTATCAGTTCCAACAAATTCTAAAACTGCCAGTTTTTTGTTAGATGGTATAGTATATCGGGGTGGTTCCAAACGACTGATAGTTATGGATGTTGAGGTGCAAGCAGCCAGGATGATTATCACCCCAAGTACCCCACACAACTTCAAACAATTTATTAAAGGAGCTTTTTGCATTTTTTATCCTTTGAGACTGAGTTTACCTTACCTTAATTTATTAGCAGTCTGGAGCCCTATCGTTATAATTTTTTTCGGCGGAACCTTTAATTTAATCGTATTTTTATTGCTAACCTTAACTTTCTGCAGTACTTGTTCTGCCAGATTAAGTAAAAACGCTGAATTAACATTAAAGCCGAATTCAATAGTCTCATTCAACTCTTTTTCAGTTGGATTGTAAAATCGCAAAATTATTTTTTTGTCTACTTCCGCTTTTTTGATTGCACTGACGATTAGATTCTGTAGAGGCTGTTTGAAAAAACTATGCTCCCAGGCGAGCGTTCCCTCTGGTGATACACCGAATTGCACTGCCCGAAGAGGCACACAAAATTCAGTTGCCTGTTCTTGAACTTTTCCGCTGAAGGTATCACCCTGATGCGGATATATTGCATATTCAAAGACCTGTTTGCCGAGACATTGGGAACCGGTATCTGGTAAAGCCTGTTTTTTGGCTTCTGAGACCTCCATATTAATGGAAAAAGTTCGCAATAATGTTATGGCGACAGGACGGTCGGCATAGTCAAATACCTCATATTCTAATAATCCTCTGGTCAGAATTGCCAGCCCCACTTTGCCATCGTTAACATCCACAAAGCTCCGCATAGGCTTGGTGCCAACTGCTGGCTCTTTCCAGGTGTCTGTAGCAGGCAGTTTTATTTTGCGCTGGACTATATCAAAATGGCTATCGGCATAGTCAAACTCAGTTTTAATCCCTGTTGGGAAGACAACTCTCAACCAGTGGTCTTTGGCAGTATTTTCAACTTCAGTGCGAATTTGCAGGCGCGGAGTGCCTCGTTTCAGCGTCAGGTATTGGCTAATTTTAAGCGTTTTCATCCAGCTACTACGTGATTTTCCATCAGAAGTAGCTTCTGCGGGAACGTCAAAATCCAATTCTATTTTAAACGTTGTAGCACATCTTCCGTCTGTCACCACTGAAATTTTCGCCATAGCTCCGAGCGTGTTTAAGACGATGTCATTCTGAGGAGTGCTATGTGCCCAGGCATTACCCGCTTCACCCTGGTCTTGGAAGTACCCCAGATTCTCAAAGTTTTTGCCAGTGGGTTTGTGATATAAATTAAATGTGCCATTTGGATTGATGCTGACGCGCAGAAATTCATTCTCCATAATATTGGGGGCAGTGATTAAAGAACCGGTGAACCTGTTAATCTCTGGTTTACACTGAATGCGAAGCACTTTGTAACCAAAGGGTGGAATGGGAGGAGTTTGAAATTTTATGCGGAAACGCCGACAGTCATATATTTGAGGCACGTTCCAGTAGTTATCGGCAAAGATGGCTTCGTCGCTTAAAGCTAGCGGTTGATAATCATACTTATTGCCAGCGGAATCAGTAATCAGCAGGGACCGGGCTTTTGCTTCCAGAGGGGTGTCAAGTATCAATTCCATAACCTCACTTCTCAGCCACTGAGTTGGGTTATAAATCATAACAAGTATATCTCTGGGTTCGGCATCGCCGGGTTTGATATGCTTGATCAAACTGGAAAAGGAATCTTCCACTATTGACTCAGCAATTTCTTCTGCCTGCCGATAACGATATAACACATCTTCAGTAGTATGGTCGCTGGCAACGCCAGTATGCGCATCATGAGTATGATTGGATAGTAGATACTTCCATGCCAGTTCAAAATAGCGCTGGGGATATTCAGATAATGTTCCCTTGATCCAGGCAAGTGTTGACAGCGGCTCTGCATAATAAACCAGAGCGCGTTCTACAGAAAAATTTTTCTGTTTCAAAGAAGTACGAGAGGAGATAGTGCCTGGCAGGAGATAAGTCCACAGCCCGGCTTTTAAATTACCCCGTCGTTCGCCACGCAAAACCTTGAGCTTGCTGAAATCCAGTTCCTTTTTTAATTTTGCCATATAGTCTTCAAGATTGCTGACCTTGATTTTAATTTCCGGGAATTTTTGGGCAGCATCCAGCGCAGCCTGGTAATCCAAAGGATGAGCAAAACTTATATCATGCCCGTGGAATGCCAGAAAGATTTTGCCCACGTAATCCTCACCTTCGCGCGCCAGCATATCTTCAATGGCGGATTTCAAGCAGTCCCGATGATAGCTAATAATTGGATTATATAACCGAATATTGGCAACAGGGTCGCTGGTATCACAAAAGCGCATTGGCGAGTCAGGCTCAGCACCCCAGTACCAGTTACGTTCAAAGATATCCAAGCCATAAGCCACACGGCGAAATACTAAATAGTAATAATTATAGCGAGCAAAGAGAGAGAAAC
>CAYRXI010000055.1:16959-19346 GCA_964428255.1 uncultured Candidatus Sumerlaeota bacterium
GCGTGCCATCCGGGGCCTCCCACAGAAACTCTACCGGTGCCTCGTGGAGGCTAATGCCACGATAAAACAGTATGGTATCAATACCAAAGCCAGCATAAATTTGCGGCAGCTGGCCAGTTTGTCCCCATGAGCAAGGTGTATAACCAACTTTCATCACATGACCAAACTGCTGACATATCTTTCTTCCCCGCAACAGGTTTCTTATAATTGACTCCTGGCTAATATTAAACATATCCGGCAAGGTATACCACGGACCGATAAATAAACGTCGCGCCTTGACCAGACGTTTTATCCGTTCTTCATTCTCCGGTCTGATAGCCAGGTAATCTTCCAGCATAATGGTATGAGCGTCCAGTGTATATGATTTGTATTCTGGGTGTTTCTCCAGCAAATCCAGCAGCCCATCCATCATTTTTACTAACATCATTCGGGTGCGTTGAAAGCTCATTCGCCACTCACGGTCCCAATGAGTGTTATTAACAATATGGATTTCCTTGAAGTTCTTAGCCATTCATAGCCTCCATTGATTTTTTCAAATTGTAAAAAAACAGATGATAATTAAAAGAGATTGACCTCAGCATTTCAACAATATTAAGGTGATAGTAATTGCAAATAGAGGAGAGGAAAAAATGAGAAAAAAGGTTTTTAATTATTTATTAGTGGTTTTAATTAGCACCTGTCTCGTAATATCTGTCAAAGCAGAACAATCCGTTTTATTGCGGTATCAATTCAATAAAGGTGACAAATATTTGCTGAAATATAACACCAGAATGGAAATGGAACAAACAATTATGCAGCAAAAAATGAATACGGAGATAGAAACCAGACAGGTAATGAAATGGGAGATCTTAGACCGAACAGCAGATGGAGTGGCGACAATTAAGAAGAGTTTTGATTTAATTTATATAAAAATGGTCGCCTCACCGCAAACAATAGAATATGATTCTACAAAGCCAGCTCCTTCGCAAAGCAATGAGCCACTTTACAAAATATTTGATGTAATGAAGAATTCCAGTTTAATGCTTAAAGTTAATGCTATGGGAAAAGTGCTGGAAGTAAAAGGCGTTGAAGAAATTTTGGATAAAGGCATTGATTCTGTTGAATTCCCGGACGCAGAAACTAAAAAACAATTGAAAGACGCAATGAAGCAGATGTTTCGTGGTAAATTTGATAATATGATAAGTGGCTATTTATGTCTCTATCCTGAAAATAGAGTGAAAATTGGCGACACCTGGAGTAGTGATTTTACAGTTAATATTATCTCTCCAATGCAGTTTCAAACTCTTAATAAACTAACAGAACTTACTACCGAAACAGCAACAATTAATACACAACAGACAATAAAACCTGGTGCGACACAAGAACCCCTAAAAATGGGCTTTGTTACAATGGAGTTTGAATTTTCCGGTGAAATTACAGGGAAAAACCTGATTGAAATCAAAACTGGACTTATTAAAGAAACACAGGCAAATTTTAACTTAAGTGGAAAAATAAAAGCCAAAGATGAAACACAACAGTCGACAATTACAATACCAGCTTCTATAAAGGGACAAACTACATTTCAGATGAGTAAACAATGAAGGGGGTAAGTACAAATTCCCCAAAGGATAAATTTAAGTTATCCTGCAGATTTTTTGATTTGTGTTATGTACACCTAATTTTACTAACGTCTATAAATTTATAGTTCATAAGTAGTTTAACTCTGGATTCTAATCACAAAATTCAGTTTCTTTTTGTATAGAAAGATAAAGATTAATTTAATACCCCTCAAATTTTCACCATATTTGCAAAGGTACAAAAAGTATAGAATCTATCATATAAATAAAGCCATCTTTTCTTTTAACTCATAAAAGATTGTCCGCACAACTGTTCCAAAAAATTTGCCGCCAAATAAAAAATATCTGGGAAGATAAAGTAACGTCTTTTTTGTTTTATCTTTTATCTGGGGTAGATGATAATTCTGTTATTACTTCGTGAATTGATTATAAGGGATAAGATTGAAATATATTGATGGATGATATTAATCTAATCTTGCCTGAAATAAAGAGATTATGGAACATAAACCAGAGATAAGGTTTTATCGGGGCTTAGTACAGAGCAAAGGGTTAAAAAGTTTTACGATAAAGGTGGAAGAAACGGATATAGAAATTCGTGCACAACAGGACCTCAGACGCCCGGCAATGCAATACGTCAAAAAATTCCGCACCCAGATAATTGATTATATCCAGCGTCATCCAGAATTTAAAACTTCATTAGTGCCTGTAGAGGTGGAAAAGGATGCAGCTGAAATTGTTAAGACAATGGCAATGGCAGGTAAATTGGCTAATGTCGGTCCAATGGCAGCCGTTGCTGGCGCAACCGCAGAATTTGTGGGTCGAAAACTACTG
>CAYRXI010000056.1:0-11593 GCA_964428255.1 uncultured Candidatus Sumerlaeota bacterium
GTTGTATTTTAGAAAAAGTTTGCCACTCTCAATTATTATCCCTTAGGCGCGCTGGCACATAATCTGGTGGTGGGGATTAAGCACCGGTATTTACCCGCAGAGTGTCAGCAGAAGCGCACACATACTATTTTCCATCTTATTTTTCATATTCCAGCGCGAGTGATTAAGCATGCTCGTCACGTCCTCGTCAGGCTGGAGGAAAGTTTGATGTTGCCACACCTCAAAGAATATCTTGCTCAAACTAAATCTACTACAGGACTTCTATTCACTACGCTCCTGAACCTTGAGTGAGGAATTCTGCACCACTTCAAACAAAATCAGGTTGGCTTAAATTTCAACAGGAGGGGTCTGTCTCTCAACGCCTAAATTTGGCTTAAAAATGTCCTTTTGCGCTCCAGAACCCCCAAATTTCCTGCTCCACACACAATTTTTCAAAGAACAATTTCATCTTTCACTCATTTTTTGTGAAATCCCGAAAATTATCTAATGATTATGGTTTATCTATCTCAAATGACAATTTTTGAAGTTTTGACTTTTTAGTTCTATTTATTGCCACCAAAAGAAAATATATTTTCTCAAAGCGATAAGAGTTATAATATAATTACGAATTGCGTTCTGTCAGTTAAGCGGGGATAATAACTTTGTATTTAGATGGGAGAAAACTTATATTTTCAACATTTCTCGCTAAACTAAAACTAATTAAATAATGGATGGGACGGCAATAATATTATGTGAAGGGGCGTTTGATACACCAGCAGGGAAAACGGCACACGGGCTGGTGCGATTCACCACGCGTTATAAAATTCTGGGAGTAATTGATAGCCGGCTGGCAGGGCTTGATGCGGGAGAGTTTTTAACAGGGAAGAAAAATGGGATGTTGATTTTCAGGTCTCTAACGGAAGCCGTGGAGCGACTGGGACAAAAGCCGGAATATCTGGTAATCGGTGTGGCAACAGATGGCGGGCGGTTGCCAGGGAATTATCGCCCGATAATTGACGAGGCGTTAAAAGCAGGAATAACCGTGGATTCGGGTCTTCATCAGTGGTTAAGTGCAGATGAGGAATTTAAGAAGATTGCAGGTGAAAGTGGCGCCAGGATTAGAGACATTCGGTGTTCGCCACCGCCGGAGCAACTTCATTTTTACACGGGGAAAATAGAGGAAGTGAAGGCTTTGAGAATCGCAGTGCTGGGAGCGGATTCGGCTTGTGGTAAGCGAACTACTGCCTTACTGCTGACGCAGGAACTTCAGACGGCGGGGATAAAAGCGGTGTTTGTGGGCACGGGTCAGACTGCCTGGCTGCAAGGGGCTAAGTATTGTATCATCCTTGATGCGCTGATAAATGATTTCGTCACAGGGGAGCTGGAGCATATTGTCTGGCTGGCGGATAAAGAAGAGTCGCCACAGGTTATTGTCATAGAAGGGCAGGGGAGTCTTCTGCATCCGGCTTATCCCTCAGGTTTTGAAATTCTGGCTGCAACGCGTCCTGCCGGTGTGATTTATCAGGCTGTGCCCGGGCGGGTATATTATGATGGTTTCCCGGGGTATCGGATTGCACCGCCAGAAATTGAATTACAGGGGATTGATTTATTAAGACCCCAGAGTGTTCTGGGTATTGCCATAAATTCTGAAAATCTGACGCGCGAGCAAGAAAATGAAACAATTGCCAGCTACGAGCAGAAATTCGGACTACCAGTCTGCAACCCGCTTCGTGATGGCTGCCAGAGATTTATTCAAGTGATTAAGAAGCTTTTAATCTGAGCACTTTACTTTTGATGTTCTGTTGAATGGCGGGAATAAATCTATTTGCCACAGAATCACACGAAAATAATGTGAGGCGGGGAATTTCAATCTGCTCTCGTAGCAATGGAAAAAAAAGTTTTTAACTTCTTAATCAACGATAACAGACAATCTCCCCCCCCCTTCGATTAGAAATGTAGAATTAATAGCCGATTAGTCCAGTTCAAAGACTTTTTGCCAGTCAATGTCTTCTTTTAGTTCGGGTTGACGTGCTTTGTCCAGTAAAAATGGTCCAATGGCAAGGTAGTCAATGTCTGTTCGCATAAAACAAAGATAAGCGTCTTGAGGCGTGCAAACGATGGGTTCGCCACGCACGTTAAAGGAGGTATTGAGAATAACGGGCAAAGCGGTAATTCTGGCAAATTCAGCAATCAGGTCATAATACAGGGGATTCTCCTGGCGTGAAACTGTCTGGAGGCGTGCACTGCCATCAACGTGTGTAATAGCCGGCATCCGTTCAAAACCATTTTTAGTCTGTGCCACCAGCAGCATAAAGGGACTGCTACCATTAAAGTCAAAATTCTCGCTAACGCGGTCTTCAAGGACTGAAGGAGCAAAGGGGCGAAAGGCTTCACGGTGTTTAATCTTTTCGTTGACGATATCTTTCATTTTCTGGTCGCGCGGGTCAGCCAGAATACTGCGTGCGCCCAGTGCGCGCGGACCAAATTCCATTCTTCCCTGAAACCAGCCGATAATCTTTCCCTGCGCCAAAAGTTCTGCCACACGACGAATCAGCTGCTCACGTTCAAGTGCTTCGTATTGCGCAGAATAGCCATCCAGTATAGCTTTTATTTCCTCTGCCGGGTACTCAGGACCCAGATAGGCATTGGACATCACATACTGGCGCGGTTGCTTGAGGATGGTGTTGTAAATATAAAACGCCACGCCGATAGCGCCACCAGCATCGCCAGCAGCAGGTTGAATGAAAAGTTGCTTAAAGGGTGATTCGCGCAATAATCTGCCATTTGCTACACAATTTAACGCCACACCACCTGCCAGACACAAATTCTGCATCCCGGTCTGGCGATGCACAAACGACGCCATTTTTAGCAGTATTTCCTCTGTAAGCAACTGAATGGAGGCAGCGATGTCGGCTTCGCGCTCGGTGACTTTCGTCTCTGGAGCTCGGCGCCTTCCACCGAAGAGCTGGTCGAAGTAGCCGTTGGTCATTTTTAAGCCATACGGGTACTCAAAGTATTTCATATTCATTACGAAACTGCCGTCTTCTTTAACTTCTATTAACTCTCGTAGCTTATCATAAAATCTTGGTTTTCCGTAAGGCGCGAGACCCATCACTTTGTATTCTGCACTATTCACCTTGAATCCCAGGTAATAAGTAAAGGCACTGTATAGAAGGCCCAGGGAGTGAGGGAAACGTATTTCATAGAAGAGCTGAATATCTTTATCTTTGCCGATGCCATAAGTGGTGGTAGACCATTCACCAACTCCATCCATCGTAATAATTGCAGCTTCATTAAAGCCGGAGACTAAAAACGAACTGGCAGCGTGCGAGATATGATGTTCGCCAAACAGGATAGTATCTTTTTTGTAGCCCAACTCACGGCGAATAATGTCTTTTGTCCAGAGTTTTTGCCGTAGCCAGATTGGCATAGCAGCGAGAAAGCCTTTATAGCCGCGGGGAAAGTATTCCAGGTGAGTTTTAAGCAAGCGTTCAAACTTTACAAAAGGTTTATCATAAAAACCGATGTAGTCAATATCCTGAATCTTTATCCCGGCGTAGTCCAGACAGTACTGAATGGCTTTAAACGGGAAGGATTCGTCGTGCTTCTTGCGGGTAAAACGCTCCTCCTGTGCTGCCGCAATAAGTTGCCCGTCTTTAATCAGTGCGGCTGCAGAATCGTGATAAAATGCTGAAATGCCAAGAATATACATAGAAAATTTTGAAAGTTAGATAAGTTTTTATTGCTTTAAAACTGCCGTTTCATTTCATCAAGTGTGTGTTTCATCCGGGGACGTGGAATCCAGTATGAGTTTTGAGAACGCTGAAACGGAACTAACTGACGTTTGCCCAGAATTTTTAACACCATTGCAGTCATTCCAAAAATGGTAAAATACACCAGTGTCAAAAAAATCAAACTCCAGATATGCATAACTCTATCGGCTGTTCGCTTGGAAGTACACTGTATTTTCTGCCAGATTTTTTTCATAATTCTCATTAGATTTAATTTAATATAAAAATTATGCCTAAATAGGAATGGGTAAGTCAATAAGTAGCAGTCTAAATTAAGTGAAGTATGATGGGGAAGGGCAATTATTACTTGTTAAATAATGTGCGTAAAATATTAACAGCAGCGGTCAGGCGTGAAGTCAGAGAAGTATGATTGCGGAGACGGAATAATTCACGCAGTAGCCAGCGTGGACGTAAATAGAATTCGCGCATTACTCGTCTTTGTGCCGCAAGCAAATCTGCAGTGGTAAGTTCAGCTGTGCGAATAACAGCCGAGCCTTCCTCTTCATAATCAGACCACTCAGTACTCGTAAGCCAGCCATTCTGTTGTGCGATTCTATAAAACTCCGTGCCGGGAAATGGTGTCGCAATATGCACATTTATGTAGTCCGGATTGAGTTCCTTTATAAAATTAATTGTTTGCTGAATGGTTTGATGATTTTCACCGGGTAGACCCAGTATGAAATATGCCATAGATAAAATGCCAGCAGCTCTGTTCATTGCAATGGCGTGCCGGCTGTCCTCAAGAGAGATGTGTTTTTTTGCCCGGTCAAGTATTTCCTGACTCCCGGATTCTACGCCATAAGAGATTAACTTGCATCCACAACGTTTCATCAACTTTAGCATTTCCAGGTCAACTGCATCTACACGACTATTGCAAATCCACTGGAATTTCAGTTTGCGAGTAAGAAGTATTTCCAGAAATTCCATTAACCAGTTTTTGTTTAAAGTAAGCGAATCTGTCATAAACACAATGTGGCGAATATGGAGTTCATCTATGATATATTGGATTTCATCCGCCACATTAGCCGGTGTGCGGGTGCGTATTTTTTTGCCCCAGACAGTTCCAGCACGGCAGAAGATGCATTGCCAGGGACATCCCCGTGTGGGGATTACCGTAGCAAATGGATGTCTGCCGAAAAAAGGCATATAGTAACGATGATTGGGAAGCAGGTCACGTGCCGGTAGCGGGAGTCTATCAAGGGGCTCAATGAAAGGACGAGGTGGAGTAATTACAACTTCACCGGTTTTATCTTTAAATGCCAGCCCCTTTATCTGCCGTAAATGTTCATCGCCATTTTTGCCAGTAGCTAAAAAATTTGCCAGCTCCACTATAGTATCTTCGGCTTCATTAATCAGCACAAAATCTACTTCTGAAATGGATACTGACTCCCGCGGAAGGGCTGAAGGATGCGTGCCAACAAGGACTGTCCTGGCTGGATGCACGTTCATTATTTCCGCAATAATTGTTATATCGTTAGTGAAAGTTGGAGTGGTGGTATTTACTACAATCATCTCAGGTTGCCAATGGGTAATGCGTTGAATAAGTTGATTAAGAGTAAGTTCCTCAGCCATCGCATCAATAATTAGCGGGGTATGTCCGGCTTCACGCACTGCCGCTGCCAGATATGCCAATCCGGTCTGGGGCCAGAGTTCTCCGGCTACAGCACGTCTGCCACAGCGTCCGATTTCTTTCATATATTTAGACTGGTTAAGCGCCGGTGGATTTAGAAATAAAATCCGCATTTTTCATGAGTCCGAATTTTCAGATTAAAAATAAAGGCGACTTCTGGGACTGCTTGTAATTATTCGCAAAGAAAATCTTTGCAAGAAGAACATTAGCATTTAATTATATCACGTCTTTTTTGGGGGTTGCAATATCAGGTGTGAAATCAAGGAATTCACAGACAATTTTTAATTGAGTAAGATCAAGCTGCGGGGCATTTACCGGGACAAAACTAAATTTGCCATTTGTTTTTTGTGCTTCTAGGCGAATGTTTTTAAGATATATCGGGCATTGGGCTACTGCATAACAATTGAAGAACTCATAACAGGCATCTCCCGGACGGAAGTCTATTTCTCCTAATTGCTCCTTGAGTGCTTTTCGGGTAAATTTGCCTTCGTATAGTAAAGTGAGATGGGTGTTTTTATAATAATGTGCGAGGATTTCATTATACTTCTTACCCCGGTATGCCATCATTGCTGCGCCAATCTGACATAAACCCACACCATGTCCCCAGCCAGCACCACGCAAAGTAACAGTCTTAACTCTTCCATTAACTTCTCTCTCAATATCCCAGACAAAACAGGAGCTGTATAAAAATGTAGGAGATAAGACACGACGAATTTCGTACTGTTTGCCGATAATAACTTCGCCTGCAGTGCCCTTTACCAGTAAATACTCAATCCGTCCTGAGAGTCCACGACTTAGCGCTTCAAAATCAACAAATTCACCAATTGTATATTGCGGAAAGCGATGGATAAGCTCTTCCAGTTGCTTGCGTGTGTATTTTACTTCCCAGCGAAAATATGGTGCCGAATAGCGAAGATATTGTGGAATATCGCCGCGAGTAGTATTGCAATATACATCCGGAGAAGACTCTATCAAACGTCTGGCTGCGCTGTCGCTATCTGCTGGGTGCAGTGAGACAGCTGGTGAATTTTCATCACCATCAAAAACCGAACTTAGATATTCAACAGGTTCACCATGCCAGACTCGCTCAAAGTCCTCTGAAATCCCGCCACAAATCTTGCTATAACGAGTGTCACATATCTCGTTTTTGTAGGTGATGATTTCACCCAGCGTCAATAACACACCGCGTTGAGAGCTCTCAGTTTCGCGGGAGGAACCACGATAACACTGACAATGGTCATCTGCACAAAGGTCAAAATCCTCACCATAATGATGTTTGCCCATTGTCGCCAGAACTGTATTTCTTGCTGCGATTGTTTGAGCCTTTAAAAGTTCTTCTGGGCATACCGCCATCATTTCTGAAGAATTAACACTGATTAGATATTGTTCTAATGGTAGGATATTTATTGATGTCAGTTTCCCCTTGTTATCTACAATGATTCGCAATCTGCCGCGCAGTTTCTGGCGTTCTTTGTGACGCCAGTGATAGGATACGCCAACAATTACATCGTAAAGAATGATTCTGGAATTAACTTCTTCAATGGGGATTAATTCAAAATAGTTAGTAAAGGGAAGCGCCTTTTTTGAACCAGTTTCTTCATTATTTAAAGTAATTGTCCCGGAGGGTGGGGCAATACGTTCGGCGAGAATTTCATATCTTGAGGCATCCTTGAATTTACGCCGCACTTCTAAGGCTTCTTGTTCGGTGGAAAACGGTGCCGTGCATACCCAGTAGCTTCTGGCAGATAAACGAATTCCACTGGTAGCAATAACATCATTGCCTACCTCTATAATATCAGTTCGCGTCAATGAAAGTTTCTTCTCCGCCATTTCTGCTCGTGCCAGTGCTGTTTCACGATTGGTAACACTGCTGAGTAAAATTCGCCATTGCATAGTAGCCGGACGACTCTCCTGAAGTCTGGCGGTAAAAATTTTATTTGTGTCCTGCAACTGCGTCTGCTCATTGCCTTCGCTATCAACCACTTTATAGCTACCAAGCACGGAGAATTTTATTTCCTCCTGATTTTCCAGTATGCCAATCCGAACCATCGGACCAAAAGGGTTATCATATCTTAGTTCAGTTACCATTTTTAACGCCTGCCTTTAAATCTGGATTTTTTTATAGATGTATGAAAACTGGAGTGAATATTAGTTAAATGATACGATAAAATTTACTCCATAATCTTGGCTCTGGCTATTCCTGTTCTCTCCTGGTGATGGAAAGATGCTATTTTAGTGTGTAAAAATCAATATGACAGATTTAAGCGTTTGTGTTGTATAAATCAAGTATAATCCACCAATAAGCAGTTTAATTTTTCAGGCTACAAATTGGAGCAGGGATACGCCCGCCACAAACCACAAACGCTTTAGAGCGACCAGCTCGATGCACGGGTAAAATATGGCTTTCACCAAAAAGTCCACCAAATACAGCACGCTCACCGGCTTTTTTGCCCGGAACTGGAATTAGACGACAGGCAGTGGTTTTCCCGTTCATTACACCAATTGCCATTTCGTCCAAAATAATCGCAGCCAGTGTATGAGTATCAATATTTCCCGGCAACGCAATCATATCCAGTCCCACTGAGCAGACACTGGTAATTGCCTCCAGTTTCTCCAGAACCAAATCTCCTTTGCCAACAGCCTGGCTGAGTGCTGCATCTTCGGATACGGGAACGAATGTACCAGATAAACCTCCGACTGAGGAAGAGGCAAAAAGTCCACCCTTCTTGACGGCATCATTTAATAAAGCAATAGCGCAAGTTGACCCGGGGGCACCGATGGCTTCAATGCCCAGCACCTGTAAAATTTCACCGACACTATCCCCGATGCGAGGAGTCGGTGCCAGTGAAAGGTCTACAATCCCGAATGCCACCCCCAGTTTCTCAGCTACCTTTCTTCCCATTAATTCTCCAACTCGTGTAACACGGAATGCAGTCCTTTTTATCTCCTCAGCCAGTTCAACAAAATTACAGATGCCGGATTTAGTTTTAGCTTCCAGCGCCCGCTTTATAACTCCAGGACCGGATACGCCAATATTTACTACAGTTTCAGGCTCGCCACTACCGAGATATGCTCCAGCCATAAAGGGATTATCCTGCGGGATGTTGGCAAATACCACCAGCTTTGCTGCGCCAACACCATCGCGCCTGGCAGTGCGGCGAGCGGTTTCCTTAATTACCGCACTTAATTGGATCACAGCATCAACATTAATTCCAGCGGCAGTGGTGGCAACATTAACCGAAGCGCAGACGCGCTCTGTGGCAGATAATACCAGCGGAAGTGCTTTAATCAGTGTTTGTTCACCGGGCGTAGAGCCCTTTTCTACCAGTGCCGTAAAGCCACCGATAAAATCTATTTGAACTTCCCGTGCAGCACGGTCCAGGGTCTTTGCCAGCGAGAGAGCCGTCATCTCATCGTGCTGTTCAAGCAATTGACTTACTGGCGATAGTGCAATGCGTTTATTTACAATGGGGATCCCATAGCGCCTTGAAACTTCTTCGCAGACAGGCACCAGTCGCTGAGCTCGTGACACGATTTTTTTATACACTCTTGTCTGTAATTTATGGGCATCCGGATGGGCACAATCCAGAAGATTTATCCCTAATGTAACAGCGCGCACATCTAAATGCTCTTTGTGAATCATATCCACCGTGCGTAAAATTTCCTCTGTGGTAAACACACTCATATCAATTTCACCTCAAACTCTATTAGTCTCTTTGAAGGTATCTATATGCTGGAGGCTCAAAGAAAAGTTTTGAGGAGTACTCAGTGCCATCAGCTCATCTTGTAGGCACCATACGTCTATCTCGGCAGGGATTAATAAATGAATTATAAGCACAAATTGATTTCCCTCAAGGTAAGTGGCAATGTCCAGAATGTTGATGCCTTTATCAGCCAGGGTCTTACTAATGCGATAAATTATCCCGCGCCTGTCTTTACCTCTGGCAGTAAGGACAAACTCTGTTGTTCCTTCTTGCAAATTTTTAGGGAGGAAAATTTGTTGGTAGGGACAGACAATTACATTAAATTGACCTTCGGGGTCGGCGGTCTCAATTTTTTGTTGCAGGGATTCTGCAGTGACCGAGTGTGGAAAGTCAGCCACGAGTATGATAGTGAAATATCCCTCCAGCACTGTCTGGCTTAAGGCAACAATATTCCCTTTAAGCTGAAATATGGCACCGGAGATGGCTGCAACAATTCCGGGTTTATCTGCTGCCATTACTGAAATTACGTATCTGATGTTATCTGACATAAAGTTTTGAACAAGTATAAATTAAAAAACATTCTGCAGTTATTACATTGGTAGTGACAAGTAAAATTCTACTTCCTTGACTTTTTATTAAACAAATTTAATGCTAACTTATATTTGAATTACAGATTGTTTAGTAGGGATTGAGAGATGGCAAATTTTCTGGTTACGGGTGGTGCCGGTTTTATTGGTTCAAATTTAGTGCGATATCTCCTTCAACGTGGGCATAATGTGAGAGTTATTGATAATTTTATTACAGGGAAAAGGGAAAATCTGGCAGATGTGATGAATAAAATTGAATTAATCATGGGTGACATTAGAGATGAAGAAACCGTTGGAAGCGCAATGAGAGATATGGACTATGTGTTGCATCAGGGAGCTTTGCCGTCTGTTCCACGTTCGCTGGAGAATCCAGCCTTAACCAATGATATAAATGTAAGCGGGACGATAACGGTTTTGGAGGCAGCACGCAGACATAAAATTCGGCGTCTGATTTATGCAGCCTCCTCCTCGGCATATGGTAATCAGCCCACAGACAAAAAGGTTGAAACGCAAATTCCACAGCCTTTAAGTCCATATGCGGTCTCCAAACTTGCCGGTGAATATTATTGTCGCGCATATGCCGAGTGTTTTGGTTTGCAGACAGTTAGTCTACGATATTTTAATATCTTTGGTCCCTATCAGGACCCTGAAAGTCAGTATGCCGCGGTGATCCCGAGATTTGTTACTGCTCTTCTCAAAAATGAATCACCAGTAATTTATGGTGATGGTTTGCAGAGTAGGGATTTTACCTACGTAGAAAATGTATGTTCTGCTAATTTACTGGCAGCTTTTTCAGAGAAGGTCGGAAATGGTGAGGTAATTAATATTGCCTGTGGTGCCACCTATAATCTCTTGGAAGTGTTGGAGTGGCTAAAGGAATTTACAGGCAAAACTCATATTAAGCCCACTTTTGCTCCCCCCCGAAAAGGAGATGTTCGGCGCTCTCTGGCTGATATTACAAAGGCAAAAGAACTGATTGGATATGAAGTACTGGTTGACTTCAGGCGAGGTTTGCAGCTTACAGTAGAATGGTATAAAAAATTGAAACACGTCTAAATCATCAACTTTAGGAGAAAACATTGATGCGAATTGCCATATTGGGCGCAGCTCCCTTACCAGTTGAAAACGAACAAATTACTACCGGTCCCGGAATCCGTACCTGGCAATTCGCTAAAATGAGTGCCAAAGTTGCCAGCGAAGTTTTGTTAATCTGCTTACGCAACGAAGGTGCGTATTTAACTCCTCTCCCGACAAAATTTTATCAGGCATCTTTGCTGGATAATATAAAGTATTATAACCTCCATTATGACGTTTTTACAGATGGCACCACAATTAGAAACCTGATTGCTACCTTTAAACCAGATGTGATTGCAGGAGTTGGCACACTTTTGCCGGCCAGCACGGCTGTTGATTTCAGAGAATATGCACCAGTGTGGGTAGACTTCTTTGGCGATGCATTAGCTGAGATTCAAGCTAAGGCGCAAATATATCAGGATATTGATACTGACACAGAATTATTTCACGTCTGGAAATTATATCGGAAGGCATTAACTCTGGCAGATAAATTCTCCGTCGTTTCAGCAGCTCAACGTTTTGCAGTGATAGGACAACTGGCATTTTGTGGTCGCCTTAACCGGCATACAGCAGGATATGAGTTTGTTCATATAATTCCCTGTGGCATAGATAAGGAAGAGGAGATTAGCTATGAGGCAGAATGCCTGCCAGCACTCCGCGGCACCGAATTTTCCTCCGATGACTTTGTCATTTTATGGGCTGGCTCATATAACACCTGGACCGATGTTAAAACACTGGTGAGTGGATTAGAGCTGGCAATGGAAAGGAATCCTAAAATTAAGTATTTATCACTTGGAGGTGCAACACCTCAATATAATGAGCGAGTTT
>CAYRXI010000056.1:11603-19316 GCA_964428255.1 uncultured Candidatus Sumerlaeota bacterium
GTCAGTTAGTTTCAACGTCAAAATTTAAGGGGCGATTTATCTTAAAAGGTTGGGTGCCCAATCACCAGATTCCCGCTTATTTTAAAGCAGCTAATATCGGGATTAGCATCGACAGACAGGTGTATGAAGCGGAATTGGGAAGTCGCAATCGAATTCTACATTTTTTGAATAATTCACTACCGGTTGTTAGCACCAGTTTTTGCGAGCTGGTAGCTAAACTTATAACACAGGGGGTTGTTTTTGGATTTAAAGCAGATGAGCCGGAATCACTGGCAACGGTTGTTCTTGCTATGGCAGAAAAAAACAATTTAGAGTTGAGACAAATTGGCGAAATGGGGAGAAATTATGTCAGGCAGAAATATTCATTTTATATAACTATGCAAGAGTTTCTTGGCTGGGTCACAAGTAAGCCAGCCAATGCACCTGATAATAAATTGCGGATAAGCGGTAAACAGATTTTAAATGAAATAGAACGTATCTATGCTCAATTAGAGAACGTGAAACCAGTAGCAGGTTTAAAGGGACTAATACGCCGTGTTATGCAATTTAAATAACGTTGTGGTAATTCTTAGGAAAATGATAGTTTCCCCAATTTTGGTAGAAAAATAAAAAAATATAAAAATTTTATTGACCTATAAAACGTTAAATTAATATGATAATGGCAAATTTAAATTGCGATTATTATTTTAAGTTTAATTTTATTGGATTGATAGCGAGAAAACACATTGAACATAAGTAATTTTAAATATTTGTGTCGTTTTAAGAAGATGGCGAAGGAGGAATAAGATGAGAAATTTAATTTTTATTAATGCTCGTAAATTAGTAGTATTTTGTTTCTTGTTGTCCTTTCCTTTTATAATCTTTGCTCAGACAAGAAGTATAACTGTGATATCACCCAATGGGGGAGAGACTTGGGTAAAAGGTACAACTCAGAATATAAGATGGACAAGTATGAATGCTGGAGATACAGTTGCAATAGATTTATTAAAGTCTGAAACTATCTATCGAAATATAGTTGCTTCATTTCCTAACTCTGAGACACCATATCTTTGGACTATTCCTCTGGATATCCCATCCGAGAGTGATTATAAGATAAAGATAACCTCCAATCAATTTCCGTCTGTTTTTGATACCAGTGATGGTAATTTTGCAATAAGTGAATTTTTACCAACTCCAACCCCAACGCTTACTCCTACTCCAACATTTACACCAACGCCAACTCCAACAGTTACGCCCACGCCACCACCAACACCAACACCAGAGTTACCAACACCAACTCCAATTGTAACAGAGACTCCAACGCCGATACCCACAGAAACTCCAACACCAACACCCATTCCTACTCAAGTGACATTAAAAGTAGAGAAAGCTTATGGTCTTAAAGGTGAGACTAATGTGCCAGTTTATATAAGTCTTGCGAATGAGATGAATGTGAGGGGTATTCAGTTTAAACTTTGTGACGTGCCTGATTTATTGGATAAAGGCAAACCTCCTATTCCGCATTCAATACGGGCTGCTGGTTTTTCAGTAGAAGCAACAGAGTCTGATGGATGCATTTTAGTGTTGATATACTCCTTGGAAGGAAAAGTAATTTTACCCGGTAGTGGGCCTGTGGCAGTTTTATACTTTAATGTTAAGCCAGATGCACCTGCTCAAGCGGTTATTGATATGCAGCTTATTGATTGTTTAGTGGTTGGAGATCAAGACTACAATCAGATTCCTGTGCTTCCAGTTGATGGTAAATTAATATTAGGTAAGGGCGATTTAAATAATGATGGGAAAATTAATCTGTTTGATATTTTACGTTTAGTTGATATTGTTGTTGGTAATCCTCCAGCACCGAGTCCAGATGAGTTAATTGCAGGAGACATAAATGATGATGGTGAGATTAATATAATTGATATTATAATGCTGGTGGATATTGTATTAAGCAGGCCATAGTTTGTGGCTTATAGATAATTAATTTTAAGAGAGGGAGAAAATGAGTAAGGAAAGTTTAGTTAAAAAGGGAGTTGTATTGGTATCTGTTGTTTTTATATTAATCAGTGTTTTAACCTTTACCCAAACTACACCTAATATTACTGTCGTCAGACCAAATGGTGGAGAAGTCTGGCAGGCAGGGACTCAAGAAGACATCATCTGGACTTATTTAAATGTTTTGGGTGAGGTAAGAATAGAATTATTAAAAGGCGGAGTACCTTATCAAAATATAGACGATCTCTGGCCAATTAGTGACACACCTTATAAATGGAGTATACCAGCTAGTATTCCGGCGGGAAGTGATTATAGAATAAGGGTAACTTCTGTGGATGTTCCGGGAGTTTCTGATACAAGTGATAACAATTTTACAATAATTGCAGCGCCTGCAACTCCCACACCAACAATCACTCCCACGCCCACCCCAACCAGAACACCTACACCTACTCCAACATTTACTCCAACGCCTACTCTAACCCCAACACCAACTCCGACATTTACTCCAACGCCTACCCCAACCTTAACGCCAACACCTACTTTGACCCCTACACCAGTTCCGACAGAAACGCCAATAATAAGAAGTATAGAGATTCTTTCACCGAATGGCGGAGAGAACTGGGAGCAGGGTTCACTCCAACAAATAGAATGGAAGAGTTATAATGCAGGTGATTTAGTAACAATAGATTTACTCAAAACAGAAGATTTTTATCAGACAATAGTTAATTCATATCCTAATTCTGGGATTTACGAATGGATAATACCGGATAATATTCCGGCAGATAATGATTATAAGATAAGAATAACATCAGATGAATTCCCGGAGGTTTTTGATACCAGTGACGATTATTTTACAATAATTTCATATGAGATGACACCGACCCCGATGCCAACAGAGACCCCCACGCCATTACCAACGGAAACGCCCACACCAGTGCCAACAGAAACACCAACACCTTTGCCCACAGAAACAGCTACGCCAGCTCCTACCGAGACCCCCACACCATTACCAACCGAGACACCAACACCTGTGCCAACAGAAACAGTAACACCTATGCCAACCGAGACCCCAACTCCTTTACCCACTACTACCCCAACACCTGCACCCACTCAGGTGATATTAAAAGTTGAAAGGACTTTTGGGTTGGCTGGAGATATAGACACTCCGGTTAAAATAAGTTTAGAGAATGGAATTAAGGTAAGAGAGATTCAATTTGCGCTTTGTGATATCCCTGATTTATTAGATAAAGGGAAGCCTCCCATACCACATTCAGTTCGTACTCCAGGATTTTCAGTGGTAGCTGAAGAATATGATGGTTGCTTAAGGGTATTAATCAGTTCCTCAGAAGGTAAAGTTATTATGCCAGGAAGTGGTCCAATTGCAATTTTATATTATGATGTTAAGCCTGGTGCACCTGAAAATGCTTTGATAAATATGGAGATTACCGAGTGTAGTGCTGTAGATGAAAATGACAATCCGATTCCAGTTGATTTAGTTAATGGGATATTTATCTTGGGTAAAGGCGATTTAAATGCAGATGGTGAAATTGATATATTTGATATTATCCGATTGATTCACATCGTTCTTGGTAAACCGCCTGCTCCAACACCATATGAACTCCAAACTGGAGACATAAATGATGATAGTGAGATTAATATAATTGATATTTTAATGCTGATAGATATTGTTTTGAATAGACCTTAAGTGGAAATTGTAAAGAGAAGTACATATATTAAGATATAAAAATCTGGAGGAAAAAATGTCAGGAAAGTTTGTTATGAAAAAAGTATTATTGGTTATTTGTATTGTTTGTTTCCCTTTATTTTCTATTACTTCCTATGCTCAACAAAATATCACAGTAATTGTCCCTAATGGTGGAGAAACCTGGCAGACAGGCACCACTGAGACGATAACCTGGGTTAGTTTTAATGCCGGTTCATATGTTGCTATAGATTTATTAAAAGCTGAGACATTATATCTCAACATTGTCCCTCTTCATAATATAAATGATACCCCATATATCTGGAATATCCCGAATAATATTCCTGCCGGGAGTGATTACAAAATAATGATAACATCTAAATATTTCCCTGGAGTTTTTGACACCAGTGATAATAATTTTACAATAATCACCCCCCCAACCCCCACGCCTACTGAAACTCCGACACCTGTTCCTACAGAAACTCCAACACCTGTACCAACCGAGACACCAACACCTGTACCAACAGACACTCCAACGCCAGTACCTACCGAAACGCCGATAGTAAGAAATATAGTAGTTATTGTTCCGAATGGTGGAGAGGACTGGGCAAGAGGTTCTACGTACGATATTATCTGGAGTAGCACAAATGCCGGTTCATTTATAGCGATAGACTTATTAAAAGCAGAAACAGTATACCGAAATATAGATAATTTATATCCAATTGATGATATACCATATAGTTGGACCATCCCAAATGATATTCCTGCCGGAAGTGATTACAAAATAAAGATAACATCTAATGAATTCCCGGAGGTTTTTGATACAAGTGACGAAGATTTCACAATAAGTATACCTGAACCGACTCCAACGCCAGTACCAACCGAAACGCCGACACCTGTACCTACTGAAACTCCTACTCCCACACCTATTGAAACGGTGACTTTAAAGGTAGAAAATGCGGAGGGGACAGCTGGTAGTATTAATGTTCCAGTTGAGATAAGTTTGGAAAACCCAATGAATGTTTCTGGTATTGAAATGATAGTGTGTGATGAACCGGATAAAATTCAACTTGGAAGTCAATCTCCTGAGGCAGACCCTACGCGAGCGGTAGAATTTGTTGTTCAAGCAATTGAAACAGGAGAAGGATGCGTCAAGATAGTGATTTGTTCACCACAAGGGGCCTTAATTGCTCCTGGCACTGGTCCTATATTGAAATTATTCTATAACGTTTCTTCAGAGATTTATACGACTACCACTCTTGATATGAAGATAACAAAATGGAAAGTGAGTGATGAAAATAATAATCCTCTTACCGCAAATACAATTGATGGACAATTTACAGTTTATCCAGTAATACCAACACCTACTCCAACACCGACACTTACACCAATACCGACAGATACCCCGACGCCAACACCTGTACCCACTGAGACGCCCACGCCAGTTCCAACTGAGACACCAACACCTATACCAACAGACACTCCAACGCCAGTACCTACCGAAACGCCGACACCTGTACCCACTGAGACGCCCACGCCAGTTCCAACTGAGACACCAACACCTGTACCTACTGAAACTCCTACTCCCACACCTATTGAAACGGTGACTTTAAAGGTGGAGAATGCAGAGGGAATATCTGGCTCTGTCAATGTGCCGGTTAAAATCAGTCTGGAGAATACAGTTAATGTCAAGGGAGTTGAGTTTATATTGCGCGATAATCCAGATAAAATTCAGTTAGGTACGCAGACACCAGAAGCAGATCCTACTCGTGCATCCGGCTTTACGGTTAGTGCTAATGAATTGGGAGATGGAAGCATTAAAGTCGTGATATTCTCAACTTCAGCACAATACATTGCTCCTGGAACAGGTCCTATCCTGACGATTTATTATAATGTGTCACCAGGAATTTACGTAACGACGATACTAAATATGGAACTTTTGAATTGTTTAGCAAGTGATGAAAACAATAACCCCTTAACTGTAAACACGGTTGATGGAATATTTACGATTCATCCAGCTATTCCAACTCCAACTCCGACATTCACGCCTACTCCAGTACCTACCTTAACACCCACAGCTACACCGACTCCGACAATTACATTCACGCCTACTCCAGTACCTACCTTAACACCCACAATTACTCCTACTCCAATTCCAACAGAAACACCTACTCCATTACCTACTGAGACACCTACCCCAATTCCAACAGAAACACCTACTCCTACACCAACAATTACTCCGATTTCAATGGAGCCATTCAGAGTTACTTGTTGGGATCTTTGCTTTGAGCAAAGATACCTGAATCGTGATAGAATGTTACTTAGAGGTGAATTCAATGCTGAAGTTGGTATAATTGAACCTTTGGTTAATCCTATTGTTTATAGTTTTGGGCCTAATGGAGCTTATGTCTCAGAAACATTATCTCCAGGTGCACCTTACTGGAGACCTCCAAGCCGTGGAGCTAAATGGACTTACATTGATTCTAATAGAAAAGGCACCTTCTTGATTAATATTGGTGGTAGTTCACGTTCTAGATTTGCTTTATCAACACGGAATCTTGATTATAAGAGTAAAATACCTATAGGCTTGCAAGAAATGGAAATTTGGATGATGAGTGGGGCATTTGTTGACGATGTAGTAATTAAACCTGTACCGAAGAGACGTCCAGAATCAGGCTATACTTTCAATATCGGTAAAGACTTGTATATTAGTGAAGAGCTATTTGTAGATTCACTTATTATAAACGATTTATCCAGAACAGGAACTTCACCCAATAGAGATAATCTCAGGTTAGCTGCTCGGTTCTTTGCCAAAAACTCAATAAAATTTGACGCTACAACGGATATATTAATACTAACACTATCTCAGACTCAACCTACATTTGTTGATCTTAGAATAACACCAACTGACGGATGGTTAATAGGATGCAGTGGCATTAATAAGTATTATTATCTGAAAAAATCTATACCGGATTATGGACCTAATGCACAGTTAATCATAAAGATATATCCTGAGAAGAATAAATTATCATTACAATTGAAAAGAGCTAACATTGATATAACCTCACCAGCAGTAGCTATTGAAATGAAGTTAGAACGTTCAGGAAATGTGTATTTCTCACGCGAGAACAAGCTGGTATTGCAATATAATGCTAGAACGGCTAAATACAGATATTAATGCAACAGTAATAATGAAAAGGATAAATGTAGCTACTTGAAAATTAAGTTTGCAATAAAGCAAACAGTAGATGTTGCGAGTGCAGAAGTTGGTATAAAAAGATAAACCAATAATAACAGTTCGAATAAAGGAGATAGGTAAATAAAATGTTCCTATCTCCTTTTTTATTTGAATTCTTAAATTGTGATTCAAAGCAAGAGATTCTAAAAATGTTTTAATAAACTCAAAACAACAGTAGTACTTAAAATATATAAAATATACTATTTCGCAAAATTATTTTCCTTTTTGTTTAGAATAGACGTCAGTAATTGACGTTACCGTAGCTGGGTCTTGTAGCAATGATTTAATTGCCTAACAGATGCGTTCGTAGAGTGCATCCTCTGTTTTTGCGACCCAATCGGTGAAAGACTGTTCTTTGATATACTTCCATAAATCTTCGATCGGATTGAGGTCTGAACTATACAGGGGCAAATAGAGCGGTTGTAGCTGGTGCCAAGTGGCATTATCTAACACCACAATAATGCTCTTCTCCTTTTGGTGTGATGTTTGCTGAGCGAGGTAGTCTAAAAACGCCTGAAACGCCTCGCGGTCGTTATGCGACACCACCAGGGCTTCTAGCTCTCCCGTAGGCGGGCATACGGCGCCGACGATGTTGGCGCGAAGATGCTTGCCATAATAGCCGACCTGCGGTCGTGAACCCTTGCGTGCCCAACGGCGTCGTGGGCGTGGGTCACCTTCGATGCCGGTCTCATCGGCAAACCACAGTTCCACCTCGCTCCGCTTCTTAGCAAAGTGTTGACGCGCCACTGGGTCTTGTAATTTAGCCTAGCGGCGAGGACGTAATAACCGGTAGCCGGCG
>CAYRXI010000057.1:0-1254 GCA_964428255.1 uncultured Candidatus Sumerlaeota bacterium
TTCAATCTGCTTGCGCATTAAGGAGAAGACTTCAGTTAGTACAATATTGGCTTCATAAAAAATGGACGAGGTGACGACAACGATTTTAACCGGATTTTTAGCCAGATAGATGCCGAGTTTTCGCAGTTTAGCTTTTCCCTGTGCAAAATTTTGCTTTTTGTATTTTAACCGGGGGTGATTGAGTAAAAAGTTAACCATCTCATCATAAAACAGGGCGAGGTCAGCGCCGAGCCAGCCTTTGGCAGCAGAAATAAAGACTGCAACGCCAGGCATTGGCTCAACGAGATGTCTGCCAGCCGGCAAGCCGAATTCTTTTGCCATCTGCTCGCCTTTGCCCTGTGCAATCAATGAAAGGATGTAGTGGTAGCGTTGATAATAAATATCAATTGCAGCCCGCACCTCATTATTAAAATCGTTCAGTCTGAATTTGTTTTTATACCGGAGCGCCAGTGATTCAGCCAGTTTTAATGCTGTGGCCTCATCAAATGTGGTAGCATTAAACAGCGTTTTTACTGGTGGTTCTTCCAGAATTTTCTCTAGGCCCAAAGTCACCAAATTGGTTCTTACTTCTCGTTGTCGTTGTTTATCTTTGCCCACCGCCAGTGTCCAGATAGCTGAGTGAATGAAGGCTTTCAGGAATTCATCGCGATGGATATCTGACTTATAGGTACGCATCAGGTACTCGATATGTTTGGTCGTAGAGTTTCCAATTATATGCGGGTAGTCCCGGTCACGGTCCAGTCCCTGCCATTCGGCTTTGCTCATCCTGCCTGTGATTCGCCGCAGCATATATTCCTGCGAGTGAAGACACAGAGGCTCTGTGGTTGTAGTGGTGCCATCCATATCTTTGACGATTGCCAGAAGTTTGGGCAGGGGTTTGGTAATCTTCGGTGCCATTATATAAATGTCAAATGGCTGATAAATATATGAAGGATTTGCCACCAGAGTGATTTCTTCAGCCTTCAATTGTTGCATTGCTTTTTTGAGTTCTGCAGTGGCGCCTTTAAAATCAGTATATTTTTTTGCCATTTTTAACTCCTTAATACAAAAAATAAAAAACTGATAAGGTAAAATATTTGCCTGAGTCGATTAAAGCAACAATAATATTAATCTTGTTTAATCGGTAATGGTGGAGAAGCATTTATGAAACGAGAGCTGGATTGTGTCGCCTGTGTTGTGAAACAGGTTTTAAATACTGCCAGAATTGCCACGAGTGATGAGCGAAAGCATGAACAGGTGCTACGGGAAGTAATG
>CAYRXI010000057.1:1284-3332 GCA_964428255.1 uncultured Candidatus Sumerlaeota bacterium
AGCAGGTTGGAACGTTACACCCGCAGCGCTATCAACCAAAGCCTATGCAATAGTGCACAAAATCACCGGCAATCCGGACCCGTATAGAGCCATCAAAGAGAAACAAAACAAATCAGCGCTAAAATTACTGCCGGAAATAAGGCGTTTATTAGAGCGGAGTAGGGATAGACTTCATACTGCGGCAAAACTAGCAGTAGTAGGGAATATTATTGATTGTGGTCAGGGCAGGATTCCAGATGTTATTGCTGAACTCAGGGCAGATATGAAATTACCGATAGCGATAGATGATTTCGCCGATTTTCGGCGAGCGTTTATGCGGGCTAAATGTATATTTTATGCCTGTGATAACGCCGGGGAAATCGTATTTGATAAGGTGTTTATGCAGGAAATGAAACGGGAGCGGCCGGATATAGAGTTGATTGCCTGTGTGCGGGGCAGTCCTATACTCAATGACGCCACACTTGAAGACGCTCACTCAGTCGGGTTAACAGAGGTAGCACAGGTGATTGACACCGGGATAGCGGCGATAGGAATGCCATTGCCTTTACTGTCGGACAGGGTGCGCCGTCTGATTGATTCAAGTGATATAATCATCAGTAAAGGGCAGGGGAATTTTGAGACGCTGGATGAAATCACTGATGGAAGGGTTTATTTTATTTTGCGAGCTAAATGTATGCTAATTGCTCGCAAGTTTGATGTCTCTCTACATGCAATAATTTTCAAGCATTTTAAGCAAAACAAACGTTTTAAAAAAATATATAAACTAATTGCTCGGCAGTAAATGATATACATAAAAGATTTCTTAAGTAAGTTTAATGACGTTTATTAAGATCGGATAAGCGATAATAAAAAACGTCTTTTAAAATTGAAATGATATGTCTAACGGAGAATAAAAACACGCACTTTTATAATGAGCGATAAGATTAAAATTATTTTTTTGCAGCCAGTAGATGTAGTGGCAAAGAATTTTTACCGCTTTCTCTCTGCAGAAAATGAGTTTGAGGTCACACAGGCTGATTCATTTAGGAGTTTTGCTGGTGAAGTTAAGCAGGCTCAACTCGCCGTTATCAATATCACAAAATTTGACCATCCGTGTTTTTCGCTACGCCTTCTGGGTTCAATGCTGGCAGCCAAATTTTATGGCGTGCCGATAATAAATGTTTTCACCACAGATATTGTGGATCTCTGCGATAATTTTTTTATAACCCCGCTATTGTATTTTCTAAATTTCTTAATGGTGCGCTTAAGCACAAAAGTTCTACTGCTTGAGTCACGTATGCACATTGCTAGGCGGTATTTTATCACGCCCCGAAAATTAATGGGCATTCAAAATTTTGTTGATAATGAGTTATGGTTTATCCCCCCCCGCAAACCTGAATCACGTAAAGAACAACTTCTGACTTTATTTTACCACGGAGAGCTACTCTGGTGGCACGGGTTGGAGCGAATAGCGCCTATTATAGCTGAACTACAGAAAAAATGCCCGGTGCAGGTAATCGTCGCCGGTAATCTTTATCCTACGAGCTTGAATTTCCTGGGCATTGAAATTTCAAGACGAGAAAAACAGATTAAGCGAGAATTAAGTAAATTTTTACAGCAACCTTATGTGAAATGGCTGGGGCGCATTGAACAGGGTAGGGTAAAAGAATTAATGCGAACTGCTCATTTTCAGATAGTGCAACTGGCAAGAGACTCTGTGGTAGCAGATACAGAGGTTCGCACCTGCCTGTTAGAGGCTTTAGCAGCGGGGATGCCCTGTTTAAATATTCCGACTTCAGCACTAACCCGACTCCCGTTTCAAGACGGAGTAAATATAGTCTTTATTAACCCGGAGGAACCAATTTCTGCAGTCGAAAAAATCTGGTCTATCTTTAATAATAGTGAATTGTATCTCTCAATTAGTAAGCAAGGACAGTTATTAGCCCAGCAACGATTTGACTTTAAAGCCTGGTTTGAGAAAAGTGGAAAACCTCTGGTAAAAACGCTGGCAGGCGCAAAAACTTTAGAACAATCCGGATTAATTCGGATTCTGGATTTACTAACTCGCC
>CAYRXI010000057.1:3342-13516 GCA_964428255.1 uncultured Candidatus Sumerlaeota bacterium
CACTATATTATTTAATCACACTGATAGGAGCTCTCATAATTAGACAGGTTGTTAAAACCAGGTTTTCGTCAAAAGAAGCTAAACTCGTAGCCACCCTGATGAGTAATTCAGCCATACAGTTGTCATCCACCGCCTCCCCCGAAAGGGGAGTATTAGAAGATAAGGATTTACCTTTAATAAGTGTGGTAGTACCCATTTACCGCTCTGAACATACGCTGGCGAGATGTCTTGATTCAATTATGCAACTGGATTATCCAGAAGCAAAACGGGAGATAATAATTGTGGATAACAATTCGCCTGATAATTCACGGCGTATTGCTGAGAAGTATCCAGTGCGAATTATTACAGAGCCCAATCAGGGGCGTGCTTTTGCACGTAACGCAGGTGTAAACGCCAGCCAGGGAGAATACATTGCGTTTACTGATTCAGACTGTATAGTCCAGCCTGGCTGGTTAAGGCAGTTTGTAATTAATGCAACTCAGAATCCAGAGATGGGAATTTTTGGGGGCAGAGTGGAAAGCATTGCGCTATCACCAGATATGCAAAGGTTTTTTATTGCAGAAGGAATTTTGTCTCAAGCTGAGGCAATGTCCGGGCAGATGTTGCTATTTCCATTCGTCATCACCGCCAATGCCTTAATTCGTCGTGACGTATTTGACCGGATTGGCTTATTTGACACGGAATTACAGACCGCAGAAGATACAGACTGGGGCTGGCGCGCACATTTTGCCGGGATAAAAATGGCATATTTGCCTGACAATGTTGTCTGGCATTTACATCCTGTTTCTCCTGCTGGCATATTTCATCAGTTTTATGAGTATGGTGTTAATGAAACCCGGGTTTTCTTGAAACATTATTCACAGTTAGGGAAAAAAGAATTGGCACAGCGTCTGTGGCTGATGCCCTGGACTTATCGGCGCACGATGAAAATTATTTTCGTACGTCTACCATTTTGGTTCCTGCTTTCCCGCGAAAAATTAAATGATATTAACCTCATCCTGGCAAAAGAGCTCGGGTATCGTGCTGGCAGACTAAAAGCAAACTTTATGCACCCAGAAACCTGGCGCTGGTTTAATATTTTTTTGACAGATTGAACAAAATAAAGAACCAGAGCAAATTTCAAGGAGAACAAAATAATTGACGGATTTCTAATGACTCTGGAAGATAAGAAATTATTATTTTTTAAGAATGGAGAGTAGAGAGACACGATGAAAAAGGGACGAATAGTTTTGGGGGTTATAATATTTCTGCTGATTTTCTTTATTTCATTTTGTGCGTATTCATCCGCACCAGAACATTTTTGCTTTGCCCATATTTCTGATACACATATCCTCTCCGAGAAGAATATTCTTGATTTAAAATCTGTCCTTAATCATATTTTGACACTTCCACTTAACCCCGTCTTTGTTATTAACACGGGAGACATTACTGAATATGGCTACCCTGAGGAATTTGAAGCATATAATCAAATCATTAATACTTTTATACCCCGGCTGAAATTTTACAACGCCAGCGGGTCAAATGCCGGAAAACAAAATTTTCGCCGATTGATTGGTGAAACAAATTTTTCTTTTGATTATGGCGGCGTTCATTTTGTTGTGTTAGACTCCTCAATGCTAATAGAACAATATGCACATTTTGAGAAAAAAGATCTGGATTGGCTAGAAGCAGATTTAAGACGGCAATCAGAGGATAAACCTGTAATTATCGCCTTTCATCATCCCCCGTTTCTGGAAAATCTCTATATTGATAATGAGTATGAGCTGTTACAAACCATTGAGAAGTATAATGTTGTTCTGGTGCTTATGGGACATATCCATCAGCATAAAATCTGGCGTGTGAACGGAATTCATTTTGCAACCACAGCAGCTACAATGCAACAACAGGGCTTTCGCCTTGTAGAAGTTACCAGCCAGACTTTAACCCTTTATTCAGGCTCAGTTAAGAGTAATGCTTTAAATCGTGATATGGTCATACCGCTTAAGAAATCTGCTCCACCAGAAATCACCATTCTTCCAGTTACTTCAAAAAATGATTATACGCTGGTAGTCACCACCAATATTACAGATAATGCTTCTACCTGTTCATATACCTTGAATTCCTCCAGGGAGTTTAAACCTTTAAAACAAGTTCGTTCCGGGCTTTTTGCTGAACAAATACCCTATCGGGAACTTTCTCCCGGTAATCATAAAGTTGTAGTTAGATTAAGTTCAGAAAAGTCCGGTGAATGGCGCAAAATGACCGGATTTGAAATCCCTCACAGGAAGAATAAAGTGCTCTTCGCGTTTCAGACACAAGCAGCCATCCAATCCTCGCCTGTAATCAGCGGGAAACGCTTGTACTTTGGCTCAAATGATGGAAATATTTATTGTATCAATTCAAAAAATGGCAAATTACTGTGGCAATTTAAAACCGGCGCAGAGGTCATCGCAGTTCCGGCAGTTGAAAAGAATGTGGTATATACTGGCTCGTTAGATGGCAATTTTTACGCCCTTGATGCCAGAACGGGGAAAACTATATGGTGTTATCCCGTGGGTGCTCCTGTACTGGCATCTGCAACAGTAAGCCGGGATAAGGTTTTCTTTGGAGCAGGAGATTTTAAATTACGTGCGCTTGCGAAAAGAGATGGCACTTTACTCTGGGAATTCCCAACCGGGCGACTGATTAAAATGAAGCCTGCTGTCGCCGGTGATAAAATACTCTTTGGCTCGTGGGATGGTTATTTTTATTGCCTAAACATTAACGATGGTAAATTAATCTGGAAAGAACAAATTTCAGCTAATCCCTTATATGCACCGGCAACCAGTAATCCGCTAATTGTTGAGAATAAAGTAATCTTTGTTGCACACAATTACACTACTCATTGTCTGGATATAGAGACCGGCAAGCGATTATGGAATTTTCCTGGAACTGATGAATCAAAGCCAAGTTATAATAGCGGAGCCTATTTTGAGAATTCTGTTTTCTTTGGCAGCATTACCGGGCATTTAATCTCATTCAATGTAAATGATGGGAAATTGCGTTTCGCCACACCATTCAAATCACTTTCAGCTTTAGACCTTGTGTTTGATTCATCCCCGGTAATATACCAGAAGACTGCATTTCTCGGTAGCATTGGTGGTAATCTTTATGGCGTAGATTGTCAAACCGGGCAACTAAAATGGCAATTTTCACTGCAAAATGGCTATATCTTTTCCTCACCAGTCATTAATAAAGGAATACTTTATGTTGGTGATTGCGCGGGGAAACTCTATGCCATAAAATTTAAGTTATAATAAGAGGGAAATGCCCTTCGTTAAGAACATTTTTTTAACGATTATTTTTACCTTATTGCTATCACTTGCCATAGCCCAGCCTGATGGCGCCGGTGATGAAATGGTGGTAACTGTTGATGATATTTTCAGTACTGAAATAAAAGTTGAAGATATCTTGACCTCTTCTGTAATGCCGCAAACTCCGGCTCCTACGCCGATAACTCCGGAAGAAGAAGGAATTTTTATCATTGTTAAGCCAACCCATACACCAGTTGATAGCATTGAACTGCAAGTGCTTGATGCGTTTAACTTGTTAAGAAAAGGAAACATTGAGACGGCAAAAACTGCCTTACAAAAACTGGCAGCTGAACTGCCTGTTAGTGAGCAGTCTCCATTTGCTCTATATTTTTCAGCTTTATTAGAGAGTAACGAGGAATCCGAGCGAGAGCTATTACTTCAACTCGTTAAGCGTTATCCTGACTCAAAGTGGGCTAATCTGGCAGAATATAAACTGGCTGAAATTGAATTTATTAAAGGGAATTATAAACAAGCCCTTAATCTGTTTTTGAAGTTCGCACGCAAAAATCCTCAAGGGACATTCGCTCTTTCCTCGCGAATATATGTAGCAAAATGTCTGATGCAAGAGAAACAATATGATAAAGCGGTGGTGCTCTTAAAGGGGATGCTCTTGCAATCAGAACAGGCAAAAAATGACCCCGTTGTGTATGAAACGCTGGCACAGTGTTTCATTGATAACAACAAATTTGATGAAGCAGAAAAAATTCTTCTCTTGATTGTGGAAAAGTTTCCCAATTATCCCTTTTTAGCCCGTGTATATATGAACCTCGGGCTAACCAGCGAGATGCTCAATAAAAAAGAAACTGCGCAAAAAATGTATGAAAAAATTCTGACCTCTTTTCCCCATAGTTCGCAGAGTGAGCTGGCGGCTATCCGTATGGCAGACCTCACACGACCTATATATATTCCAAGGCAGGATGAAACACCTACCACAGCCATTATTTCGTTAACTCCATAATATTTATTCATTCTTCACTATTTGTCACGGAACAGCCGTTTAATTTGTTTGAGAGTAATTGCTATCACGAGATGTTAGAGATGAAATATTGATATAGTAAGACAGGCGTCTTGCCTGTATTTTAAGCAACGAGCAAGGTGCTCGTCCTGCTTTGAGTGACAGGCAAGATGCCCATCCTACTTTGAGCTACTGGCAGGATGCTTGTCCTACACTTATGAAAAAACCGGAGTAGTAGCACATCATCCTTGCAACTATTGACCTTGAGTTCAATACAAAAGGTGATGAAAACCGTATTATTAAAAATCATCAACTTTCATGAAGTGCTAATTTACAATAATTGAATCAAAAAACACTTTTTTATTGAAACTTGTAAGTAAATAAACTACAGTTAAAGTAATTGTAATTAAATTCTTTTTAGAAGGGAGGAATTAAGAATGAGAAAAGTAGTGGGGATTTTGTCACTTATTCTTCTGGTGATTGTGGGTCTGGCAGGTTGTGCCTCTATTGAAAAGGCTAAAAACTTCAATGGCCTGTATCTCACTGAATCCGGTAAGACCAACGTAGCACACTATAATGCACAGAACTGGGGAATTTACCTGCTCAGCATTCCTTTAATCACCGGTGATACCGAAAAGGAATTCTCGTTGTCTGAAAAAGGTGTTACGCTGAGCTCCGCATTTTTCAAAGACACCGTCAATCTTGATTGCGTTGCTGCGATGTTGACAAAAGCAGCTAAAGATGATGGCGCGACTATGGTAACAGATATGGTATCAACACGTCGGACTATATGGATTGCTCCTCTCCTGGTGTTCTTTATCAGAAGCAATGAAATTTCAGCTAATGGCGTAAGGTAAAGGATGGATTTTTTTTATTTTATTGCACCGGGATAGGAAGTAATCCTGGTGCATTTTTATTTGTGGTTAAATTTATTTAGCAGATTTTTCTTTTTGCTGATAATACTCTTCTCGTAAAATGCCCATTACGTAAAAATCATAATATTTATTGTTACGATACATTGCCTGACGCAGTAGACCTTCCTTTTTAAAGCCCGCCCGTTCGTATGCCTTTATGCCGCCAACATTCTCAACGGAAACGTGCAGTTGAATCCGATTCAAATTCAATACTTCAAAACCATATTCAACCATCAGTGCAGTGCTTTCAGTTCCAAATCCTTTGCCCCAATCAGCCTCGTCAGCAATCCGGATTGAATAGATGGCTGCCCGACTCACTAAATCAACCCGATGAAAGGCTGTGACTCCTACCGCTCTTCCGCTTTCTTTTTCGCAGATAATAAACGGAACAAATTCTTTATTTTCTTTATATAAGCCTTTTATCAATTCCTGCTGTTGAAATGTATTAGTGGGGAAATTGATAAAAAAAGTTGGTCTGATATCAGGGCTATTGACACAACAATAAGCCATAAACTCAGCATCTTCCAGCTCCACTGGTCTTAAAAAAACTTTTTTCCCTTCAATAAATGGCTTTCTCATTTTGTTCACCTGCTTATTATATTTATTGTTTCAAAAGTGGTGGCAAAACATTTCCTTAATTCAAAAGGAGTTATAACTACTCCGATGAATAATTTACTATTTCCTGATAGAGTTTCAAAGCTTCTCTGGTAGCCCTGACGTTGTGAACGCGGACAATATCTGCACCATTTCGCACGGCTGCAATAGCAGCGCCAATACTGCCATATACTCGTTCTACAGGGGGAAGATCACCCAGCAATTTACCGATAAAGCTTTTACGTGAGACGCCAATTAGAAGTGGGCGCTGGCATCGTCCCTTAATCTGTTGTAAACTGGCAAGAATTTCAAGATTATGCTGTAATGTCTTGCCAAAACCTATTCCCGGGTCAATTACAATCTGTTCCTCTTTTACTCCCACGATTTTTGCTTCCAGGATTTGTGTTTCCAGAAATTCACCAATCTCCTCAACCACATCATCATAAGCAGGAGATTGTTGCATATTTTGGGGAGTCCCCTGCATATGCATAATGACTATTCCCACGCCGGTGCGGGCAATTAACTCCTTCATTTCAGGGCTATGCCGTAATCCAGTTATATCATTGACTATCTCAGCTCCAGCATTGATTGCTTGCTCTGCTACTTCAATCTTATATGTATCAATTGAAATTACTGCATCATATTTTTCTTTTACGGCTTTAATTACTGGCAATACTCGTTGTAATTCTTCTTCAGCCGTTATTGGCACCGCTCCAGGACGGCTGGACTCACCTCCAATATCAATAATATCTGTACCTTCTTTTATTAATTCTTCTGCGCGACTCAAAGCTGCATTGAAAGAAAAATATTTTCCCCCATCTGAAAAAGAATCTGGTGTTACGTTTAGCACTCCCATAATCAGTGGGTGTCTCCCGGTGGTGAAAATTCTTTTGCCACATTGCCATTGCTGGGATTTGTTTTCAACGGACAATACTTTTTCCAGTCCATCAACAATTTCCTTAAAAACAGCAAATGGCTGAGACTTAAGCTTCTCCTTAACCGTTAGTAACTGGGCAGTAGTGCCTATTAACAGGGCATCGGTTTTAGTAATAGAGCAATCCACACACCCTTGAGCTACGGCAGCCTCTCCGCCCGCTGATAGCATTTGTTGTTTTAGTATGTTTCCTACAGCGGGTGATATATCTTTCACCAGCAGATACTTATATAATCCCTTTTTAAGCAAAATTGGCTCAGCTAGCGGATGAATTTTGATGCGCCGTAGCTCACGCAGTAGTTGCTCTTCGCTTTTGATTACTATTTCTCTTACACGGCGGTTCATTATTAACGAAATAATCTCAATAATTCTCGTTCTAAATCAACATAAAAGATTGGATAGCATAGGAGATATAATCAATGATGAATGGAAATAATGTTGTGGAAAACCATATACAGAATTGTAGATTTTTTGATAGGATATAAATTTGGTGGGCCCACGAGGACTCGAACCTCGGACCAACCGGTTATGAGCCGGTGGCTCTACCAGTTGAGCTATGGGCCCAGGAGTAAATCAAGCATATAATATTAAAAAATATTTTGTCTCCGTTCTATACTACGAGTCAATGATTTTATCTGGCTTCTGAATGTTCTGGATTAAGGCTTGACACCTTGTCATAAAAGATAATAGTTTATAATTAATTTGAATTTATTTTAGATGATGCAGATTTAGAAAATGCCAGTAAAAAGTACAATAGTGGAAATAGAGAATACGTATGGTTTGCATGCACGCCCCTGTGCATTATTTGTTCAGACCGCAAGCCAGTTCAAGAACTGCGATGTGCGAGTTATTAAAGATGACGTCACCGTAGATGGTAAAAGTATTATGGGACTAATGATGCTGGCTGCACCTCAAGGCTCAAAAATTAAATTGGAGGTGGAAGGAAAGGATAGTGAATGCGAAAAAGCACTGGCTGCCCTCATAGAACTTATAAAAAACAAGTTTAACGAAGAATAATATGCCTAAATCCATCCAACTTAAAGGTATACCCGTATCCCCCAGTATTGCGATTGGTCCGGTGTTTTTATATCGATCCGAGCTAGACCAGATTTCAGCGAAACCTCTTGCCTATGTTGATGTTGAACGTGAGGTAGCTTTATTTAAAGCAGCTGTTGAAAAAGCCAAGCAACAGTTACGTGAAATAAAAAAGATGATTAGTGAGGAAAAGGTTAAAGGCGAGCACGTTGCTATCTTTGATACACATATTTTATTGTTAGAAGACCCATTGGTTATTGATGAAACCATTCGTTTAATTCGTCAGGAGCGAAAAAGTGCTGACTACGTTTTTTATAAAGTAATTGAAAATTTTGCCAATCGGTTAAAAGAATCAAACAACGAGTACTTTAAAGCACGAGGCGCGGATTTATATGATGTTGCTAATCGTGTCATCAGAAATCTTCGGCAGTCTTACTCCCATATCTTAGATGAACTTAAAGAAGAAGTTATTGTGGTAGCTAATGAACTTGGACCCTCAGACACAGCACATATGATTAATGGAAAAGTGATTGCCTTCGCAACTGACCGTGGTGGTCCTACTTCTCATACAGCCATTATGGCTAAGGCTCTGGAAATACCAGCTGTGGTAGGATTGGACAAAGTAAGCCAGCTCTGTGCTACTGGTGATACAATAATTGTTGATGGAGTTCAGGGTTTGGTCATCATTAATCCCACAGAGGTTGAAGTTCAGGAATTTACAGAAAAGTTGAAAACCTTTCAGGAGAAGGAGCAACAGCTACGGCAACTTGCCGAGCTTCCTGCCGAAACCCTTGATGGTCATCGCCTGGAATTACATGCCAACATAGAATTACCTGAAGAGGTCCGTCATGTAAACACACACGGAGCCGAAGGAATCGGGCTCTATCGTACTGAGTTTATTTTTTTAGACCGTGAGACTTTGCCCACTGAAGAGGAGCAATTTGAAGTTTATAAGGCTGCTGTGCATGCAATTCATCCTAAACCCGTGGTTTTTCGTACTATTGACCTGGGTGGTGACAAATTCGCATCGTTAATTCCTGTGCCGCGTGAGCTCAATCCTTTTTTGGGATTACGCGCAATAAGGCTATGTCTGGAATTTCCGCAGATTTTTCGTACTCAACTTCGTGCTTTGCTGCGAGCCAGTGCGCTTGGCGACGTTAAAATTATGCTCCCGATGATAGCAGATATAAGCGAATTGAAACAGGCACTGGCTATTATCCAGCAGGTGAAAGGTGAACTATTGAAAGAACATAAGGAATTTAACCCGCAATGTGAAATTGGAATTATGATTGAAGTCCCGTCAGCGGTGATGATAGCTGATGTGCTGGCTCAATATGCTGATTTCTTCAGCATTGGTACCAATGATTTAATTCAATATACCTTTGCCGTTGACCGGATTAATGAAAAGGTTGCACATCTATACCAGCCTTTGCATCCTGCCATTCTGCGGATGATAAAAAATGTAATAGGCTCTGCACATCGTCGCGGAATCTGGATTAGTGTATGTGGCGAAATGGCTGCGGAGCCAATACTGGCAGTGCTTCTTATGGGGATGGGCATTGATAAACTCAGTATGGCAGCTGTGAATATCCCCCCCGTTAAGCGACTTATACGCTCCGTTAATTATACTGATGCACAGCGCCTCGCAGAAGTTGTCTTACAGCAGGATGATATCGGGAAAATCCAGAATATTGTCTATTCACAATTCTGTAGTCTTGATAAATAAGACATTGTGCCTCATTGAAGAAGTGAGCAATAGGGTAGGGGAAAGCAGGCACTAAGAATGATAAAATTTTTATATAGAGAATGGTTGATATGGCGAGCTCAAAAGCGCCTGAATAAGAACGAGCCTTACTCTGCGGTGAGCTTGCTTTCAGAGGCTTTAAAACATTCGCCTGAAAGTTTACGTCTTAAATTACTGCTATATTACGCCTACGTCTCTCAAGGTGACCTGGAAAGCGCCGAAACTATAATAAAAAAAGCCCTTGAACAAAAACCTGATAATCCAACCTATAACTTTTTACTGGGCATAGTATATTTTGACCTGCATCGTCTGGAATCTGCTCTTCAGGTCTTTGAACGCTGTCTTGCAGTACAGTCAGAAAATCAGCTGGCACACAATTTCAAGGCATTAAATTTATATCTTCTGGGTAAGAGGGCTCAGGCAATTGAATTGTTTAAGAAGCACGGATTATCAACCAATAAAGACTTCTTAAGTCGTTTTGCGGCTATATTTGAAAAAGAAGTGGCAGAACATCCAGACCTCTTTCCCGAGCCCGTGCCACAATATGAAGAGCTGCGTAACTCCCTTCTGTATCGTCTATATACTGTGACATCAGGCATCGGTTTGGTTAATAAATTTGTAAAATTCCTGTTGCTAAGAAAATGTTTCCGCCGGGCTACCAGATTT
>CAYRXI010000057.1:13532-19257 GCA_964428255.1 uncultured Candidatus Sumerlaeota bacterium
CAGCTGATTCCAAACGACCGGGATGCGCTCACAGGGATTGCCATTTCTCATTATGAACAGGGCAATTTTGACAAAGCCAAGGAAATATTTTTTGATTTACTGGAACGCGACATTTTCGATCCTCCACTGATAATGTACCTGGGATTATGCTACTATCGTCTGGGCAACTATAATACTGCCCTTGCCTTATTTGAGCGCATCAGTGATAATCGTCCTGAAGATTATAATGCCAATTATTATGCCGGGTTATGTTATCTGGCGTTGGGAGAACAGGTGCAAGCAATACGGGCTTTTGAAAAAGCCTTTAAAAAATATTTTGTGGACACCTCAGAACTCTGTCTAAAAAAATTACTGAAGAGAGTTTTTTCCTATACTGAAAAACTGTCCGCTTAATTTTTCAATTCAATCACAATTCTATTGACCCTCATCATGCCTCCTTTATAGATTGTTTGTTTTTATATTCTTTTTAGCATGGGGAGAGAATGAAAGCTGCAAAAAAATCCTTTGCTTATTCAACGGCTGAAATTTTAGCAAAAATCGCCGAGGTGATAAGAGCTAACCGCAGGTTTTTAATCTGTGGACATGTGCGCCCTGATGGCGATTGTCTGGGCTCAGCTCTGGGACTCTATTTTATTCTGCGACAATTAGATAAAATTGTTGAAGTCTGCGTCCCGGGACCAATTCTGGGGCATTATTACTTCCTGCCAGGGATTGACGTTATAAAGCCAGCCCCGAATAGCTCTTTCCATCCCGAAGTCACCATTTTTGTAGATGCCAGCAATGTTGACCGGGTGCTGGAAAATTTTGTCCCTGAGGGAATTGTGATAAATATTGACCATCATAAAACTAACGAAGTGTTTGGTGATTTAAATTATATTGACCCTAAAGCCTGTGCCGTGGGCGAACAAATCTATAATCTTATGCTCCATCTGGATGTGACTCCAACGCCAGAGATTGTGAATAATTTATATCTGGCGATTCTGGCAGACACCGGCAGCTTCAGATTTTCCAATACCAATGCCCGCACCTTTGAGATTGCCGCTCATTTATGCAGGCTCGGTGTTGACCCGGCATATATTGCGCGTGAATTTTTTGCCAATCGGAGCGCAGAAAGTGTGCGTCTGGCAGCCGAAGTGATGCAAAATCTACATTTTGAGTTTGATGGTCAGTTCGTCTGGGCAGAAATCACGCAAGAAATGAACCTGAAAGCCTAGTAGGGGAGATGCGTGCAATAAAAGGCGTTGCTGTCTCTGTTTTAATACATGAACTTGCAGAAGGAGGTTTACGGGCTGGTATCAGGTCTAAAGATGTCATAGATGTCAGCCAGATTGCTGAAAAACTAGGAGGTGGCGGACATAAAAACGCTGCTGGTTGTTATATTCGTGGGGATTATCAGACATTAAAACAGAATTTGTTGACTGTATTTTGTTCAGAGCTGGCTATTTTTTTTCTGAACAGAAGAAATAAATAAGTGTTAAACTTTTTTAAGAAATAGAAAGAAATTTATGAGAGAGTTTATCGCCATAATCATCTTTTTGCTTATCTGGATTTTATTAACACGTGTAATCCTGCCTAAATTTGGTATTCGGACCTGTTGTAGTGGTTCAAAAATCTGCTCGGTTGAACAACCTCAACGGAAATCTGATGAACAACAAAACAAAACCGAAACTGAACGCTCAGCTGAGCCTTCTAATCCTTCTAAATAATCCTGATGGCAAATGCTGACTTAAATTAACTGTGCCATCATAGATTCAATAGCCACCCAATTTATAATTCCTGAAGTGCCTTAAAAATTCTTCGTTTCAAACCCATTTACCTTAAGTCCTGTTATCGGGATTTAATGATTTTTGTATAAAACAATGAAATTATTTAGGTTATTGCTCAAAAGGGTCAAAGCGAAACGCATTCAAGAGCGTTAAATTATTATTTAACGAACTATGAATACTACTGCTTGATTAACCTTCTCCTTCCCTGTTTCGCCATTCTCTTTCACTGTTAAAGACCTATTGGGCTTAAGCTATAAGCAACTTTAACCTCAAAAGGAAAAATATTTGAAAATCCACAACACTATTTTTTAAATTAAATGAAATTTCATTTTTAAATTAAGAAAATGTTTAAGCCTGGAAAATATAACTGCATATTAATAATACTAACTTGGCTATTAGCAATTTCCTGCTGGCAATTTAAAAAGGTAAAGCCAGATGCGCAAAAAATTGTGGTTGATTTCTGGCATGCGATGGGAGGTCCTCACGGAAAATTAATAAATGATTTTGCACGTGAATTTGAGAAGTTATACCCGGAAGTAAAAATAAATGCTATTTACCAGGGTGGTTATGACCAGTTGCACCAGAAGATAATTGCTTCAATTACAGCCGGCAATGTACCGGCAATGGCGCAGATGTATGAAAGCTGGACAATTCGGTTTCTCCGGCGCAATCATCTTGAACCGGTGCAGAATTTCTTTGACCTGCCAGAGGATGGGCTTACCAGTTATGAGATTGAAGATATCGTAAAGGTGTTTCGTGAAGACAACACCTGGGATGGCGTAATGGTGACGATGCCGTTCAACAAAAGTGCCTATGTGTTATTTGTAAATATGGACCTCCTGAATAAAGTAGGGTATACTTCCCCCCCCAAGACGTGGGACGAGATGCAGGATATTGCCATAAAACTCTCACAGCTCAGCCAGAAAGAGAAAATCTATGGCTTTGCCACTCGCCCCAATATTGAGGCGTTCACCACTTTGCTGTTTATTGCCAACGGAAGTTTTATAAGTGAAGCCGGGGAGTTGACTTTTGCTGATGAGATTGGGCGCCGTTCCCTGCAATTTCTGGTAGACCTGGTACATAAATATAAGGTGGGCTATATAGAGTCGGGTTATCTTTCTACGCCCTTCAGTGCCGGCAAAATAGCAATGTTCATAGGTTCTACTGCCGGTTTGCCGTTCGTAGAAAAGGCGATAATGACCAAAATGGAGTCGAAGGATTCAGCAGATGCAGGTGGACCGGGCGGTAAGACCTACGTCTTACAGAAAAAGTTTGAGTGGGCAGTAGCACCAATCCCCTCCCCTACCGGCGCACCCGGACGGGTGTTATTTCAGGGCACCAATATTGGTATCTTTGCGCGCTGTTCGGACGCGCAAAAATTAATGGCGTGGCGCTTCTTGAAATTTATGACCAACACGCAAAATGCCACAAAATGGGCTCTTGAGTCCGGTTACTTACCCATTCGCTATTCCTGTCTGGAAACGCCAGAAATGAAGGCATTCCTGGAGCAAAATCCCAACTACAAAGTTGTGGTCTCACAGCTGGATGCCGGTATCTTTGAGCCACGCGAGTTATTCTGGGAATTAATCCGGAGTGTGATTACTGACCAGGTGGAAGCCGCACTCAACGGCAGACGCAGTGTAGACGATGCCCTTGAATACGCAGTCCGTAAGTGTAAATTAATTATTGATTCTTTAAAATAAGGGTTAACCTGAGATGAAAAGATTAATCATTGGGATTGCGGGTGGCACAGGCTCGGGCAAGACAACAGTGGCTAATGCTATTGTCCAGGAGCTTAATGAAAAAGATGCGGTGATAATAGGTCAGGATTGCTACTATCTTGACCGCAGTGATTTGCCGCCGGAGGAACGCGAAAAGATTAATTATGACCATCCGGATGCTTTTGATAATGAACTCTTGATAAAACATATTAAGGCTTTGCGTGAAGGCAAGCGAATTGAGCGCCCCATTTATGACTATAAGACCCACACCCGCAGTAAAGAGACTGTTACTATTCACCCCGCGAAAATAATAATTATTGAAGGCATAATGGTGCTGGTTAATCCCCAGCTGCGGGAGCTGATGGATATAAAGATTTTTGTAGATACTGACCCTGATGTGCGGTTCATCCGGCGGTTAACGCGTGATATAAACGAGCGGGGGCGTTCAATAGAATCTGTCATCAAGCAGTATCTGGATGTGGTAAGGTTAATGCATCTGGAGTTTGTGGAGCCATCCAAACGCTACGCTGACATAATCGTGCCAGAAGGCGGCTTTAATCGGGTAGCCGTGGACATAATTACTGCCAAAATCAAAAGCGTTATTAATAACACGTAGTTATAAAATGCCTAATATGAAAGGGCAGGTAAAAACCGGTACTGATTTGGAAATTTTAAAACGAAAAACTTTTTATGGCAGGGAGAAAGAGAATCTTGTCTACCCTATTGCGCTGGCAAAACTTGTCCTGCACGATATAGATGAGCCCCATATCTGGCATGGGAATACGTTAAGTGGCTTGAAAGTTTATGGCGGGCTGTTTCAGGGAGCACTGGCGCAGTTTGATGTTATTCTCACCAATCCTCCTTTTGGTGGCAAAGAAGGAAAGGATACCCAGACCCAATTGGCCTATAAGACAAGCTCAACTTAGGTTCTCTTTCTCCAGCACGTTATTGATAGCCTGAAACCGGGCGGAAGGTGCGGAATTGTGATGGATGAAGACGTGCTATTCAGAACAAATGAAAATGCCTTTGTGCAGACCAAGTGCAAGCTGTTAAATGAATGCAATCTTTGGTGCATCATAAGTTTGCCACCAAAAGTTTTTGTCAATGCAGGCGCAGCCAGCAAAACCAATTTGTTGTCCTTCACCAAGGGTAAACCCACAGAGGAAATCTGGTATTATGACCTCGCAGACCTGAACATAACCAAGAAACAGCCGCTTACCATAGAGCATTTTATAAATTCTTTAAACTCTTCAATCCCTCGACCCATAAACTTCGTGAAAGCGAACGCTCCTGGCGTGTGTCAATAGACGAAATCGTGGCAAAAAATTATGACCTTAAGGCAGTAAACCCAAACAGAAAGAAAGAGAAGACTGTAGAGCTCCGGAGGAGTTGATTGATATTATTGTGGTTTGTGCAAAGGAGATAGAAGAGAGTCAACGCAAATTAAAAAAACATTACAGATAAAAGGGATTCGTTATAAGTAAAAGGAGTAACTAAACAAATGAAATCTATGGAGATTGATTATGAACGTTTGGTACGACGCCAGCTGCCGGCTTTAAAGGTGCTGGTTGTCGGAGACATCATCCTTGATAGGTATATCTGGGGAAGCGTAGAGCGGACGTCGCCCGAAGCACCTGTGCCCATTGTTAACGTTGAGGCTGAGGAATTTATTCTGGGTGGTGCAGCAAACGTGGCGAATAATCTGTCGGCTCTGGGCATACAAACTAAGCTGATGGGCTTAATTGGCAAAGACCTATCCGGTAAACGAGTCTTAAATCTCCTCAAACAATCCGGGATTAGCCCCGAATTTGTAATTGTTGATGAGAGCAGACCCACAATCCTTAAGTCGCGGATTTTAAGTAGCGGGCAACAGCTCATTCGCTTTGACCAGGAGAAGAAGCACTCCCCTACCCCATCAATCCTGAAGGAGGCAATCAAGAAATTTTCAGCTGCCCTCGCTGACGTGGACGGAATCATCATTTCTGACTATAATAAGGGCTTTCTCACTGCTGATTTTTTAAAAACGGCGATTAAGGAGGTAAAACAAAGGCAGAAAAAAATTGTCGTAGACCCGAAGGGGAAAGACTTTGCTAAATACATGGGCGTGGATTCCCTTACGCCAAATGTTAAAGAGACGCAGGAGGCAACCGGGATTATAATTTCAGACAAAGACTCGCTGATAAAAGCCGGAAAAAAATTGCTCGCCATCACGCGGGCAAAATGCGTGGCTGTGACACG
>CAYRXI010000058.1:0-4256 GCA_964428255.1 uncultured Candidatus Sumerlaeota bacterium
TTTATCTTCCCAGATTTGATAATTATAGGTTTGCTCAAGTTTTTGAGAGGGGATATTTATTTTTATCTTGAGCGGAACCATAGGGGCAACCTCGTCCAAAAAGCCAGCTACTGCTGGTAATCTATCCTGGCGCAGGGAACCAACCGGCTCAATTACACCACCTAACTTAAAAGGTCTTGCCACATTGGGCATAATAGAGAAAATGAATGCTGTTGCCATAGGAATTTTAATGTTGCCGGATTGAAACATTGAATGACCAAATGCCAGCACCTTGTCGTCTCTGGTATAGGTTACAGTGCCAATGGCAGATATATCCATATCGCCGGACATCAGCTGGACTCCCAGTGCTGAACCTGGCTCCAGCTTTACTTTCTGACCGGGAAGATTCACTCCAGGCGTCGCCTGCCCGCTGATTACAGGGAAGAAAGGATAACGCGCCAAGCGGTTCTTTATCCAGGGTAACAATCGTGGATCACAATTAGAAATACACAAAGGTGTTGAGAGTGGTTCCAGCTCAATGACAAAGTTGTCTTTCAACATTTCCTGAAGGGGAGTGCCAGTCAGCTGTTCACGGGAAATAGTCAGACGTGGATGAGGAGCAAAAATCCCTTTATTAGTACCAGAAGCACCTCTAACACTTACAGGGAGATTTTTTTGCTCTTCTGCCAGTTGTAATACCGTTAGCATATTCTCAATGGGAGTGATTCCGCAAATTGGCTCTTTAGAAAATGACCAGCCATAAGCTACCGCCCCTATAATTTTGTCTTCAATAAACACGGGACTGCCACTCATACCGGCAATCACACCGATATCCTTCAATTCTGGTGCGGAAAGTCTTGCCAGAATAATATCTTGCTGGGGGAAGAACCCACGTAATACGCCTAATATCTCTGCCTCAAAACGGGATATCTCCGTGCCTTTAAATACTGTCAAGCCATAGCCTTTCGTTCCGACTTTAATATCTTTAAGCGGAAAAATCTCAGGCGGTGTTGCCCATATATTGAAAGCAGATACTATCAAGCACAGCATAAACAAAAATATAATCTCTCTTTGACGCATTGCTGTTTCCTTATAACAAATATTACAATGGTTATTATGTTCATTTAATTAATTGAAGATTCAAGATAAAAAGTTCAGGAAAAGCAATTTGGCATTTTCTCTATTTATATTAGAATCTACAACAGCCAATTCCGTTCTGTGGTTTACGTCGTTAAAATCACTTCACCTCCAAAATAAATTTGAAAATTGTCCACTAAATCTGGTTATGTATTAAATTTTGAATTGAGTCTTAAGGTCTATCATCAGTAAAAAAGGGGAAAAACAAATGGGAAAGATAGCTGTAAAAAACGCAGCATATATCGCAACCTTTAATCAGCAACTGGAGGAGCTCACTGGAGCGGATATTTTGATTGCCAATGGCGAAATCGTCTCGGTTGGTGTGGGGCTGGATATTAAGAGTTTTCAGCCAGATGAGATACTCAATGCCGAGAATTACATCGTACTACCCGGATTGGTGAATACTCATCACCACTTATATCAGACATTAACACGCTGTATCCCGCGGGTACAGTCATCGCCGTTATTTGAGTGGTTGATAAATCTATATGAAATCTGGCGGGAGCTTACGCCAGAAGCGGTTTACTGGAGTTCTTTATTGGGGTTTGCTGAGTTGATACGTACTGGCTGCACCACCACCACTGACCAGCATTATGTTTTTCCACGTCAAACTTCTACTGAGCTCATTGATGTTCAGATACAAGCAGCCCGTGAAATCGGCATCCGTTTTCATCCCTGTCGTGGTTCAATGAGCCGTGGTAAATCAAAGGAAGGACTGCCACCAGACGACCTGGTGCAAAGTGAGGACGAGATTCTGGCTGATAGCCAGCGTCTGATTGAAAAATATCACGACCCCAAGCCACTGTCAATGTGCCGACTGGTTCTGGCACCCTGTTCTCCCTTTTCAGTTTCAACCGAACTGCTTACTCAAACCGCCGAGCTGGCACGGTGTTATGAAAATGTTCGCCTCCACACGCACATCGCCGAAACACTGGATGAAGAAGAATATTGCCTGAAAGTCTATGGCTATCGCCCAGCAGAATATATGGCTGAGGTGGGCTGGATGGCTGAGGATGTATGGTATGCGCACTGTGTTCACCTGAATCTTAAGGAAATTCATCAATTCGCCACGTATAAAGTAGGGGTCGCTCATTGTCCCACCTCCAATATGTTGCTCGGGTCAGGAGTGGCACCTATTACAGAAATGCTGAAATCTGGAGTAGAAGTGGGGCTGGCAGTTGATGGTAGCGCTTCTAATGATTCTTCCAATATGCTCCTGGAGGCAAGACAATGTATGTTACTACAACGCGCGCGCAAAGGCGCTGGAGCAATGAATGCCCGACAGGCACTGAAATTAGCTACCAGAGGAGGGGCCGCGGTTCTGGGAAGAGCGGACATCGGAAGTATTGCGCCGGGCAAAGCAGCAGACCTGGTGCTGATAAATCTGAATCGCCTTGATTATGCAGGTGCTTTAAGTGACCCCGTGTCTGCAGTGATTCACTGTGGAGATTCGTTCGTTGTTGATACGGTGATTATCAATGGCAGAATAGTGGCAGAAGGCGGGAAATTAAAGACAGTTGACGAACAAAAAATTACCGAGATGGCAAACAAAATTTCCCGGGAAATGATAGCCAGAGCCAGTCAAAGAACCGGAATAGATTTTCTCCAACATTCACAAGGACGAAGATATTAGTGCGGTAGAGGAGTAACCTGGTTGCACAGCAATATACAAAATCCACACAATAGTAGTGTGCCTAATTCTATAGACAGGGAAACTAAATTTTCTGATAAGTTTTCTTGTGTTAGAACCACAATATTTAACTCCAAATTTATCTATCCAGCTCTTCTCTTACTATCTGCTTTAGCCTTGCGTGTTATTATTTACAATCATACAGCACCCGCATTGTTCCCGGATAGTCAGGAATATATAAAATTAAGTGAGGCTCTGCGGAAATTTGATTTGCATCCTTTTTTCCGGAGACCACCTGGATATCCTCTGTTCCTATCTATAATTTTCACTTTCTTTGGTGAAAATAATTTACGGGCGGTAGTAACAGTGCAGTTAATGATGAGCACGTTTGCTCCGCTTTTGTTATATTTTATATTTTCAACTCTCACGCAGTTCCGCATTTTTGCCTTTCTTTGTGCTTTGTTCTCCGCATTTAATCTCTCTTTACTGGGTTACGATACTTTAATTCTAACCGAATCATTGTCAATTTTTCTTGTTACTGTGGCATTGTTTTTACTTATCAGGGGGGGGATAACTAATTCAATCACTCTAATTGTACTGGCGAGTTTCATACTGGCATTTTTAGCATTGGTACGCCCGCTCTTCTCGGCATTATTTGTTGTCGTTGCAATTGTTATATTTTTCTGGAGAAAAGCCACAAATAATAAATTTAACCCTTCACAGTCTGGAGGTAAGTCCATTCTTCTTCATCCAGCATTTATTATTTTTCTCTTACCATTCGCGCTGATTGGAGGTTGGGCATTTCGTAACAAACTGACCTATGGTGTATGGGGAGTATCCTCTTCTGTGGGCTTAAATCTGACAAACCTGACGGGTAGTTTCATTGAAGTTGCACCTGCGAAAACGCCACAAGAGCAGTGGCTCCAAAAAATTTATGTTCAGCGACGAGACCTTGAAGGTAATCACTTTATGCTTATCTGGAAATTATTGCCTGAAATTATAGAACAGACGGGACTTAGTGAGCCTGAAATCTCCCGCTATTATCTTAAACTGTCTCTGGCTGCGATAGTTAGAAGTCCCCTGGATTATTTAACTAATGTGGCATTGGGTTGGTGTTCATTCTGGGCGGGACGCCAACCAATGTATGGCAGTCCTCAATATCTTATGTATCTGGGAAAGCAACCACTTTTAAAATCTTTGGTTTTGTTTTATGAAGTCTCTCTTCTCGGGACTTACTTTATCCATAAGTACTTAACGGCGATTTTCATTATCGCGTTATTTTTTCTTGGATACTGGCACAGAAAAAATACAAATGCACTATTAGTGGTGTTTCTGATTACGGGTGTAGTCTTTTATACTGCGCTACTTAGCAGTCTGATAGAACTCGGGGAGACTCCACGTTACCGCGCACCAGTTGAATCACTTATTCTCGGTACTATTCTGCTTTTTATTCTGCAAATTATTTATGGCATAAAAAATTATGTAATACCTAATTTGAAAAAACAAAAAA
>CAYRXI010000058.1:4266-7946 GCA_964428255.1 uncultured Candidatus Sumerlaeota bacterium
CCAATGAAATTGTATAGCTAGTGATAACAATGATAATTATAGATGGCGCATATGGAGAAGGAGGCGGACAGATTGTCCGCACAGCAGTGGGTTTGGCGGCTCTGACCGGAAAATCCTGCCGTGTGATTAACATCCGTGCAGGAAGACAAAATCCCGGGCTTCAGGAACAGCATCTGCAGGCAGTACTTGCCGTTGCTGAACTCTGTCAGGCGGAAATTTCAGGAGCTGAACGTGGCTCCCGGACTTTGACCTTTATTCCACGGTCAATTACTAAAGATAGAATAAAAGTGAAAATTAGTACTGCAGGTTCAGCCGGATTGGTATTGCAAGCGTTAGGCATTGCGGCGATTGAGCGCGGTGCAGAGATTAATATTTCTGGCGGCGCCACTTTCGGCAAATGGGCAGTGCCTATAACTTATCTGGAAACAGTTCTATATCATATTCTATGGCGCTATGGTTACCGCGCAAAGATTACAGTGAAACAGCACGGTTTTTATCCGCGGGGGGGGGCTCACCTGTCAGCAGTATTTCAACCCTGGAAACCACATCCACAAATTGAACTCATTGAACAAGATAGATTGATAAAAATTGCGGGAATTAGCATTGCTTCTCATCACTTGCAGCAAGCGAACGTGGCGGAGCGCCAGCGAGATGCTGCGCTAAAAATCCTCCAGAAAAACTTCACCGTGGGGATTGACATCAAAATCCAGTATACCGATGCGTTAGATCCGGGTTCCGCGATAGTATTATGGGCTGAAACTCCCACAACCAGACTGGGAGCGGATTCACTGGGTGAACGCGGAAAACCAGCAGAGCAGGTTGGTACAGAAGCAGCAGAAAATCTAATAACAGAATGGCATAAAGGTGCTCCTCTGGATTCATACGCAGCTGACCAGATTTTGCCTTTTCTAGCTCTGGCTGGTGGCAGGGTCAAAGTTGCTGAAGGCACTGAACATTGCCGCACAAATATCTTTGTCATTCAAAAATTTCTGCCGGTGAGTTTTGAGATTGCAGATAACATTATAAAGGCGAGCAAAACGAGTTAATTTGACAGATAATTTCCAAATGGTTTTACTCAAAATCCGATAAACTGCTAATTACACAATTAGTGGCGGAAATGCCTAATTCCGGTGAAGACCATTATTAAGTTGTGTTCATCAGCCGCGGCAATAACTTCCTCATCACGAACAGAACCACCGGGTTGAATTATCGCACGTACTCCTTTTTCAGCGGCAAAATCAACACAATCGCGGAAGGGGAAAAAGGCATCTGATGCCATATAAGTTCCTGCCAGAGAGGAGCGCGCCTTTTCAGCGGCAAAGCGTGCAGAATCTATGCGACTCATCTGACCCGCCCCAATCCCAATAGTTCGCTCTCGGTCACAGAAAACAATTGCGTTTGACTTTACCCACTTGACAACTTTCCAAGCAAAAATTAGCGCCTCCAGGTCTTCTGAAGTCGGCTTGGCTCTGGTTACCACCTGTAAGTCTGCGGGGGTTACATCGGCGAGATCCCTATCCTGAACCAGCATTCCTCCTGTAATTGACCTGATTACCAGTGCCGAGCTTCGGGGAGTTAATTCTCCTACCTCTAACAGTCGTAGATTTTTCTTTTGCGTGAGTATTGCCAGCACCTCCTGATTAAACTGCGGTGCAATGATTGCTTCAGTAAAGATCTTGCTGATTTCTTCAGCCGTGGTACGGTCAACAGGGCGGTTTAAGGCGATTATTCCGCCAAATGCGGACACCGGGTCGCATTCCAGAGCTTTTAAATATGCTTCTGTAAGAGACTTGCCGCGTGCTACCCCACAGGGATTTGCATGTTTAATAATAGCCACCGCAGGCTCCTCAAATTCTCGCACCAGCTCCAGAGCTGCATCCAGGTCGGCAAGATTATTATAAGACAATTCTTTCCCGTGAAGCTGGCGGGCGCGAACGATACTGGATTCAGTTTTGCCCGCCAGGAGCTCCTCCTCGGGCAGCTGGGAATAGAAAGCACCTTTCTGATGCGGATTTTCACCATATCGGAGTTGCTGAACCCGTTTCAGGCGTAGAGTTAAAATTACTGGGAATGTCTCTTCTCTCGTAAAGTACTTATATATGAGATAATCATATTCTGCGGTTAAGGAAAAGGCTTTAAGTGCCAGAGCTCTACGAGTTGCAGCTCTTATACCTTTATACTGCTCCAGCTCAGCCAGAACCAATGCATAATCATCCGGCGAAGAAACCACCGTAACAGCAGAGAAGTTTTTTGCTGCCGCTCGTAAAAGTGCCACACCTCCAATATCAATATTCTCAATGCATTCTGCTTCAGTGACATCTTTCTTTCTGATTACCTCAGTGAATGGATATAGATTAACGACCACGAGGTCAAATAGAGGCAGATTTAGTTGAGTCAGGGAAGCCAGATCTTCCGGGCACTCACGCCGTGCTAAAATTCCGCCAAACACTGCCGGGTGAAGGGTTTTTACCCGTCCGCCTAACATCTCAGGCATACCTGTCAATTCCTCATTCTTTTTGGCGGGGATTTTTAGAGTTTCTAAAAACTTAAAGGTTCCACCTGTAGCAAAAATTTTAACTCCATATTTCATTGATAGGGTCCGGGCAAATTCTTCCAACCCTGCCTTATTACTTACGCTTATCAATGCATTAGTTATAGGTGTAATTTCCATAATTCTCCTCTCTCTTCCATAAATAATTTATTTTGATGAGTTTCTGGCTAACTGACGATAAACCAATTTATATTTTTCCATCATTATTTCCAGTGAAAAAACCGTCTCAACTCGGCGTCGCCCTGCCTCGCCCAGACGTTGCCTTAACTCCGGGGATTTTAACAACTTGATTATTTTGTCTGCCAAGAGTTCTGGATCTGCCGGTGGCACTAAATAGCCCGTCTCGCCATCTATCACCACTTCCTTATTGCCCGCTGTATTCGTGGCAACAACTGGCAAATTATGCGCCATTGCCTCCAGCAAAACAAGTGGCAAGCCTTCGCCAAACAGCGATGGTAGAACCAGTACCGTTGCAATTTCCAGTATCCTATCCACATCATTGCGGAAACCCGTAAATTTGAGCAAATGCTCAACTCCGGTGAGTGATGCAAGATGTTTCAACTCGCCCAGATAGTCTTTGCCCTCTACAAATTCTGCATCCCCGACAAACAAGAATCTACACTCAGGGACTGCGTTATGTATGGCTGGAATTGCCCTGATAAGATACTCTGCACCCTTACGAGGCCTCAATTGTGCGACCATGGCTACGATTGGAGCATCTGCTGAAAATCCTAATTCCTGACGCAAATTATTTTTTTCTTCCGGAGTTGATTTTGTCACACGCCGGCAATCAATCCCGTTATATATAACCATAATCTTCTCTGTAGGAATGCCCTGCTGCAGCAAATGTTCATACCCCTCTTTAGAAACGGTAACAAAAAAATCTGACCAACGCGCTGTCAAGCGTTCTACAATAGCATTAAGGCGTTTGGGGCGTAAATTAACATTGGTGTCGTATAAAATTGGTGAATGCAGAGTAACAAGTTTTTTGATATTAACAAAGGCTGAAGCCAGGCGAGCCAGTAAATTGGTGCGGCCTGTGTGAGACTGGACTATGGCCCCCGGAGAGTGTTTCAGTAGTGCGATTAATCCTCCCAGCACGGAAAAATCTAGTTTGCTCCGCATTGGA
>CAYRXI010000058.1:7973-9339 GCA_964428255.1 uncultured Candidatus Sumerlaeota bacterium
CTGACGTAACATTGTGTGTAATTTGCCGTCGCTCAGGCAAATAACCTCACTCTCAAACTCGGGAGGTGAAAGGTGAGTGCTTATTTGGAAAACAACTTTTTCCGCTCCGCCAAAGTGTTTTCCCTGAATTAATTGTATTACCTTAATCATTACAGTTAAACAATAATTGAAACATTACAGAATTTAATCCCAGGCTGTAAATAGTGAATCGCAGTTTTACATTAATAGATAAATCTTCCCTCTGGCTTTCCTCATACAGCTGAAAAACATTTGCATTAACCTGTTTTTATTTGTTATTATCATTTTGGGATTTTTGATTGACTTTAGAAAAACCGTTGATGCATAAAACTTAGAATATTTTTGAAATTGAGGTTAAAATCTAAACGAGAAAGACGGTATGGCAATAGCACTGGGAAATAGAGAAAAAATTGTGATTGGTAGTATCATTACCATATTCATCATTGCGGGGTTGCATTTATTTATCTATTCAGCGAAGGCGCGAAGTTATACCGAAACGATGAATCAACTGCGACAGGCAAAAGACGAGTATGCTCGTCTTCATAACATATCGCCGGTGAAACTTGAGAAATATACGGCGGATACTCAGAAATATGAGGAAGAGCTTAATGAATTAATAAAATCTCTGAAACTGGATGCCCCCAAGATGTATTATTTGCCAATGGACCCGGTAAAAATTCGCGACTTTCGGAGAGACATCATCAATGAATTAATGCGCCTGCGTAAAGAGTCAAAGACTCCCTTGAGTTTTCTGGGAGAAGATGGATGGGATTTCCCCAGAGATTTACCGGACGAAATAGTTAAAAAACGAGTAAATCTCTGGGACTTAATCTCAAAACTTAGAGACATTCAGAGCATCATTGAAATCAGTAAGGATAGTCCTACGGTACTTGCACAGAAGACGCGCGAATACGAGGAACTAATGCGACAAATCGGAATTGACGTTGCCAAATTAAAAGTAATTGAGAGAAAGGTTGGCGCGGAAGTGCCAAACTTGAAATTAATGGCACATGCAGAGCTTATTTTGCGAAACAAAACCGAGGAATATAAGATAACTATAGAGGAACTATATAAACTCTTAAAAATAGAAATCAATCCTGCAACTGCCTTCTTCGTCAATCGGCAGCTGGAACATCTCTTGAACCTAATTGAAATTGCCCAGAAAAACAACATTGATGACATAATAAGTGTAAAACTGATAGAAATGAAGACAGTCAAGGAAGAAACCCAGCAGCAAGGTGGTGCTCCAGGAGCTGCTCCGAGGGCGGGTTTCCCGGGAGCTGCTCCAAGAGTCCCTGGAATGGCGGCCGAAGAAGAAGCTATATTTGGCGCGAGAGCTGCACCCCGT
>CAYRXI010000058.1:9349-12992 GCA_964428255.1 uncultured Candidatus Sumerlaeota bacterium
GGCGCTGGGAGAAGAGACGGTATGGGCGATCTAATGGGTCCTGAAATGCTGCCGGGTGAGGGTCCAATTGGACCTTATGGTATGTATGGAATACCACAACAAGTTGTTCAGGACACACGAAAAGATTTGTATAATTTAGTTCCGATAGAAATCCGCTTTAAGGCATCTAATCTGAACTCATCTCGCTTTCTATATGACATAACCCACATACAGGGTACATATGAAATTGACAATCTGGCAATTCGCTCAATTGCCGAGGCAAATGTAGAAACTATTGCGACAATTAATATTGTCGGTCGGTTGGTTGATATTCTGGTGTCGTTTGATTAAGGAGAAACAACCATGCTTTCGCCAAAATTGTTAGAAATCTTGGTTTGTCCAAAGTGTAAAGGAGAAATTAAACTTACCACTGAAGATAAAAAAGAGTGGCTTAACTGCTATAAGTGTAAAATCAGGTTTCCAATAATTGATGATATCCCGGTGATGCGTCTGGATAAAGCTGAGCCATTGCCTCAATCTAAAGAAAGTTAATAATTTCTGCATAAAAAGGAAATAAATTTTTTCAAACAAACCCTTATTGTCTTAAGGGGTGGGTTGTACTGGTATGGAATTAAAGATTTATAAATCAGACCATAATGTATATGTGGACATTTCTGGTCGTATTATTTTAGACGAGTGCGAACGGCTGAAAAATTCTATTGTTGGCTTGCTGGATAAAGGTGTGAGTCAGGTATACCTGGATTTTTCCAAGGTGGATTTTATTGATAGTGCTGGACTGGGTGTACTGGTAGGACTGAAGATGACCGCTAATAAAAACAAAGCCCGCCTTATTCTGGTATCTCCGTCGCCAAATGTTTCTAATATTCTCAGCGTGGCAAAATTGGAGAGTATCTTTGATATTATTGATGGTGCTGAAGCTGAGCTCCTTAAGGCTTCACTAATAATGCCGGAATATCTGGTAGCAACGGGCGAAACGGTGAAACCTTCACCTCGTGTGGAGCTTACAGGCTCCAGGAGTAGGATTTCACCATCAGCGCCACGTAGCGATGAACCACAGATGGAGTCGCCCAAAGTAACAACCGCAGCTCCAGCTGCCTCAGATTTACCGCAAACCTTTAAGACTGACCAGGAGCTGATTGACGAATACTGCAAACAGGCAGTTGAATATATTCGCCAGGGAGAATATGAGAAAGCAGTTACTGCTTACCTCAATGCCCTGAAAATTGATATGGAGTACTTACCTGCACACAATAATCTGGCAATTGTTTATGAGAAAAGGCCGTCCTGGTTGTCCAAAGCCATTGAGCAATGGGAAAAAGTTCTGGAAATTAGCCAGAAACGCGGCGACCAGAAGCATATTGAACGTGCCAAAAAACATCTGGCTAATCTGAAAAAACTCACCTGAGTCTACCACTTATTCTGTTCTAGATGAAGTTTGTTATCCTTATCCCGGTGGCCAGGTAAAACGTCTGCCTCCCAGAAGATGCAGGTGCAAATGGTATACTTCCTGCCCGGATTGCGGGTTAGTATTAATTACCAGACGATAGCCAGATTGTGCCACACCTTTCACTCGCGCGAGATTACGAGCTACCAGCAATAATTTTCCCATTAATGTAAGGTCTTTATCTTCGGCAGCCTCAATATGCTCCAGGTGAAGTTTAGGAATAATTAGCAAATGAACCGGTGCCTGAGGATTGATGTCTTCAAAGGCAAGGACCTCATCATCTTCAAAAGCCTTTTTGGCGGGTATTTCTCCTCTGATAATTTTGCAAAAAATACAGTCTTTGTTCATCTTGCCCGTTTCACCTCCTTTTCACGCCATTTACTTCAAGCTACAGGTTTAATTCTCTACGTCAATACAAGTTAAAAATACAACTCAGTATAGTTATTGTTCAGTTCACGTCAATAACTGGTTAGACTGTTTCCCTGCACAAGATTATCGGTGAAATATTACTATTATCCCGCGAAATGACAATCCCACATAATCCCAACTTGCTTATTTTTCAAGCCAGACTTCTATTGCAAATAACAGCCCCGTGATGTGCTTGACTTTAAGGCAAGTTAATTAGTAGAATAATTTTTAGAATTTAGTAATCAAAGTAAAGTATCCTTAAGGAAGAAGGAGGCTTAAGACAAACTACATTGGGAAATAGAGTTGAGGAAATCATTCACCTGGAGCCCGATGAGGTTCTGGATTTTTGTGGCAATAACGATAGCAAGATTCGTGAGATAGAAGCGCAGGTGAGTGCGCGCATAATTTTAAGAGGAACAGAAATTAAAATCGTTGGAGAATCGGAAAGCGTAGCTGAGGCAAGCCGGCTGGTGAAAGACCTTCTATATGTATATCGCCAGCGTGGCAAAGAAGCCCTGACTCCTAAAGAAATTAAGGATAGCCTTAACTCCTTTAACGGTGAAAAACGCGCACGTCTCCGTGACTCACTCCTGGAAGGCATTCAAGTCCCCCTAAGGCGCCGCATTATCAGTCCCTTAACTCCCGGGCAACATCGTTATGTGAAAGCCATCCAGCAATATGACATTGTCTTCGGGATTGGTCCTGCAGGAACGGGAAAAACTTATCTGGCAATGGCTATGGCTGTCACTCACTTGGCACAGGAACGCGTCGGACGCATAATTCTTGTCAGACCTGCAGTTGAAGCCGGTGAAAAACTGGGTTTCTTGCCTGGTGATATTGCCCAGAAATTTGACCCCTATGTGCGTCCCTTATGGGATGCATTATATGAGATGTTAGAACCCGAAAAAATCAGACGGTATATTGAGACCGGTATCATTGAAATTGCACCTCTGGCTTTTATGCGGGGGCGCACTTTAAATAATGCCTTTGTCATTTTAGATGAGGCACAGAATACCACTACTGACCAGATGAAAATGTTTTTGACACGTCTGGGCTTTGATGCCAAAGCGGTCATTACCGGGGACATCACCCAGATTGACCTCCCCCCCAATACCCTTTCCGGGTTAATTCACGTCCAGCGGATACTCAAAGACATCAAGGGGATAGAGTTTATTTACTTCAATGAAGGAGATGTGGTACGACACGAATTGGTGCAGAAGATAATTCGCGCCTACGAACAGAACAGTCATAATCTGGAGAAGAATAACAATTAATAGCCTCTACAGCTGAACCACAATGAGTCGCTTAAGCAAAATAGTGCGGCGATTTCACTCCGGAATCCTATCGCCGCAAAGAAAATTACGTCCGGCAGACTTTCTAAAGCCCCTGGAACGGTGGATAGTTTTAATCATTATTTTTGCCGTTACCGTAGTTCTTACGGCACCTCCTCTGTATTTTTCACATCTTGAATACACTCTAAATCAGCCTGTAAAACAGACGATTAAAGCCCCTTTTACACTTATGGTTGAAGACGCTGAAGCCACTGAACTGGCACGAAAAGCTGCTGAAGAGACTTACATCCATTATTACGAATTTAATGGTGCAATCCAATCGCAAATCGTAAAAAAGACGGAGAGGATATTTAAAAAATTAGCAGAAATCTCCTCCGAGACCAGAATAGGGGATGTCGAGCGGATAAAGAAAGCCCAGGAGATGCTTGCAAAAGAATTTGGAGTTAATCCGGGTGAAAAACATACTGCTACTCTTTTACAACTAGCGAATAACCCGCAA
>CAYRXI010000058.1:13002-18640 GCA_964428255.1 uncultured Candidatus Sumerlaeota bacterium
TAATCAATCTCAATGAAGTTTTTGAAGAACTATTCAGCAGACGCGGGGTGATTACTGACAAATATGCTTACCAGAGCTACGAACGTAAAAATCTGGTTAAATTACTTGAGAAAAACACGGTTTCACCTTTACGCGTTAATTCAGCGACTATGCTGGGTTATCCTGAAGAGGTACGGGAGTATCTACGGAATAATTTGTTGCCACGTTATTTTTCACAAATACCTCAACTTGAGGCTATCTATGCCTTAATCACCTCTATAATTCAGCCGAATATTTATTTACTGGAAGAGGCTACTCAACGGGCACGAATCTCAGCCTTAAATAACGTAAAGCCGGTTGTTCGTGTCTTTCAAAAGGGAGATGTCATAATAACGGCAGGCAAAACAGTTACTGCAGATATACAAAACATATTAGAAACAATTAACGAGAAAGCCAGATATTACAATTTACTCCGCCTGCTCGGAGACATCGCCTTTGTGCTCATCATTTTTTTAGCTATTGTTTTCTATATTCACAAGATAAGTCGCGAATTGACCTTTCCCTCTTCAAACATAATCCTACTGAGCCTGCCAGTACTAATTTCGTTAGCAATAGGACGCGCGCTTCTGGTTTATGTCGGTGAGGAAGCTGGTAGTGGTTATCTTTATCCTGCTGGAATTATAGGAATGTTAGGTGTAATATTAATGAATCCCCGCATTACCTTTGTTCTGGTAGTATGCGGTGCCTTGCTCTTCGGGCTGGCAGTAGATTTTAACTTCCGCTACACGCTCATTGCTATCTTTGGCGGTTTAACAGCTCTGGTTAGTCTATATACTGTTAGAGAGCGTAAAGATGTGTTAATGGCGGGTTTTAAAACTGCGCTGGTCAATTTTATCCTGATTCTGGTTATCAGTTTAGTAGATGACCCCACACACATTCCTATTCAATATGCTGCTTTAGGCATACTTAATGGTATCTTATGCGGTTTTATAACTCTGCCTTCCTTACCGCTCTTTGAATACTTTTTTGGTGTAGTTACTGATGTAAGATTGCTGGAGTTAACCGGCATTAATAAACCAATTCTGCAGGAGCTGGAGGAGAAGGCACCGGGAACCTATCAGCATTCATTAAGTGTGGCAAAATTAGCTGAGCCTGCTGCACAGGCAATTGGTGCTAACTATTTGTTGGTAAGAGCGGGCGCCTATTACCACGACATTGGCAAACTGGCAAAGCCTAAATATTATGCCGAAAATCAAATCACACCTGAAGATAAAAGAATTCATAATAACCTCTCTCCCAATATGAGTATGCTCATTGTCCGCACGCATATCCGCGAAGGCATAGAACTGGCGAGAAAATACGGCTTACCCCAAAAGATAATAGATTTCATTCCCCAGCATCATGGCACGAGTTTAATAAAGTATTTCTATCAACGTGCGGTGCAACAATATAATGAGAGCGAATCCAATATTCCGGTGCGAGAAGAAGATTTTCGCTATCTTGGACCCAAGCCCCAGACCGTAGAAGCCGCCATTGTAATGCTGGCAGATGCCGTTGAAGCCACAGTAACTTCTCGTCTCTCTCACGCTCATATCTCAGAAGACGAAATTAGACGCGTGGTACATGAAACCATTGTTGACAAGTTTAATGATGGCCAATTAGATGAGTGCCCTCTCACGCTCCGCGACTTGCATAATATCAGTGAATCTTTTGTGACGACATTAATGAGCCGTTTCCATTTCCGTGTACAGTATCAGGTCAGTCCTCTGCAAAAAGAACTGGGCAAAGCGATGGCTGAACGTCCCGAGTTATCTCAGCTAAAAATTTAACTCTGAAAAAACGAATAATATCCATCTTGCAGTTTGGGGTTATCTCTACTAAATGGCAAATTTTCGAGAATGTGGCGTTTTTTCTTACCAGCAGAAAAAATTATAACGGGAGAGATTTATAACCTTCCTGCTCCAGAAAGTCATCATTTAGCTGTTGTTCTGCGATTGCGCACAGGAGTACAGATAAAAGTTTTTAATGGAAAAGGAAGGGAGTTTCTCGCGGAAATTTATACTGCTGATAGAAAGCGTGCCCGAATAAAGATTCTTGAGGAAATCATTCCCACTGCACCAGAAGCAAAAGTTATTTTAAACCTGGCAATACCCATAACCAATCAAGAAAAACTTGAATTAATTGTTGAAAAAGCCACAGAACTTGCTGTAAGCAATATCTATTTATTTCAATCATTGCGCACTCGTTCACACTATCCAATTGACTTATTGAGTGAGCGAAAATTAGAAAGGTTGAAGGCAAAAGTTATTACAGGAGCTAAACAATGCGGAAGAGCATATTTACCTGTGATTAAGGCAAACTTAACCCTGAGCGAAATTCTTCAGCAATTCAAAGAGAGAAAAGACTGCTTGAAAGTTATGCCATGGGAAAAGACACAGTCACCGCTACTGAGTCAGATTTTACACAATATTACACCAGACAAGTTTGCGGAGGCGATAGTAATAATCGGACCGGAGGGCGGATTTGCTGAAAATGAGGCGCTGACAGCAGAACAAGCAGGCTTCCAGCTGTGTTCTCTGGGTAATCGTATCATGCGACTGGAAACTGCGTGCTTTGCCTCTTTAGCACTCCTTCTAACAGCATTTAAAGAAATTTAAACGAAAGGAGAACCCGTATGAGACAAGTTATAAGTGCCCTAATAATTTCATTTTTTGTATTAACCTGTGCCTGTTATGCCGCAAATGATGTTAAATTCCCCGGGTTGCAAGCAGTTTATTTGCGCCCTGAAGTTTTGACTACCGCTACAGCTGAGATGTATCTTTCAGACATTAAACGGTGGGGTGCCTCAGAAGTTTTCCTTGAAGCTGGTTATGATAATAAAGTGCTACACCATTCAAAGATATTTCCCTGGATGGATAAACAAAATGACTGGTTGAAAACATATTCTGAACTGGCAAGAAAATACGGGCTTAAACTCCATGTTTGGATTAAGGTTTGTTACTGGTTACATCAGGCTAATAATCTGGAAAATTTCCCCATCTTGAAAAATAACCCTGATTGGATTGATGTTAACAAAAAAGGTGAAATTGTAACCAACGACGAAGGGACGTATGAGGAGCGGGCGTATGTATTCGTCAATCCTGCTGTCCCCGGTGTTATTAAGACATTACAGGATTATGTTAAAGAATTGAGTGCCTACGATATTGACGGTATCAGTATAGACTATATAAGATTTAAGTCCTGCCGTCCTGACCCGGAAACCTGGTTCGGTTATAACAAATATTCAGTGGAAAAATTTAAAGCCGAAACCGGACTTGACCCCTATAAAATAGTGGTGGATAAAACCCCTGACAGCCCCTTTATGCGGTGGGTGGCTTATAATGAGCGAGTAATTGAAAATTGTGTAAAATCTATCGCGGAATGCATTGACGACATCAATATTACACAAAAGAAGAATATTATTTTGTCTGCCTCGCCTTTTACGAGTTATGTCTCCGGTGAAAACTCAAAATTTCAAAATTGGGCTCCCTGGGATGCAAAGGGTTATATTAAACTCTGGCTGCCAATGTGTATGAGCGTTGATATGCAAGCCCTGGAAAAGGAAATTAACGATGTAAAGTCAATGGGATTAAAAGCCCCCTTTTATCCCGTAGTTTATCCCAATCAGCACGGTGTTCTGCATCCACCTATGCCAGAACATTACGCTGTCCTCAAAAAAACTGGTATTACCAAATTCACTGTCTTCTCCTATAAACAATTGAGGCAGGACTTTGAAAAATAAATAAAGAATGCTGGCTTTCACACTTTGAATATCAGCTTAATGTCTTTATTATCCAGCCTTTGTTATCTTAAGTACTTCCAATTACAATCCCCTTGTCAATCCCATCCTTAAATAATTAGCGAAAGACAGGTTATAAAAACCCACACAATAAAAAAATTGGCAACCTTGCGGTTGCCAATTCTTCTAAACTTGTATCTTCGTTAAAGAAACAGGATTAGAACCTAATTACCACTATTCGCGAATTCTTAATATACGCAGTGGCTGCAGAATTTTCACTCCTGTAATCTACCTGACTGTTATGATTAGCTGCAGTCAGGTTGAGCATCTTGAGTGAAGCAAATGTTGCATAGTCAGTAGTATCTTTAGGTTCAAGCGGAGAATTACCATAAGTGGTACCGCCAACAGTCAGACGGACTTCAGGACTGTAGCTTATTGAGTTGCCAGCGAAGCGGGCGGTTGCAAAAATCAGGCAATCGGCCTGAACCCCAGGATTAAAGCTGAGCTGCGTTTTATACATCCAGCTGGTGCTGGTGGTTGACCACACTGGTTCGCTCTCTGCGTAGTAATATGTAAAGCCACTCAGCGGAATCGCTGCTACCCTGGGCCGTCTAATGTACATTGTACCACTCTTGGATTGTGCTGTAATTGTCAATGTATATGTTCCGGCACTCAAATTCACCACGCGCATTGCTCCAAAGGTAAAGTAATTTGTTGTACTCTGTCCTTCTTGCAAATCCTCGTCGTAAGTTGTGCCATTGAGTTTAAACCGGGTAAAAATGCTATTGATTGTTGAATTAGGACATGGTTCTGCGGTGCCTATCAATAAATAATATCCTGCTGTGGCGTTGAAGGTTAAAGATGCAACTGTTGATTCCGAAGTTGTGACACTAACTTGTGGATCCTGGTCGTCATCTTTAAAGAACGAACTGAGAGGTATTACTATTATTCGTGCATTACGGATTCTTGCGGTAGCTGCAGTATTTGCACTGCAATACTGAATCTTTATGGTATGAGAGGCTGCAGTAAGTTTTATTATCTTGTGTGTCACAAATGACTGATAATTAGTTTCATCCGAAGGCGCGGCATCATATAACGCATAAGTTGTGCCATCAATAGTAAGTTGTGCTTTTGCATTATACGAAGTTGAGGAGCCATTTATTTCAGCAGTTGCAAGTACCAGGTAATTACCAGCAGGCGGCGTAAATGTGAGAACTGTTTTATCCTGCCAGCTGGTGCTGGTTGTATTACTCAGAGCGTCGCTTTCTGCATAATACTTAGCTGGTGTGGGTGTAGGCGTTGGGGTTGGAGTTGGGGTTGGTGTCGGTGTAGGTGTTGGAATTGGTGTGTGTTGCGGACCCTGATAGATGTCATCTACAAAGATTTCTATAGTTGTTGCTGGCGAACCACTTACAGCTGAGAAAGCCAGAGCTTCCAGCGTACCCCATTGTCCATTAAGCACACCATCTCCGGTTACCGCTGCATACGGTTCATTTGGTATATTAAAATACACATATTGCCAGTATGGAGAAGGTGTGATCCTGACAAGACGTGTGCACTTCTCAACTGCGCCGCTTACTCCACCATTATCTCCAATATTGCCACTTACACCAGTCTCACGCACCCAATAGGTCATATCTACTTCTCCCTGCGTACACCTCACATACAGGGATAATCCTCTTGTGAAATCTATTATCGGATTGGGTTTATTAGTCGCGTTATAAGTCGTAGCACGGACAAAGCCGCTACCCGGCGTTAGCCATTGCCAGTAGAATCTATATGACTGAGTGCCCGGTGAACCCACATTCGGGTCAAGTCTATTATTGCTCTGGGCATTGCTGACCTCAGAGACGTCTGTATTCAGGTCAATTCCTGTAGTAC
>CAYRXI010000058.1:18657-18993 GCA_964428255.1 uncultured Candidatus Sumerlaeota bacterium
GCTCCTGGAACATTACTTCGCTTCCAAGTGAATAACCTTCAAAGTTGGTCAGCAACGAGTAAATTGGCGTTGGTGTGGGCGTAGGAGTTGGCGTAAGCGTTGGGGTCGGCGTCGGAGTCGGTGTAGGTGTAGGCGTCGGGGTAGGAGTCGGAGTTGGGGTCGGTGTGGGCGTCGGAGTTGGGGTCGGCGTCGGAGTTGGAGTAGGAGTCGGTGTGGGAGTTGGAGTGGGAGTAGGCGTTGGCGTGGGTGTAGGAGTTGGTGTTGGAGTCGGCGTGGGTGTTGGCGTTGGAGTAGGAGTCGGTGTAGGAGTTGGTGTTGGAGTCGGCGTTAGTGTCG
>CAYRXI010000059.1:0-219 GCA_964428255.1 uncultured Candidatus Sumerlaeota bacterium
TTTGTCCAGCCAGACATTGCAAAATTGCACTGTGTTCACTATCAACTGGCAGTACATTAACCCGGTGTTTTTGCGCCTCTTGCATAACTAATTCTCCACCCACTACCATAACTTCTTTGTTTGCCAGAGCAATATCCATTCCCCGTTCAATGCTCATCAACGTTGGAATTAGCCCAACGGCACCTGTCGTAGCAATCAACACCATATCTGCTTCACATT
>CAYRXI010000059.1:239-18046 GCA_964428255.1 uncultured Candidatus Sumerlaeota bacterium
AGGTGATATTTTCGCTGGAGATATGGACACTGAGAAGCAAAGTGGGGTTCAGTGACGGCAACCCATTGTGGACCAAACTCGGCTATCTGTTTCTCCAGTAGCTCTATATTGCGTTGCGTTGCTAATCCGACAACTTTTAATTTGTGGCTGAAATCCCGTACCACATCAAGCGCTCGTCTGCCAATTGAACCGGTTGAGCCAAGTATGACTAATCTTTTCATCATTCAAGGGTTTGTATTTTTTAGCCTTTCTCGGTTTAAATAATGTTTATTAAGTATTTATTTTATCTTGAAAGTCCTTATAAAAACTACAATTTTTTATTCGCTGTCAGCCAGGTAAATAAATTTGGTGGACCTCCTTTTATTTGTAAATCAACCATAAATTGCCAAAAACAAATTGAACCGGTTGAACTCATACGAATGAACAATAATTAATCCACGTCTTATCATCAGTTTTAAGAACTGTGCCTGAGGTGAACATTTCAACTTGGTCACTGTTAAAATTAATTGAATGTTTGATTTTTATAACAAATGCTATTGACAGTAAAGGCAATCATAAAACATTAATAATATTAATATTTTAATTTTGTAAGGAGTTCTCCGTATTATGAAAATAGAAAGAATTATTATGCTGATGGCTGTTTTTACTGCAATCACATTTATGTTGCTGGCACAGGAGTCAACTGCACTTCTCTCTGGGACAGAAGATTTTGTCAATTCAGTATCTGAATTACAAGCTGCGTTTTCTTTTCCGGCTAAAACACAAATCGCACATTTTACCTTTGAAACAGGCAGCGAAGGCTGGCAATTCGTCGGTCAAATTCCTCCATTTGACGCACCGATTTCATCCACTGCCAACGGACGCCTTGGTCTAAATGCCAATGGCTCCATCAATTGCTTCTCCTTCTTCACAAGTCCTGATGTTCCAGTGGAAAACAATAAGTTCTATCGTGCAATTTTTACGGTTAGCAGTAGTACAGAAAATCCGGATAATACTGTGCAATTTAGATTACGCATCAACCAGCGAGGCGCCTGGTCTGCTTGGGATAGAGTGGTAAACAGCTATCTGGGACACGCTCCCTCACAGAATAATCCCAAAAACTATGAAATATATTTTGATCCAAAGGTCTCTGGAGCATCAGATAATGTCGTAATATTCAATTTTGACATAGCCAGTTTTGATGCAAATGATAATTCTAATTCGTGGATTTATTTAGAAGAACTTCTGGTTGAAGAAGTTGACATAACTTTTTAAAAAGAAATCCCCAATTAAGTATTACCTCCTTTGTGGAAGCTTAATCGCTTCTTAAAAGGAGGTTTTTTATTGCTAGAGGAAGATGTAAAAATATTGATTTTGTTAATTTCAATGTTATAAACGTATTACATATAGTTTGACTATCCGTTAGTAAAATAAATCTTGCAGTGCTACTAGAGGAAGGTTTGTTGTGTAATCTTTATGATGATTTTTATATATTATCAGACCTTCTGGCGGAGCTGATAGAATGACAGCGAAAATTGAGATATTAAAAGGTGATATAACAGAAATGCAGGTGGATGCTATTGTTAATGCGGCAAATACATCATTGATACTTGGGGGGGGAGTAGCTGGAGCTATTCGGACAAAGGGCGGACCAGCTATTCAGGATGAATGTAATAAACAGGGACCCGTACCTTTAGGTGGTGTGGCTATTACAGGTGCCGGAAATCTGCCCGCCAGATATGTAATTCATGCAGCAAGTATGGCACCCGGCGGAAGCACCTCAGCCCGGAGCCTGGCCGAGGCTACGTTAAATAGCTTACGTCTGGCTGAACGTTATGGAGTTAAAACTATTGCCTTTCCTGCTATTGGCAGTGGTATCGGTGGATTTCCAATAAGACAATGTGCACAGATTATGCTCACGGAAGTTCTGAATTTTCTGCCTAAAAGCAGCTCTCTGGAACGAGTTTATTTTGTTCTTTTTGACGATTATGCATTCAACATATTCAAGCAAGTCTATGCCGAACTTATAAAGACCGATAGTCAAAATCAGGAAGCTAAAACTTGAAATGATAGAGCGGTTACAAAAATATCTGGCACGTTGTGGTATTGCCTCCAGGCGCGAATGCGAAAAATTAATCCTTGCCGGTCGCGTAAAAGTAAATGGAGAGGTAGTGCAGGTACTCGGTACAAAAATTCAGCCAGAAATTGACCGGGTTGAATTAGACGATACTCCTGTAACCCCTGACAGTGGCAGAGTCTATGTGATGTTGAATAAACCACCCGGTTATGTGACCAGTGCTGATGATGAATATGGGCGCGAAACGGTTTTTGAACTTGTGAAGGATGTCAATAGAAGAGTTTTCTCCGTTGGGCGATTAGACCTTAACAGTCGGGGTTTATTATTACTTACTGATGATGGCGAGCTTGCCTATCGGCTTACTCACCCTCGTTACAAAGTGGAAAAAGAATATATAGTAAAAATAAATGGTGTGCCTGCTGAACCTGAACTGAACATGCTTCGCCAGGGAATTACTCTAATAGGAGGCTACCGCATCCAGCCTGCACAGGTTGAATTAATTTCTGCCACACCTGAACAGGCAACAGTAAGAGTTATATTATCTGAGGGGAGAAAACGTCAGGTAAAACGAATGTTCGCAGCTATTGGATACAAAGTATTAGACCTGAAACGCACCAGAATTGGTCCACTGCGCCTTGGAAAACTACCTGAAGGCAAGTGGCGGTATCTTCCCGCCTATGAATTAAAGAAACTTAAGCAAAGTGTCGGATTGAACTCGTCATCGCAAGATGGCATAAAAACTATTTCTAAAACTTAAAGTGAGAAGACAACATGGAAGAACTGAAGAAACTACGCCGTGAGATTGACCGTATTGACCGACAACTGGTTGAATTGCTTGACCAGCGGGCAAAATATGCCCGAAAAATCGGTAAACGTAAGATGGCTCAAGGTGTTGCTTTTTATGACCCAGTGCGTCAAAAAAGTATTATTGAGAAAGTCCTGAAACATAGTGATGGCTCATTCCCACAACAGGGCTTAAAAACCGTCTTTACCGAGATAATGTCCACCTGTCTAAATCTGGAGAAGAGATTGCGCATTGGTTATCTTGGACCGGAGGCAACTTTTACTCATCTGGCAGCAGTTAATGAGTTTGGCTCATCCTGTGAACTGGTTTCCTATAATAATATTTATGATATTTTCGTGGCAGTGGAAAATGATTGGGTCAACTTTGGCGTTGTCCCCATAGAAAATTCAACCGGCGGGATTGTTCACGACACCCTGGACCGCTTTTTTGAGTTCAATGTAAAAATTGCCTCTGAGATTGTTCTTTATATTCGGCACAATTTGCTATCAAAATACCCCTTAAAGAAAATTAAAAAGGTTTATTCTATATCCCAGGCATTACGTCAATGCAGTATCTGGCTGCGTGAGAATTTACCAAACGCTGAGCTAAAAGAGACCTCCACAACCACGCAGGGCATTATTCTGGCAAAACAATCTCCTAATGCTGCGGCAATCGGCAGTGAACTATCAAGCCGAATTTACGGCTTAAAAATTGTGGCGCAGGGTATTGAAGACAACAAAGAAAATTACACACGGTTTCTGGTGCTCGGGAAAATTGATCCCCCCCCGAGTGGCAAAGATAAAACTTCTCTAATGTTTTCTACGTTGAATAAACCGGGCGCTCTCTATCACGCCTTAAAGCCATTTGCAGAAGCCGGGATTAATCTCAGTAAGATTGAATCAAGACCTACACGTCGCCGCCTCTGGGAATATGTTTTCTTTGTTGACCTGGATGGTCATATTACAGATGAAAAGGTTAAACGCACATTGAGAAAAGTTGAAAAACACGTGACATTTCTAAAATTCCTGGGGTCTTATCCCTGCGGCAGAACTTACAAATAAGCATAAAACGTGTTAACTTTTCTGTTCCGCAGACCCAAACAAAATAAAAAAACTATGCTCTCATCGTGCAAAAACATGAGGCTATAAAAAATCGTTGCTCTGAATAGGAAGCAGAAATGGTTTGCATACTATTCATTGAATTGCAAAATTTTCTTCATATTTTTATAAGGAGGCGCTAATGACCATTAAATTCTTTTTAAATGCCTTAATCCTGATACTACTTATATTTCCTCTCCAATTACCTGGGCAACCATCAGTAACCGTTGAACGTCAAAAGCAACAAAAATTTGCCGAAGAGCCTTTAGCAGTAAAGGCATTTGATCCAGCTTTTGCTCTTTTCCCTGACTCATCACTGGTAGATTTTAGTTACCTGTTATCCCCCCCTGCCGGAAAATTTGGGTTTGTTAAGCTTGGCGAAGATGGGCATTTTTACTTTTCCAAAAATAACCAGCGGGCACGATTCTGGGGAATTGTAGTCTCCCAGGAGCACGTTGATATTCCACGCGAACGTATTGCTGAAATTGTAGAGACTCTGGCACGAGCAGGTATCAATATGCTAAGACTTCATGCAATGGATAATCGGGGGGGGGAAGAATACGGAATGGTACGAAGAACCATAATTGATGAAGCCTTCCCCAATCACACTCACTCTCAAAATTTTAACAAGGATTTCTGGGACAGAATAGATTACTGGATTGGCGAATGCAAAAAGCGTGGTCTCTATGTTTACCTGGTACTGCGTGGTTATCGCACTTTTCGTGAAGGCGACGGTTTGCCTAATGCAGCCAAGCTGGACCGAGCAGCACGTCCATATGCAATGTTTAATCGCCGTCTTATTGAACTGCAGAAAGATTATGCGCGGAAATTTATGGTAGAACATATTAATCCATATACGGGTTTGAGCTATGCCAATGACCCGGCTATTGCTGCTGTTGAAATTTTTAATGAAGATAGCCTTTTTATGCGACCGGATAAGTGGCAAACAATGGTGGAACCATATCTATCTGAATTTCGCCAGCTCTGGAATGACTGGCTAAGACAAAAATACGGAAATACAGAGTCTCTACGTAAAGCCTGGACTAATTATAGAGGGGAGTGCGCTCTGGGAAGAGACGAATCCCTGGAAGATGGCACTGTGGCATTGCCCGATATGAAAATTGAGAACTATGAAAAAGCCTTAGCGGCAGATTATAAAGACCCTTTACGTTCCCCGGTGCGCCGAAGAGATGGAGCTGCGTTTGCTATTGAGTTACAAATTAAATACCTTAAGGAGATGCAGGACTACTTACGCCAAATCGGAGTTAAAGTCCCTCTAACCGGTGTTGTAGATAGCCAGGTTGTGGCTGATACATTTACTGTAGGAGAGGTCTTAGCTTTCACCGGTGAAAATGCCTATTACTCACACCCCATTTTTCTGCCGGGTAAAGAATGGGTGGGAAAAGCATTCTACGAGGACGTAAACTTCATTAAACAAAGAGGGGTCTGGAGTTTAATGGCATTTATCAGTCGCTATCACTGGGCAGAGCGCGCCATCGGTGTGCGAGAATGGGCAACCTGCTGGCCCAATAAATATCGTGCCAGCAGCATTCTGGAAATGGCTGCCTACGGCAGACTACAGGATCTGGATTTGTTGACTTACTTTCAGTATAATACGACTGGCGATTTTACCCGCATCGGTAGTTTCAATATCACCTGTGACCCGGCACGCTGGCTGCTTTTTGGTCTGGCTGCAAAAATCTTTCTGGGTGATGACATCAGCGTAGCAAAACATACCGTAGAAATCAGCTATTCGCACGCTGATTTAACTGCCTGGGCTTCATTTGTTCAGCATCATCATACACTTGCCTGGCTGAGCCGAGTGGTGAATCGGTATCTGGCAGAAAACACCCGGGGTAATGCAACTACTAAAGAACAAGCCTCTCTGATGATTACCTCTGGAAGAACACATAATATAAATCTGCAAAAAGCTGAGAAAAGTTTGATTTACAGCAATTGCCCAGCTTTTGATTTTGCGCAAAGTGCTCAAGCTACCGGACAGAATAACATAATTTTTCATAGTGGTTACGAATTAATGCCTGAAATTCTAAATCAGAAAACATCATTAAAGATAAAATTTGAAGGCTTGGGATTAATACAACCAGTGGAAAAAAACATTGCAACAACATCTATTTACTCTAGCTGACGTTATGGCAAAAGGCTATACTCCATTCGGCATAACGGGAGATAAGTGTTTGGGCTTTTATGATGCTAAACGTAAAAACCTGGTATTTGCTTATTTACCGGAAGAAGAAGCCCCACGTTGGGGTGCCCAATTATTGAACTTCTGGTATGGCACGCCTGGCAATTACTTCTCTTATGAAGATAATCCAGAGAACTGGCTGATAAGTGACACAAATGAAATTAAGCGCAACACCATACTGGGCATTGAGACCATTGATACGCCTAAAACTCAGGTCATCCAAGGGGAATTTGAATCCGATAAGGAATATAGCAGTAGTTTAATGAAGATAAGGACACGCAATGATTTTGCCGTTTTTGTGGCAACATCACTTGATGATTTACCACTTAAAGAAAGTCGGTACTTTGTGGTGAAAATGGTCACCAGCGCCAGAAATCGGGGCGAAAAACTGGAAAAGGCAAATTATCCCGGTAGAGATGACCTGCTGATTCTTACAGATAGTGGCTCTGCACCTGTTCAGACTGGTGAACAACCCTGTGAGTCGCCAACAGTTGTAGAGCTGAACGGCAAAAAACTGATTGAAAGCTATATGCTGAGCGGTTGGTGGGAAGCCGTGTTTGATGCAAGAGAGAGAATAATCTATCTTGCCAGTAGCGGACGCAATGTAAAATTTGTTTTATCCCCCCCCTGGATTTCTCCTGATACTATCCCGGAGTTTGAAGAGACACGCTATTATTATGACACACCACCTGATCCACCGACTATCAGAAAGCCTGCTTCACCCGCTGAAAAAGGAGAAGTAATATATCCTGCATTTCAAAAATACATTCGGCTGCGAACAAAGTAAGATAAAGTTAATCATTTATTGGGGTCATTAACAACCTTCTGGCAAAGATTAAAGGTTATTATAATTTCAATTAAAGCGCAGCGAATAGAGGTCTGCATCGTGCATCACAAAGCGCAAGCGAACTGGTTTACCGCTGAGGGAACTTACGTCCGCGCCTGATTTCCACGTCACGAGACGTGAAATTTCGTCACCATAGATTTCAATAGCCTCATCAAGAGTAAAACCGTTAATGGGTTTGCCATTAATATCCTGGATCTCAACTTTTATACTGCCGACCGCTGAGGTTGAGTAATTAATACACAAATTTTTACCTGAAAAAGTCAGCGGCTTTGTTATCATTTCGCCACCCTTATAAGGAGCATTGACCGAGACAAAACCATCAGGGCGTAATGTACCACGGAGCAGATGAGGTATTTTACCATAGTTCTCTGCCCAATATATAGAGATTTCATTTTGTCCGGTGGGTAAAATACCCCAGGCCGGGGTATTATTTCCGTGAGCATTACCCCAATTATTTTGCTCCAGACCCGGACGTATAAATGCCTCCATAAAATACCGACTCCAGTGAATCCCATCATAACTGGTTATCAGTACGGCGTCCGAGACTCCGTCAATCTGCCGTTGTTCTATTCCTATCGTCTTTCGTTCGGGCACGAATCGCATAGGCAATCCAATCAATAATTGCTGAGCACGATAATAAGGTGTTATTCCATTAGTATACAAATTTTCCAGCGGAGTACTGCCAAAATCCAGCCACTGGATATCTGTCCAGTTAATAAAATCTCTGGATATAGCTCGTTTAATACTTCTCTTACTCTCTCGTGGAGCACGAAAGTAACAAACATAATATCCTCGCGCCGAATCCCAGAACGCCACATTTAATGAATCAAAAGAGCCGTCTGAAATAATGGGCTTGTCCTGCAATCTTTTCCAGTGAATGCCATCACTTGAGACAAAGGCAAAAAGCATTTTTCGTCTTTCATTTTTTTCATCGGGATATACATTCAGCGCCACAGCTTTGTAACGAGCTTCAGGTGCCACTTCAGGATTGGTATCTTTAAACGGAGCAAAATTATGTGAGTCACAATAGGAAGGTCGCTCTCCAGTCCAGATAATATTATTATCTTTTGACCCCTTAAACTCAAATAACCCCAGTGAAGGTCGTGTCCACCTTATACCGTCATTGCTTTCGGCGAGACAGGTATATTCACGGGAAAGTTCTCCCCCCCCACGATAATACATTCTATATTGATTTTCATCCTGCATCATAGTGATGTAGCCACTCTCCACACCCTCCCATGGAGCATCAAATACAAACACGACTTCCTTCCGTTCTGGAGTATGCAGCTTTAGTTGAACATTAGTCATTCTGTCTATTAACCAATCATCCACAAACAACCACAGCGCAGAACCTAATTCTCTGATTTGTTGTGGGGTCTTCGCTGGCTCTGTAGTATAGGCCGAAATGAAAAATGTCGCCAGCAATAGTACGGTCAGCAGCCAAATATATAATCCAATTTTTGACACTGAAGATTTATGAAAAATAATCAATAACCTAACCTTATATTTGATATTCTTCAATTGAGAATAAATGAAGGCAACAAACTGGTTTTATTCACTTACTTTTACAACTGTTTTTTTGCTTTCATTACCAGCTTTATCCACAGCGGACACAGCCACAGCTGTAATTGGTTTTGCCGGGTTTTCTATTTTGACCTCTTTTTTCACTGCAGGCAGAATTTTATAATTCCAGTTCTCGCCCTCTTTAGTATAGAGAACCCAGAGAAATGGTGTCTCCGGTGCACGAAGATTCCAGGTGACTTCTATTGCTGAATCCTGGGTTTTAACATTCACTTCTGGTGCTTCCGGTGGAACAGCATCCATCCAGGTTGAAGCTGGAACTAAAGCAGGATTCTTATATGGAGCCTTGAGCAAAGCTGACACCAGAGGATTATCTTTGCCCATCAGACTTTTCATACTGAACATTACATTGCCCGGTGCTTCACGCACAATTCCGCGTGTAACGTAAATTTGATTCACTGTTTCCAGTGCACCTGCTTCATCTCTGGAGCCACTAATTGACAATCCGGGCCATAGGTGACGTTTGCGAAGGTTTTCACTTGCCCACCAGCCAAGCAAGATTGGAAAACTTTGATTGGGTCGGCTAATAGGCCAGTAAAGCTGCGGAGTAAAGTAATCCACCCAGCCTTCATTTAGCCAGAGTTTTGCATCCGCATACAACTTGTCATACTGGTCAAAACCGGTCACCCCGGGCGGATAACCCGGACGCCAGATACCAAAAGGACTGATACCAAATTTAACGTAAGGCTTAGTTGCTTTGATTTCATAATACAATCGCTGGATGAAAGTATTTACATTAGCACGGCGCCAGTCATTGCGCGATAGCGTTCCACCAGCCTCCTTATATGCATTCCAGCTGTCATCATCAGGGAAATCTTTGCCATCATTATAGTCCCAATAAGGATAAAAATAATCGTCAAAATGAACTCCATCAATGTCATAGCGTTTTACCACATCCATAACTACTGCAATGGAGTGGTCCTGTACAGATTTCAGGGCTGGGTCCATCCAGTAATAGCCCTTGGTTCCCAATTTTTTCACCATTTCTGGATGTGCCTTTACGATGGACTTTTCTGACAATTCTCCTTTGTGAGCAGGGTGATTGGCACGATATGGATTGAACCAGCAATGCAATTCCAATCCACGGGCGTGTGCTTCCTTTACCCAGAACTCCAGCGGGTCGTAATATGGGTCTGGTGGTTTACCCTGTTGACCTGTTAAGTAGTACGACCACGGCTCCAATTCCGAGGCATACAGGGCATCTGCCTGTGGCCTCACTTGCAGGATGATGGCATTCAAATTAATCGTCGTTGCCTGGTCAAGTATTGCCAGGGCTTCTTGTTGCTGCTGTGCGCTGGAAAGTCCAGGACGAGAGGGCCAGTCAATGTTAGCTACTGTAGCTACCCAGGCTGCGCGAAATTCACGCGGGGGCGAAGGAATGTCTTCGGCTGCTGTCACGCTCTGCAGCAGACTATCCGGTGTCAGTAATAACATACTTACAGACATGATTAAACAACAAATCACCCTTTTCATATCTCTATCCTCCTGCATTGAATTTAAACTATACAGAGATTTGATAAAATCTACTACAAAGTCAATCTTTTATGATTGTAAAAAAAAATTCCAATTACTTTTTCAAGTCAATAACTGTTTGATTATCTTCCAAACGCAACCCAGTCATCTACCCTCAACGGTGGTGATAAGCCTTCCAAATATACTGGTAGCTTCCCCACTGCCTGGCGTTCTCCAATCAAAACCTTCACGGCTACCTCTTGCATTTGGGGAACACTCGCATAGCCACAATAAAACGCATCCACATTCGGAATTTGAAGATAATGATATGGCGCACCAAAACTTACGTATATAACCGGCTTGGTCAGTGCACACAGGTCATTAATCAGATTTACCTGCGACTGCGACATAATTTTATACCAGTCATAACCAGCAATCACGACAATATCTACTGTCGGCACCAGCCCGAGAATAGCGTTTCTTTCTGCTGTAGTAACATTAGTTGATACGTTTCTGATCGTGGTTTGTGGCACTTCCATTAAAAAAGGTGTGGTAAAAAATTCACTATCAAACCGATAGAAAATCCTGCTGCTGGCGGTTAATGTGAGGAGCAGGACACGGCTGTTAGGAGCAATGGGGAAATTCTCTGTCAGGGTGTTTTTCCCGCAGGTAAATGCTTGTTCACAAACCCGGCGCACAACTGCAAGATGCTCAGGATGCTGTAAAACTGCAGGATAGATGGCTGGGTCAACGGTGGTCATCTCAGGTAACCCAACCCGACTTTTGGCAATTAAAACACGCCGTACTGATTCATCAATGCGTTGCTGACTCAATCTCCCGCTAAGAACAGCATTTTTAATGCCAGTAAAGGCATCGCCTACATTTGTTGGGTTCAGAATTATATCCAGCCCCGCTTCCAGTCCCACCACAGCGCGCTCTTTTTCATCTGGAACAGCCTGAACCAAGCCTGCCATTCCATAAGAATCAGAAATAATTACTCCCTGATAGCCAATGCTGGTGCGCAGAATATCTTGCAAGCAGACTGTTGAAAGTGTTGCTGGCCAGGGGATGCCGGGATTAAATGATGGATACCACACGTGAGCAGTCATAACAAAGTCAATGTTTCCTGTAGCGGCGAGGTCGCGATAGGGCTTGATATGTACATTATGCAGAATTTCTGCTGGTAGGTCTACTGTAGGTAACGAATTATGGCTATCCCCAGTGGTGGCTCCATGTCCGGGATAGTGTTTAAAGGTGCACAAAATCCCTTCAGCTCTCGCCCCTTGAATATAGCCGGCTGCCAGTCTGGTCACGCGCTCCGGGTCATCACTATATGAACGCGTTGAAATGATGGGATTGAGTGGCTCGGTATTTACATCCACTACTGGACCAAAACTAATTTGAATGCCCAGCGCTCGTGATTCCCTGGCAGTTATCCGCCCGCATAGTTCCGTCAAAGACGCATCATCTGCCGCCCCAAATGCCATAATCAGCGGGAAAATAGGGGCATTAGCAACTCGTGCTCCCAGTCCCGCCTCTGAATCAATGGCAAACCACAGCGGAAATGGAGAGTAATTCTGCAGGCGATTTACAGTGGCCACAATATTGGCTGCATTTTGATTATTGCCCAGAAAAATAAAGCCGCCAACCTTATACTGATTAATTAATGATTCTCCAGACGTATGATACGAAGTGATAATTAACTGTCCAATCTTCTGGTCAAGTGTCATTGAAGCCAGTGAGTTTTCAACCCACACCAAATCTGGCTCTCGCAGAGGAGGTCCGGGCAACGGCGTCTCGGAAGCGGAGAAAAAGGATAGGGAATCTTTATAAAAGTTCTGCTTGCCATAAATCGTATTTACTTCCTGCACATCACACTGCTGAGCAACACCAGTAACGGAGAGCATTCCTGCTATCAGCAAGCAAACCCAAATCATCCCCCACACTTTACTACATCCTCTACTGGTTCCTATTTTCAGCCTAACCACTCCCCTCTCACTCATATATCCTTCTTTCTGTTCAAATCATTCTTTTAACTATCTACTAATTTGACATATAGTATTTATCAAAATTAAAAACGCAATCAAGTAGCTTTCATAATTTTTCAGCCGCTTAAACGTAATATGTTTTTAAATACACTTTCATAACTATTAGGTTTTTACCTTATTTAAGTCAAATACAGGAAGGGAAAAATCCTAATTAAAAGCTAAAATTTGAGAGGGATGTAGAATAGATAGAGGGTATTTTGCGTTTTTTGTTTCTCAAATCCGAGGAGTCCTCCAATTAGACTGAATCGCCACAGTTGATGATTGGTTTCTCTGGTAGTGCACGATTTCTGATAGCTGAAAATAAATGGATTAATTTCCCATTGATATTGGTCTGGCTGATAACGGGCAGTAAAGATGTGCCACAAAAGAGTCAGCTGAGTATTGCCCTTTGCGTCTGTTCGTCGTTCAAATATCGTCCAGAGTGGAGCTAAGAGTTGTTCAATTGGTTCTGCAGTAGTATACCACCAAAGCCAGAACAGGCGTGTTTTGCTGGAGCCATCTGCTTCCTGTAAATTGCCAAAAAATTGCAACACAATGAGCCGTTTTTCCTGTTTCGTCTCTTTTAGCCATTCCTTTCGTTGTGAAATAAGTAAAGGAATAAGATAATGCCGACTAAATCGTACGTGTTCGTCTTCATCAAATTTGTACTGATAAACTGGAAACAGAAAATAAGAGCTTTCTGAATGCGGTCTGCGGTCAATACCAAATAGTGGAAATACCTCTCTAATTGTTCTGCCTTGTTCTGATGCAGGAGTTTGCCACTGCGCCAGAATAGCGAGGATGCGAGTTTTACTGGTTTTCTCCTTAATAAAATGTGTTCGGGTTACGAGAGGGAATAAATAGCTGTTACTGATTCTCTTAGGGGTTTCTTCTCTTCCGTAAAGCGGGAAATAGTAGCGTAATTTATAATTTACTCTGTCAACATTGAGGTAAAATGGGATAAATACTTGCATTTTTTCACGGGGCTTTTCAGTATCCTTCTCCAACTTTACCCGATAATGACCGAGAGGCCAGAGGAATTGTGCAATGGTTTCGTTGGGCTTTTTCACGTAGGCGAAAAGTGGCCAGAGTTTCCCCCCCCTTCCTCCAACTCCGCGATAAATTCCCACAAAGGGCCAAGGGCAATGAATGGCTTGCTGGTCTTTCTTACGACTCGTAGTCAGTAGTGGCCAGGCATAAAACCTTATCTCATCTCTGCCCCACAGTCCCTGAAATCTGCCATATACTGGAAAAACCCCAAAGAAACTCTGGCGGTGTGGTGAATAGAATGGGATAAAGACCCGCACATCACGTCCCCACCAGAAAAGAGGAAATAATATGTAATATTTGCGACCTTCACCCTGATTGCTATGGAAATAAAACGGAAGTACTTGGGTGGCAGAAAAATATGTTACCGGCGTTTGTTTCATCTGCCAGGATGCCAAAGGGAAAATAAAGAGGTTTGCATTATAATTATCGTCGTATGGGCGATATTGTGATTTAAAAGTAACTAAAGGCCAGAGAAAGTAAACTCGTTTGTCCTTCAAATTTTCTGGATACTCACTTGTCCAGGATATAACAGGCGAAAATCGGGTTCTGAAAATGTCCTTCTGACGCTTGATGTTAATCAAAGAAAATATGGCATCATACTCATAAAGCTGATGATTTTGAGATTGTCCATAGAGTAAAGGGGCAAATTTTAGCGAAAAACTGTTAGTCAGAGTTGATGAAGAGTCTTCTCCGTTTAATCCACCATAAATTATGCAAATAACAAAAATTACGAAATTCAAAAAATAAGAGTTAATTATGCCAGCGTAGTGTCTTCGGACTTCGGGTATTTTCTTCTTACAATTCATCCATAATCTTCAGACAAGAGTTTTTAGAAATTTGCAAAAATTTTCACAGCCCTTTACGAAAAACCGTTTTTCAGATAATGATATAAAGGAACATTAACTGCGGCACAAAGATTAACATCAGAGCGGAAATTCCCATCATACTACTTATTGGTCTCGGTCTCAGTACTGATAAAAGTGTCTAATAGAGGGATGGTTATTGTAAAAGTAGTGCCGACATTTATCTGCGATTCAACAGTTATCTCGCCTCCCATTTCCTCAATCAGTTTTTTCGTTATCGCCAGTCCCAGTCCGGTGCCCACAGTACCTTTAGTGCTAAAGAAGGGATAGAAAATCTTGTGCAAATTATGTGGAGCAATACCGCATCCGTTATCGCTAATTTTTATCAAATACTGGTTATTGGGCAATAAGCGGGTGACAATGGTAATTTCGCCCTGGTCACCTACGATTGCCTCACAGGCATTCACTATTAAATTCAGAATAGCCTTATGTAAACCATCCTCATCAATATTTCTGGGCTTAATGTTCTCATCTAGCTCCAGCTTCACTGTAATGTTTTTCTTTTCAAATTCATTTCTAAAAGAGCAACATATCAGGCGAATAAGGTCGTTAATGTTATTTTCTCGTAGTTTAACCTGACGTTTGCGAGAAAAATCAAGCATCTCCTGAACCATATTGGCTATCTTATCCACGCCACTTTTTACTACTGACCAGCTTTCTCTGATAGACTCCAGAGAATTACGTTTAATACTGCGATCCAATAATTCTATCCCCCCCTTGGAGAGCAGCAGCATATTTTTGATGTTATGTGCCACAAAGGTAATTGTTTCGCCAATAGCTACGAGTCGTTCCTTGCTAATGATTTCCTCGCGCAAACGGAGATGTTCAATAGATACTGCCAGTTCATTCGCAATACTTGTCAAAAATGCCAGGTCCTCTTCAGTGAAAGCCTGAACAAATTCCTTTGTATCAACGTGAATGATGCCAATGGCTTTATTTTGAACAATTAATGGCACACACATTGTAGAGCGGATGTCGTGCTTAACAATACTATCTGAAGCTTCAAAGCGCTGATCGCTTAAGGCATCACTGCTTAAGATGGCAACGCGTTCATTCACACAGCGCTCTATAATGGTCTTACTTATGGCAATTTCACTTGGTTGAACAAGGGCGCTGCGTTGTTTAACAACAGCTGCACGCAATGGCGTCTTGGGGTCATAGGTTGTAAGCAAAATTGCTCCCCTATCTGCTGGTAACACATCAAAAATCAGATTCATTACCCGGCGAAGCATTTCTTGCTCATTGCTCACGGAACGAAGAATATCACTCAATTTATAAAGCGTTGCCAGTCTTCCGTGTGCTCTAATCAACGTGTCTCGGTCCAGCAGCTCGGCTTCTGCACCAGGTAAGGGTGTACTTTCTACGGTCATCTGGGAACGAATCTTAAATTCCTGTGGTATCTTGGCAGGAATAATCTCTACCTGTGTTGTAGCTGTGGCTTCTGCTTCCTGCGCAGCTTCTTCAAGCGACTTAAACGTAAATTGCAGCTCCACATTGCCAAAAATAACAATATCGCCATCGTTCAGCGCACATTCTGTAATCCGTCGCCCATTAATGTAAGTTCCGTTACTGCTTCTCAAGTCAACGAGGAAAAAACGCCCACTATGACTTTCTATCCGACCGTGAAATCTGGAAATGGAAGGTAAGGGTAAGCAGATATCATTAGATGGATGTCTGCCCACTGTTACCAGTGGTTTGTCTATGACAAATTCCTGCGGTAATTCTTCGCTTTTATGAATTACATGCAGATAGGCTTTTGCAAAGTGGTCACGTAGCATTTTAGCTTGCGAAAAAATTAAATTTAATTTTCTAAATTAAGCTATTTATCATTGTCATTTCAAGTATATATTCTTACAAGTTGGAGACTATTTTCTATGAAGATTATAGGCTTAATGTCAGGGACATCAGGTGACGGCGTTGATACAGCCCTGGTAGAAATATACCAGCGGAGACGGAAATTACACGCTAAACTGCTGGCGTTTAATGTTTATAAATTTCCGCTGCGTCTTAAGCAGCTTATTTTTCAGCTATTTCTTGACCAGGCTGGCTCTTTATCACTTACCTGTCAGCTAAATTTTGCCCTGGGCAAAGTCTTTGCAGAAGCAGTACTCGAGCTACTGCGAAAAAGCGGAGTGCCACCTCAAGAAATTCAAGCGATTGGTTCACACGGGCAAACAGTTTATCACCTGCCTCCCTCACTGGCAAGGCAGAAAGGTACAATACCTTCCACACTTCAAATCGGAGATGCATCAGTTATAGCTTTGCACACCGGTATCCCGACTGTCGCCGATTTTCGGACCGCAGACGTGGCAGCTGGAGGAGAAGGAGCTCCGCTTATCCCTTTTGCGGATTTTCACCTGTTAGCTCATCCCCGGCGTACTCGCATTGTTCAGAATATCGGGGGTATAGCAAATTGCACTGTATTGCCTGCCGGCTGTCAGCTAGCTGATGTCACTGCGTTTGATACTGGACCTGGCAATATGGTTATTGATGCACTGGTACGAATAGTCACTGCGGGAAAAAAGCAGTTTGATAAAAATGGCAGTTTAGCGAGGAGAGGACAAATAAACAAAAAAATCTTAAAATATTATTTAGCTCATCGATATTTCAAAATTACTCCGCCAAAAACAACCGGGCGTGAATTATTTGGAGAACAGTTTGCCCAAAAATTCTGGTATCACTGCCAGCAGAAACAACTCTATCCGCAGGACGCGATTGCTACCGCCACAGCACTTACTGCCGAATCTATCATTCAAGCATATGAGCAGTTCATCTTTCCACGCTACAAAGTATCTGAGGTAATACTTGGTGGAGGCGGTGCTGAAAATAAAGCTATAGTCGGAATGCTACGCAACAGATTACCATCTGAAATTAAATTATTGAAACACGAAGACCTCGGGATAAACAGTAAAGCTAAAGAAGCAATTGCATTCGCTCTATTGGCATACGCCTGTATAAAACGTATCCCAGCAAATGTCCCCTCCGTAACCGGCGCTAACCGATCGGTCATTCTTGGTAAAATCTACCAGCCATAAGTAAACTTATCTCTCGGCGTATTTGTTCCGCAACTTTTTCAGATGCCTTTTCCACTTCGGGTGACAGCCCTTCGCCTAAGTTAAAGTCTTTTCCTTCAATTCCGTAAACCATTATCTCCTGTGGCAATTGATTTAGCGTGCGTCCTAGTTCTATCGCTACAGCAAGGCTAAGGGTATGACTGGTCAGATTGCGGAATATCGGTTGTATAATTTTGTGAGCGCGAGCATCAATACGAAAAATAGTGCCGGGCTCAGCGCCGGAATTTACAGCATCTATAAGGAAAACAAGACAGTTATTATTCCAGAGATTTAACAATTCCAGAACGTCTTCACATTGTTCTATCACTGTTATTTTATTATTCAAGGGGGGAGGGATTACACTTGAAACTGTGTGGGGTGAATGAAAGTGCTGTTTTAACCTTTGGGCGACGACTATTCCAACACCATCATCTCTACGAATTAAGTTTCCAACTCCGACAATGAAAATACCGGAAATCTCATTTTTACTTCGCATATAGGAAACAGCAATTGAATAATGCTGAAAGTTAGAACCCAAACAGGCTTTTTTTTAAAAGCTTTTATTCGCGTTCAATATGGAGTTTCAAAAAGTGGGTGGAACAGGAGATACAGGGGTCATAATTGCGAATTGTCTGTTCCAATTGCCAGGTTAGTTTGTCCTTCGGGAGTTTTATGTTCTTCTGGGCAAAATGCCACAGGTCACTTTCAATAACTTTCTGGTTTTGAGCGGTTGGCGGAACAATTTTAGCTTCAAGAATCAAGCCTTTTTCATTCAGGCGATAACGATGATAAAG
>CAYRXI010000060.1:0-1177 GCA_964428255.1 uncultured Candidatus Sumerlaeota bacterium
CAATACCCGGGGGGGGGAAATTTTCCGCATTTGGTCCATCCCAAAAATTAACCCAGCGAGGTGGAGTTTGATTCGGATCCCAGTATAAAAAGTTCAGCGATAATACATTAAATGCCAGAGGCGCCACTTCAATGCGTTCATTCCCGTCCAGAAGATAGTATTTTACCCTTCGCAATAAAACATTGTTTTCTCCCTCATAAGTTCCTATTTCATAAGTAATCAGTTCATCACGTCCCACAGGTACCAGGGGGTCTGGGAAAATACGGAAAGTCAAAGAGTCCCTATTGAATTTAAAATCTTCATCCACCTTATTATCACCGAGGTCTGGGGCTCCGACGTATAGCCAGCGTTCAATCATTGTTCCTATTACCGAATGATTATCGTTGCTTATTCGCCAATCGCCATCATCATCTTCTCCGTTAAGTAGTTCTTCATCCACACGACCATCGCCATCATTATCTATGCCATCGCCGTAATTAAGGGGCCTATTGGTGCCTATAAAATATTGAGGTTTACGGGACAGGTCCATACTGGCAGATTTGATGTCAATTGCCATCAATTCCAGGGCTGCGCGGGCATTATTAATGGCTTCAGTTCGTATTTCCGCCTTCTCCGTAGCTTTTAAAATCTGGATAAATGCGGCAAATGCCCCTGAAAGAAATACGCCTGCAACAACCAGAGCAACCAATACTTCTACCAGAGTTACTCCACGATTTTTGTTTATATGCTTCTGTGTTGCCATTTATCTACTCATCAAAGCGTAATTCATATAAAACATCCGCACTGGGGCGAAAAGATTGATTATAACGAATAATAACTCTTGCCACGCCTACATCGTCCCGTGGGTCTTCAGGGTCGTCTACCGGGTCAATAAGTGATACTCCACAAAAACAATAGGCTAAATGCGGAGCCTGAGGAAAGGGTTTGGCTTCTGTCGGATTAGTCAGTGTGCGAATAGTTTGAATGTAGTTGTAATAGGAAGAAGAATCACGTCTAAGTTCTTCAGCCTTCAGCTGCGCCAGCACAACTGCGGCACTAATGTCGGCTGCTTGATTACTGGCTTTAAGGGTTAGCGGGTAGAAATTTATAATACTGATAATTCCAGCTAGTAAAATCGCCAGACTGACTAAAATCTCTAACAGCGAAAATGCCTTTGTGGTATTTATCCTGTTGTAAA
>CAYRXI010000060.1:1187-3286 GCA_964428255.1 uncultured Candidatus Sumerlaeota bacterium
TAGCTCTGCCCGTTCCGGGAAATACTCTGATGGTATAGTAATTTTCATCCACATCAGGAGCATTGGATTTACGCAGGTAAATGGTGCTATTTTGTGCAGTTGCAGTTGGATAAAATTGAATATAGCCGACGCCATTAAGATAAAAGGTATCTTCCACCTTTATCGCCACAATTTTGACCTGTTCATTGATAAAATGTGGGTGAATGATTTGTGGCTGACTCAATCTTCCATAAGAATCCACTTCATCTACCCAAACACTCCCGGTATCAATATTAAATCCCACGCGAAAATAACCATTTTGATTTATTGCCATTGAGCGGGCAGCAGCCAGAGCGGAAACGATTTCCTGAGCGGCACTTCGGACTCTTAAATAACTGCGGAATTCACTGTAGGAAAAAATTGCCAGGCCGGAAAGTATACTGAGAATTAACATTACAATAAGGATTTCTGAAAAAGAGAAACCCGCATTTTTGTGGCTCCTGATAATCATTCTTTGCCGTTTTACGACTAATTCTAACCAGTAATACCATCAGATAAATTTAAAGAGAACACTCAATTATTTTATGAGGCTTTTCCGGTGGAACGTCAACTATTGTAAACTGGTTGTGCTTATGACTCTTTGCCCAGAATCTTGGGAATCGAAAACAATGGCATATACAGAGCGATGACGATGAATCCAACCAATCCACCTAAACACACAATCATCAACGGCTCCAGAATGGAAGCCAGGGCATTGACTGTGTCGTCAACTTCTCGCTCATAAGCTTCTGCTACCTTGGTCAACATCTGGTCAATGGCACCGGTTTCTTCTCCTACTGCCACCATATGATAAACAAGTGGAGGGAATACTTTAGCTTCTCGTAGAGGTTCGTGAATGGTTTCACCATCTTTTACCGATTGATAGACTTTTTCCATCGCGCGCGCAACGACTTCATTACCGGAAGTTTCCCGGACAATGTCCAGTGACTGTAAGATTGGCACGCCTGCTGTAATCAGAGTAGATAACGTTCCAGCAAAACGCTGAATAGCTATTTTTAACAGCAAATCTCCGAAGACCGGCAGTTTTAATTTGATGGAATCAAATACATATTTTCCGCTGCGGGTTTTATTGAGCTTGCGATAAATAAGGTATAAGATTATAAGCCCGCCAATAACAATATAAGAACGATTTGCGAGTATCCAGGAAGCTCTAATCAGGATTTCTGTAATTTTAGGTAATTCTTTTGCTCCTAACTGCTCAAAAATATCCCTGAATTTAGGAATAATCTTTAACAAAATGAAGGTAACGATGACGGTTGCCAGAATTAAGACTGTCATAGGATACATCATTGCTGAACGCACTTTTGAACGGAGTGCCTGACGTTTCTCCAGGAACTCGGCAATCTTATTAAGGATTGACTCCAGAACACCACCAATTTCACCTGCACGTACCATATTGACGTAGAGTTTATCAAACACTTTGGGGTGTTTTGCCAGTGCATCAGACAAAGAGGAGCCACTTTCAATATCCTTAGCAATTTGCGAAATTTTGTCTTTAAATACGACTGATTCAACCTGTTCCTGCAGAATGTAGAGACTCCGCAGAATAGGTAAACCGGCATCTATCAAAGTGGCTAACTGTCTGGTGAAGGTCACCAGATGTTTTAACTTAATGCGGTGGGCAATTGCGCGAATACCCGGTAACGCAAACAGGTCAACATCCGTTGCCTTTTTCTTGTGCATTTTTACCTTTAAGGGGTAGTAGCCCATTCCGCGCAATTTCTCAATGATTATATCTTCATTAGGAGCGGAAATTACCCCCTTAAAGTGTTTGCCACCTTTATCCAAGGCTTCGTAAAAGAATTCAGGCATAGTTTCACCTCTTTGTTGATTGTTTTCTAAACAACGTTATTTCCTGGTTTTTTGAGCATCACCTATATGACGCGGATGCTGAGCTGCTTCTTCTTCAAATTGAACTGGCCGCTTTATACCTTTTTTCAATTCTTCTTCCGTGGCGTGCTGTAAGCCGACTTCAGTTAATTTTTGTGCTTCCTGTTTAATCTCCTCGTCACTGATAACATCTTTAGTCTTTTTGATAATTTCCTCCATCTCATCGCTGA
>CAYRXI010000060.1:3296-11020 GCA_964428255.1 uncultured Candidatus Sumerlaeota bacterium
GTGTCTGCCGCGCAACTTCCTCAAAGGTTGTTAGTCCCATACAAATCTTCAACCAACCATCCTGGCGCATAGTTTGCATACCCTGCTTGACAGCAACGCTATGGATTACTTCTGTGGAAGCGCGTTGCAGGATTAATTCTTTAATTTCTTCTGAAGCCACCATCAGCTCAAAGATGCCGATTCGTCCGCGATAGCCCGTGAAATGACAGTCATCACAGCCAGCACCTTTATAAAATGTAATATCTTTAACTTCTTCAGGGGTAGCGCCAAAGTCTGCCAGCTCTTCGGGAGTTGGTTTATAGGGCTGTTTACAATTCGGACAAATTAAACGTACCAGACGTTGTCCAATAACGGCTTCCAGAGTAGATGTAATCAAGAAGGGCTCCACTCCCATATCTAATAAACGCGTGATAGTAGCAGCCGCAGAGTTGGTATGCAATGTAGAGAAAACAAGGTGACCGGTTAATGATGCCTGCACTGAAATTTGCGCTGTTTCAAGGTCGCGGATCTCACCTACCAGAATAATATCGGGGTCCTGGCGCAAGATTGAGCGGAGACAGCGGGCAAAAGTCAAACCGACTTGCGGGTTGATATTTACCTGCACCAATCCCGGGACTTCAAACTCCACCGGGTCTTCAGTAGTAATAATTTTTACTCCCGGGTCGTTGACCTCCTGTAGCGCTGCATAGAGAGTAGTAGTCTTGCCACAGCCGGTTGGTCCAGTTACCAGAATAATACCATTGGGCAAAGTGATTAGCTTGCGGAACTTCTCTACAACGGCTTTTGTCATTCCCAGCTGGTCAAGTCCCAGCATCATCATTGACTTATCCAGAATTCTCATAACTACCGATTCGCCATAAACAGTTGGCACGGTTGAGACACGTAAATCAATTTCGCGACCACTCATCGTTAACCTGATTCTACCGTCCTGAGGCAGACGTGTCTCAGCAATGTTCATATGTGCCATAACTTTTATTCTGGAGATAATACCAAGTTGGAGATTTTTTGGCGGAGATGAAATCTCTCGCAAACTACCGTCAACACGGTAGCGAATTCTGAATGCATTACCAAAGGGTTCCAAATGCAAGTCGCTGGAACGGTCTTTAATAGCTTGCAATAAAATCAAGTTTACCAGCTGGATTATTGGTGGCTCTGAAGCAATTCGTTCTATATCGCTCAAGTCCAATTCTTCAAAAGACTGGGTTATTACGGTTTCTTTGCTGGTAGATTCCAGCTCTTCTACCATTTTTTCTATAGTTTCTTCTCCGACGCCGTAGTATTGATTGATATAATCCATTATATCCTGTTCATTCGCTACCACGGGTATGACTTCGCGGTCCAGTAGCAACCGCAAATCATCCATAATGGTGATATTCAGCGGGTCACTGATGGCAACTACCAGTGCGCCATTTAGTTCCAGGCGCAGAGGGAATATTTTATAGTTTCGTGCTAATTGTGCAGGTACCAGCTTCAGTACTGACATATCCTCTATAGTATAGTCGGTTAGCCGGATGAATTGTAATCCAGCTTGTTCTGCCAGTACCTGGAGCATATCAGACACTACGGCGAGTTGCTGACGGTCCACCGCAGGCTGAATCACCGGGGAAGCTTCTTCGCCGCGGGCTTCTATTTCTTTTCTAACACCACGGTCATGGCGCGCAGCTTCTTTCTCAATCAGCTCTTGCATTTCCTCACGATAGCCGCGCACGCTGTCCCCTTCAATTGTATCTTCATATTTCTTATCTGGCATAACCAATTCCTCCTTAAATAAATTAAGCTACTTACGAGGCAACTTCTGGAGTATGCAACATCAGCTTCATTCGCATTTCGTCTGGATACTGAGCTCGTTCCATACAAATTTCTCCGGTGATTTCGCCTCGGCGATATAAATTTAAAAGAAAATCGTCAAGAGTAATCATTCCGAGTTTTGCACTTGTTTGAATAGTAGACACAATTCGGTTAGTTTTCTTTTCGCGAATCAGGTTCTGGATAGCTGGTGTGTTGTGCATTATCTCAAAAGCAGCAACACGGCCTTTACCGCTGGCACGAGGCATAAGCGTCTGACTGATAACTGCTCGTAACATCTGCGAGAGAATTGCTCGTATCTGCTCTTGCTGGTTTACTGGGAAGGCGTCAATAATCCGGTCTACGGTCTGCGCAGCACCGATAGTGTGCAATGTGGAAAATACCAGGTGTCCAGTCTCGGCAGCTACTAGTGCTGCCTCCATTGTTGCCAGGTCGCGCATCTCTCCGATTAACATAACGTCCGGGTCCATTCGCAATGCACGAGTGATGGCAAATGAAAAGCTGGGGGTATCTACATATAACTCACGGTGAGTAACAATAGATTTTTTGTGAGGATGATAATATTCAATCGGGTCTTCAATGGTAATTATATGAACATAGCGCTCGGAGTTTATCCAGTCCAGCATCGTGGCAAGTGTAGTAGTTTTACCACTACCCGTAGGACCCGTTACTAAAACCAGTCCACGATGTGCGGTAAGTAAATCAATAACTGAATCTTTGGGCAACCCCAGTTCTTCCCAGGTCAATATTCGGTGCGGGATTAACCGCATCACAACGCCGATGTTTCCGCGTGAACGGAATACTGCACAGCGAAATCGCGCTATGTCACTATAGGCATAAGCAAAGTCTGCCGAACCATTCTCTTGTAACATTTGCTGGTAACGAGGAGGCGTAATTTCGCGCATCAGTCGTTCAGTATCAGCAGGCGTCAATATATCCGGGTCAACAATATCCAGAATGCCATGTAGCCGCATAACAGCGGGCTTTCCGACGTGAAGATGCAAATCTGAGGCGTCACGTTCAACTACTACTTTTAACATTTCATTCATCTCAAGCATTGTTCCTGATTCTCCCTACTGGTAGAAGTTTTTAAATCTATCAATACTATAAAACTTCCCACTGATTTAGCGACGTGACATTGATAAGTTCTGGCATCTTTCAAATTAATTCTAATATCACCCTGTTCATCAAGACGTTTAAATTCATCCTCGGTCAGTAAATTTTGCACCAGAACAGCGAGATCCTGAATATGTAGTATTGATTCTTCACTGACCTCCTGTATTTTCTTTTTCAGCCTGAGTGTCGGTTTTTTCCCCGCAGTTATCAGGAGCTGTTCAGCATTGGCGGCTTCAGCAATTTCTATCCACTTCCGGAGCTCTGTTACTGTGCCAGTTTTGTCGCCAGTGGTTCGCATTTTATCATAACAGGTCACTTAGGCAATATCTGCCTGAGTCACGCGCATTATCTCCTCGGTAGTAGTAATGCCGCGAATTACCTTTTGCCACCCATCCTGTCTGAGAGTGCGCATGTTTTCGCTCATTGCCACGGTTTTTATGCGGTTGGCTGATTCACATCGGATGACCATTTGTCTGGTCCGGGGGCTCAAGACAAAAATCTCGTGAATTGCGGTTCTGCCGCGATACCCAGTATTATTGCAACGCTCGCATCCTCTACCTTTATAGAGAGTAACATCTCTATATTCTGCTGGATTAACACCCACTTCTATTAATTCTTCAGCAGAAGGAGTATAGGCAGTGCGGCAATGCGTACAAATCCTGCGCACCAATCGCTGAGCTATAACTGCTTGAATACTTGAAGCAACCAGAAATGGCTTTATTCCCATATCAATTAAACGAATCGTGGCACTGGGGGCGTCATTAGTATGTAACGTAGAGAAGACCAAATGACCGGTAAGTTCTGCACGAATAGCAATCTCTGCCGTTTCAGTATCACGAATCTCACCAACGAGAATCACGTCCGGAGATTGACGTAACATATGGCGTAAACCCCGTGCAAAGTCCAGACCAATCTCTTCGTTGACCTGAATCTGGTTAATTCCCTCAATCTGGTACTCTACCGGGTTTTCAATAGTTATTATCTTGGTGTCGGGTGTATTCAGGGTCTGCAAAGCAGCGTATAGCGTGGTAGTTTTACCGGAACCAGTTGGACCCGTCATTAAGATTATTCCATTGGGATATTTTATGAGTCGTTTAAATATTTTGATGTTATCTTCCAGAAAACCTACTTCCTCCAGACCGATTAACATCGCCTCCTGGTCCAGAATACGCATAACAACGGATTCTCCATAAATTCCGGGAAGCGCCGAAACACGCAAGTCCAATTTCTTGTTGCCGAGATTTAATTTTATTCTACCGTCCTGTGGCACTCGCTTTTCTGCAAGGTCCATTCCAGAGAGAACTTTCAGGCGTGAGATAATTGCATTCTGCCAGCGTTTGGGTGGTGAGGGCACTTCCTGCAACACACCATCAATTCTGAACCTGATAGAAATCCCATAGCGCTGGGGCTCAATGTGAATATCTGAAGCCCGGTCGTGAACTGCCTGCTTGAAAATTAAATCTACAAACTTAACCACTACTGGCTGGTCGTGGTCACTGGCACTTAAATCCAGCTCCTCATATTTCTTAAAGGGATTGTATTGGTCCTCTTCCTCTTTGGTAAATTGTTCATACAATTTCTCCGCTTTATCGCTCTCATAATAGCGGCGAATAAAGCGCAGAATGTCCTCCTCTGGAGCAACACACCCGATTACTTTTTTGCCCAGTAATTTCTCCAGGTCATCAATTGTCTGGATATCCAGCGGGTCAGCCAGGGCTAAGTGGATGCTTTTATCATCATACATAATGGGAAAGACTTTATAGCGCATAGCAACCTTGGGGTCTATCTGTTTAATCAAGTCCTTGGTGACTTTAATTTGCGTGAGGTCTACCTTCTCCATCCCCATCTCTTCGGCAATCGCATTCAGGATGTCTTCCTCCCGCACCAGTCCCTGCTGTATCAATGATTGCTTTAGACTCTGGGCACTTTCATCGCTACGAGCCAGAACCTCTTTAATCATCTGCTCGTTAATTAATCCAGCCTCTTCTAAAATCATCCCCAATTTGGGCGTAGTTTTGAATTTTTTCGCCAGCTCGCTTTTTTTATAATAGAGCTCATCTTCTTTTGTGGGTTTTAATACCTTATGCGGAGCTTTATCAGCTGCTTCCTGAGAGGGTGTCTTCATTTTCTCAGGTGACGCCATCTTTTCACCTTCCTTTTTATCTTATAAGATAAATTCTTCTTTATATTATCATCTCAACCAGCTGGAAATGTCAACATCATTATGCCTTAAACAGTGCTTTAAAATCAATCTTTTTGTTTTTACTCGCCATTATTTTCTAATTGCTGTTGCATCGCCTGATAAGAAATATGTTCTTTAAGTGCAAAATATAACCCGACAGCAATAATCGGAAACATCTGTCCGGCGTGAATCACCAGACTGTAACTCAATGAGATTTCTATTTTCTGCTGGATACCCAGCAAGCTCATTGCCAGCACACACCCAATTTCGTATAGTCCCCAATAGCCAGGAGCTGAAGGGATAGATATGGTAATACAAATAATTATCATTATCAGGGTTGCCTGCCAGAAATTCATAGTTACGTCTTTAAACCCCAGACTCATTATCTGCAATGAAGCTGCCACTGATAACCAGACAATCAGTGAATATACAATTACCCAGAACAACACCTTGCCACTCTGCAGGGCGCCCAAGCCTTCAGCAAATCTGTCCAGTATCTGATTAAATCTAACTTTAATAGTGGTGGGGAGCAAAGGAAGATTTAGCAGAATTTTCTGGGCTATACGACGTGTGCGATTGATTAACAACCCTATCAAAAACACCAGAAAAATAAGCAATACGATGGTGGTTTTTTTACTTATTTTCTGGAGTGTCTCGCAATTTATCAGGTAGCTTTTTTCCCAGGCAAAATACACCTTCTCTGTATCAAAGATTCTGCCAGTCAACAGCAAGAACAAAATGCCGAGCAACACAATGATTGCTGAAAGCGTTATTACTTTAAACACTTTAGGTCTGGTCTGGGCACCAAGTTTAAGTGCCAATCTGCCAATTAATCCTGCACTTTTTTTCTGTGCGGATTCTTTTAGCTCGCTATTTCTGCCTGTTTGCTTTGCAGCTCTTAACAAGCTAATATTGAGTAAAAGCAGTCCGACTGTAATAGTGCCAAGGATAATGGAAAGAAGCAGTCCATTGAGGTGAACTGCATAATCCCATTTTTTGCATATATCGGGATTAAAGGGGGGGAGAAACATCAACCCCAGGGCAAACAGCACGAATATGGTGAGGCCATCAAAGATACGCTCAACTACAACGGTAGCCAGCATAGTAGAGAAGCTGATTTTCTCGCGGCGAGCGCCCATATAGGCGCGGGCAAATTCTCCAGCGCGGGCAGGAAAAATGCCATTAAAGGCAAAACCAACTATCAGGGGAGGGAATAAACGCCGGCTACTTAACTGGTATCGCGGCATAAATAAATATTTCCAGCGGATTGCCCGAACATACATACTCAACAGGGTGATGATGATGAAGGGAATAAGCCACCAGTAATTGATACCTTTTAAGGTTACCCACAGATGTTGAAAGTCTACTCGCCTGAATGCTAACCACAAAAAGAAAGCACTTAACACGATACCAATAGCCAGTTGTGTTCGTTGTTTTTTCATCAAGCTGGACTTAAATTAAAATACATAAGCAGAATAAATAAAAACGGTAGGATTATTAACGCACTGATGCAATAGTTATTTTAACTTATCCGCTCACTTATATACGCCTTTTAAAAAGATTCGTGAGACCAGCTCGGCATGCTCGGCGAGCGGTTCTTCTTTACCTAAATATTGCCAGTATTTTATGGTGCCATTAATCATCCACCGTAAAAGAAAAGCTGCCTCCAGCGGGTCAATGTCTTTGGAAAACAATCCCTCAGATTGTCCCTGTGCAATCACGCGCCCGATTATGGCGGTATTCTGGCGGTATCTATCTATCTGGTCTTTTGTCATAATGCGTTGAATCTCAATATCCTGCTCATCCAGTGTCATAAAGTTTATGCTCACCAGACGACCCAGCGGTCGGCACAATTCATACTGTCGCAGCAACTCCCGCACAATTCGGCTAATTTTCATATCCGCTTTACCGCGCGCATCCACGATGCGGATGAACAGCTTGGTTGCCTCTTCTATTGCCTGAGACACAATTGTCCGCAATATCTCACGCGGATTTTTAAATTCCTCGGTTATTTCTTTCTGCGAAATGCCGCTGGCTTCGGCTATAGCTTTCATATCTACCTCTGACAGAGGTTTTTGGTTAAAGAGGTCTTGTGCTGCTGCCAGTACTTTTTCTCTATCTTCTTTACTCAGCATTTATCTTCTCCATATTTGTGAAACTAATTCCATCCTTATAAAAACTTAGATTATTTGTCAATAGTTTATCCACTATTTCAAAACTTTTTATTGCTTCAACCTGTTTTATTTTTAATAATATACTTAGATTCTATTTTACTTTGAGGGATTATGGTGTGTAATAAATACGTGCCCTGCGTTGTATTATTAGCAGCTCTACTGTCAGTCTTTGTTCTCCAAATACCTGCAGTTCAAGCAGAGCAGGATTCTACACCTACTATTGTTCTATTTATTCGCCTCGACAATGAGGTAATTAATCCGGTTACTGCTGAGTATATTATAAGCTCCATTGACCATGCTGAGCAAATAAAAGCGCAATGTCTGGTTCTGCAACTGGATACGCCTGGTGGCTTGCTGGAATCAACGCGCGACGTCGTCAAACGCATATTAAATTCTCGTGTGCCTATAGTGGTCTATGTGTATCCGAGTGGGGCGCGTGCCGCTTC
>CAYRXI010000060.1:11074-17964 GCA_964428255.1 uncultured Candidatus Sumerlaeota bacterium
TTTATTACCCTTGCCAGTCATATTGCGGCAATGGCACCGTCTACTAATATTGGCGCTGCGCATCCAGTGAGTATCAGTGGGACGCCTGAGCCCCCCTCACCATCCAAACCCTTAAAGGAAAAGTCGCCGGAGACCCAGGAGCCGGATAAAACCACAGAAAAAAAAGAAACTACGCCCGGTGACATAATGTCCGAGAAAATTGTTAATGATGCGGCGGCGTGGATTCGTGCCATCGCTGAATACCGGCATCGTAATGCAACCTGGGCTGAAGAATCTGTTCGCAAAAGTCTCTCCCTTACAGATACCGAAGCCCTGCGTCTCAACGTGATTGACCTTATTGCCGAGACTGAAGAGGCGCTGGTGGCGCAGATTAATGGCAGAGAAGTCCAGGTGGTTGATAAAAAGATTAAACTTAACACCCAAAAAGCGGTTCTGCAACATTTGCCGATGAGTAAACGCCAGCGCTTGCTGAGCATTCTGGCTAATCCTAATATTGCCTATTTACTTTTAATACTTGGTTTTTACGGTTTATTATTTGAAATCACGCATCCGGGCAGTATCTTTCCGGGTGTAGCCGGAGCTATTTGTCTCATCTTAGCCGCCTATGCCCTGCAAATGCTGCCAATTAATTATGCCGGTTTGATTCTAATAATTATTGGACTTTTGCTGTTTGTTGCGGAAATTAAAGTCACCAGTTATGGTCTCTTGACTATCGGTGGCTTAATCTGCTTACTACTGGGGTCAATTATGTTAATTCGTGCACCACAACCATTTACCGGGGTGTCTTTTGCTGTAATTTTGCCAGTGGTAATGGCAACACTTATTATCATGTTATTTTTACTCTGGCTGGTTATCAAGAGTCATCATCAGCAGGTGACCACAGGCAAAGAAGGGATGATTGGCAAAGTCGGGCACGTTGTTGTCCCGCTCTCCCTCAAGGGCAAAGTTTTTATTCACGGCGAAATCTGGGATGCCATTAGTGATGAGCCATTAGACAAAGGCACGCCTATCCAAGTCATCAGTATAGAGGGTCTTACACTAAAAGTTAGAAGCACGACAACCAAAACCTAATCTGAGACACCCTGTTAGCTATAGTTTGAATATTATAATTCAAGAATCTAATAGTATCCCCAAGCAGAAATAACTTTATTATCTGATGAATTAAAGGGCAGTAAATACCAGAATATATTATCATAGAATTATTCAACAGGCAGAAGAATATTATGAAAATAGCTCGTATATATGTTGACACTTCTGTTGTTGAAGTTTGGTGTGACCCAGAATTTCAGAATTGGTCAGAAGGATTGCTTTCAGATTTTAAAGCAGGCATTTATTTGTTGACCTTATCTGAATTAACTGATGCAGAAATTCAAGATGCCCCCAATGAAGTGAAAAATATTTATACAGAGTTTAGAGAATGTGATGATTAAATTATTGAACTCACGGTGGAAACAATTGAATTAGCTGAGGCATATCTTAAACATAATTAGCAACAAACTTACCGTAATGATACTAGACATATTGCTTTGGCGACAATTGCTAACGTTGACTTATTGGTTAGCTGGAATTTTAAGCATATTGTGCCTCTGGATAAGATCCAAAAATTTAATGCGGGGAATCTTGCACTGGGCTATAAACCAATATTATTTTATTCACCATGGGAGGAGGTGACTACTTATAGCCGTTAACACCGTTGAAATGGTCCGAAAAATTAGAAACAAACATTATAAGGAAACAAAAAATCTTCCAATAAGTAAACAGCTAAAATTCATAAAGTATAAATCCCGTCAACTACAGAAAAGGCTAAAAATGTATAAGCGTTCAATGGAAGACAAAGTTACAAAGGTTATAAAAAATTGAACAGAAACATAGAATAGTGCCTGCAAGAAAATTATAAGTTAAACAACCCTGCAGCGGGAGATAAGATAATGAGTTTATGGGATAAAATTACGGGAAAAAAAACACTGCTGTCGGAGAGTGAACTATTGGCTAAGGCCGAGGCTTTTGTGCAAGAGCTGGAACGTGTGGCTAACACTGACCCGAAAGCAGCAATAACATTGCTCCATAAACGCCCGCCAGAAATTGAATCGCTGATAGACCTCAGCGGTAAATTCAATGAACGATTTGCCACTACGGTGTTAGCTCTTAAGTATCGTCAAGATCTTCAAGCGGCTCAGCGCAGTATCGGACTGAATTATCGCGATTTACCGGCTTACAAGATTATTACGGATAAAGAGGTGCAGACCTTTGGGGAGCTCCTTGATGCCGCCCAAAATACTACGCAACCACTAATCTATCTTTTATATCCTGATTTTTACCGTAAATTGATTTATGCAATTCTCAACCTTGAAGTCCTCTGCGAATTTGCTACTGAAACCAACACGCTGCTGGTATTCCTGGATGAAGTTAACCTATTCATTCTCCAACCGTTTCTCCTCTCCGCCACGGCATATATAAATCGTAATACCAAAATCGGTAAGGTGCCTGAGGAGCTATCCCGCTTCGCGGAAAAGCAACCCGCCGTAGAATTTGACGACTATAGAGTTACAACCTTTGGCTATCGCATCACAAAATTTTATCAAAGAGTTTGATATTATTTATTTGTCTATTATAAAATCTCTATTGTCATTTTAAATCTAAATTGGAGGTAAGAGCAATGCCACTGATGCAGATGCAACCACAGGTCAATCAGACACCTGTAGTGCTGATTATTATTGTGGTGGTGTATTTTCTCTCCTGTATTAAGGTGTTGCGCGAGTATGAACGCGGGGTAATTTTCCGCCTGGGACGCTTGCTCCCGCAACCCAAAGGCCCGGGCATTATCTTCGTCTTCTACCCGATTGACCGGATGGTTCGCATGAGTTTGCGCACCATTGTAATGGACGTCCCCCCGCAGGATGTAATCACCAAAGATAACGTCTCGGTGAAAGTCAATGCGGTAATATTTTTCCGTGTGCTGGACCCGTCAAAAGCCGTGGTAGAAGTAGAAGATTTTATGTTTGCCACCTCGCAGATGGCACAGACCACGCTTCGCAGTGTGTTGGGTCAGGCAGAGCTGGATGAGCTCCTCTCCGAGCGCGATAAACTGAATCACAGCATCCAATCAATTCTGGACAGGCACACCGACCCGTGGGGAATTAAGGTCTCCAACGTAGAAATCAAGCACGTTGACCTGCCGATTGAGATGCAACGAGCCATTGCGCGTCAGGCAGAGGCTGAACGTGAGCGGCGTGCCAAGATTATCAGTGCTGAAGGCGACTATCAGGCAGCGGAAAAGTTTGCTGCAGCGGCGCAAATTATGGAACAGCACCCGATGGCAATGCAGATGCGCTTCTTACAGAGCCTGTCTGAAGTGGCTACCGAAAAGAGCTCCACCATCATCTTCCCGCTACCCATAGAATTGCTGGAACCATTCTTTAGAGCCCGGATGCAGCAACAGAAGGACAAAACTGAGTCATAAACAGAGCCGGGAAAGAGCTAATATTTTGCTGCTTAATTTTCTGCTTAACGAGGAAGACTGAAGAGCAACCTTTAAATTTACCCTAAAGAAAGAAGAGCTACTTTTTCAGGTTTTATGATACACCATCTGAACAGGAGAGGAGGTGAGAAAACCAAAAACATTTGTTCTCGCGTCGGTTTTTCATCTCAGCGCTACAGGGAGGTGAAACAATGAAAGCTCTAAAACCATTGTATTTAATACTGACCTTAACTGCATTTACAATTTTGATAACTACTACCATAGCCCAGGAAAAGCCCTCAATGTCACAAGCTAGGGAGAACCTTCAGCAATCCATTACTTCGTTGTCTGAAGCCTCAAAAATGTTACAAGTCAGTCCGTTTAACTCACCGGTGCACAAATTAGAGAGGGCGTTCAAAGAGATAAATTACCTGCTTCGGACAATTCCCGATATACCGCAAAAGGAAGTTCTCACCGAGATTGCCGAGCAATTAGCCCAGATTGCCAGTGAGATAGAAGAGACGCAAAACAAACTGAGACAGCAAATCATATATATCAACGACTTTCATTCCCGACTGGCAGATAAAATTCAGTATTGTTTTGTGATTGCGATAATAAAGGAAGAAGTCAAAGCCGGAAAGTATAAAGAAGCTGCCAACGAGCTAACGACAATACAGAAATTCTTTGAGCGGAAAAAAGCCGAACAAAAAGAAGAGGCAGAAGCAACGGAAGGATTTGACCTACTGAAGGAATCCGAGGCACTTGAACAAATTGCCAGCTGGCTCAGCCAGCTTAATAAATTTGCGGAACAACAGGGGAAAGAAAGTGAAACAAAAGAAGAAAAATTCCCTCTGGAAAAGTTTGATGAGTTTCTAAAAAAACTTGAGACACGAATTATTCAGTATTAAGTATTTCCCAGGCTAAATTCCCTTTAAGAAACAAAATAAATCCTCTCTTCAGGCATCAGCCTGAAGAGAGGATTTAACTTTATTTTACTGGAATTAGTAAATATACCAGTTCCCAATTGAAGTGGGCGTTGAGAAAATTGCCACTACAGGTGCTCCGGAGGTAAATTGAACTACATATAGTTTGCCCCAGATTTTGCTATATGCTGCGCCACGCGGATATGATGGGGGAGTTGTGGCTGAGCCTGTAATTGTCTCTTTCAGACTTTCATCACTGGCTTTGAAAATACTGACACTATGAGTAGTATAATCAGTTAGGATTATGTCGTAGGAGGAAGTCGTTGGATTGTATTCAATATCAATGCCGGCGCTACCATCTGTGGCGGGGATGTTTTTCCCAATTTCCACATAGGTACTCCCGCTTTTATCCCAGCGTGAACCATCGGACTGATAGACGCGGCTGCCATCCGGTAGAGCTGCTATACCACGGTTAATATACCAGCCAGAAACGCCAAATGGTCCTGCCACCCAGGTCGGATTGGGCTGACGCGGGTCAAATATACCCCACTCATGCGACACCTTGTTAGTAATGACCACATAGCTCACACCGTCTACAACTATCACGTCAATGTCTCCGGGATTATTGATTGGAGTGCTATCACTTAAAATAAGTGAGGAGAGATTACATCCGGCTGCTGGTGCTAACGTATTCTCATTATACTTATACATATAGGGCTGGAAACCAGGTGTAACCAGGTCAGAATCACGAGTAATAGTGTATACGAGGTTTTCTACGGGGTCATAAGCCACGCCTCCAGCCTGGTCATATGCGCCTACTGTTGAACCATCGTTCAGCAAGCCAGTAGTAATAATTGTAGGAGTGGAGAAATCCGGGGGGAAGACAAAAACCTGGTCTGTTCCTGGTGTGCCATAGTCTGTAACCCAGAATTTCCCGCCGGAATCTGTATCACCGAATTGACAGCTCTCACCAGTGGGTCCGGCAGTTCCTTCCAGCGTCCACGCGCCCCAGCATACACAACCAACTAGCACAATTAAGCTCGTCAAGATTGTCTTTTTTAGCATTGTTAACAGCCTCCTTTCTTTTTTTAAATTAAATCAAAGTATATCTTATTTTCAAATTTTTACTACCTCAAGTCAAATATTTTTTTTAAAAAACAGCAAAAGGGTGAGATAATAATATTGGAGGAGATATTCAACATCGGCATTGGTGAAGAAAATTTCCTTGAAAGATTCGGAGATTTATCCGAACTCTTTGTAGAATTCCACGAATCACTCGTAGAGCTCTACAAAGTGTTTGTTGATTTATACGAGTAATTCGTAGAGCTCTCCGAACGGTTCGTATAAGTATACGAAGGCATCGTAGTGTTCTCCCAAAAGTCTGGAGAACACTACAATTCTTTTGTAGAGGTCTACTATATCTTTGGATTTTTTGATTTCTAATAACAAAAAGACAAAAAGGTAGTACAAAAAAAAAGAGCCAGATGATTTAACATCTGGCTCTTTGTGGTTTATCTGATTAAACCTCAGTCGCGAGTCCAGGCCTCCTTGCGGAAGTTGGGTGTTGTGGCTTCGGATAACAGCCGCCAATCATCAATGCCCAGATAGTAACCGCTACCCTTCAGGGGAATGATGACTTCTGGCTCGTCTGGATCGTCGCTGACAATCTTCACTTCAGCTGCATTGTAACGGAAACTACCTGTCGGTTGGAATGTAATGCATAGCGGGATAGTGTCGCCGGGGTCAAGTACCAATGGCATTGAGACCGGATTGGACCAGACGTAGAAGTCTTTGTCAATACCGGTAATTGAAATATCGGAGATGGTGAGTATACCATAGCCTACATTGCTGACGATGCTGCAGAGTGTTTGAGTGGTGTCAACCTCCTGCTGACCGAAATCAAGCAGTAACGGGTTAACATCAATATCTCTGCTGGCGAAGTTAGCAACGATATTCTTCGGTCCATCCATATACACATTTGCCGGATTGGTGGTGCCGGAGAGGTCGCCAGACCAGCCGAAGAAGAAGTAGCCGGGTGCGGGGATTGCCTCAACCTGGACAGATTGTCCCTCATCAATCCAGTTTTCGCCTGCGGGATCAACAGTACCACCAGCTGGTATATTCACACTGGTAGTCAGTTTGTACTGCGTCTTCCAGCTCCAGGTGACTGTAGAATCCTGGTCATGAGTGTAGGTGAAGCTATTGGTCGTGCCAGCAGCAGGAACAGCACCCTGTCCGGTCCAGCCAGTGCAGATACGCTTTGTGCCGCCGGAGAGAATGTCAGAAGCGGAGCAAGCAACCAGTGTGCCGGAAGTTACAGGATTGAACCCTACCGGTGGAATTGGACTGTCGGCAGAACTGTAAGCCGAACCAACATATAAATAAGTGACAAACTCATCGCAACCAACATAAGAACTACGTGTCTCACCATCTATATCAGTAGTTACACCGACGGGAGTGGCAAAATTAAACTGCGGTGCATTGGCACAGAAATGGAGATCGGTCTCTGA
>CAYRXI010000061.1:0-5687 GCA_964428255.1 uncultured Candidatus Sumerlaeota bacterium
ATTGTTAACCAACGTCGTTTTGCTTATGAACAAATATTAACTTTGCAACAAAGCACCATGTAGTTTTTAATCCTCCTGTTTATTGTCCCATTTTGCGCAGTATCTGCAAATTGCGCCGCGCAGTTTCTCCAATTGGTCCGGATTTGTCTAATTCTGCAGCTTTTTCAAAATCGCGCCTGGCAGATTTGTAATCCTTTTTCTTCGCATAAGCAAAGCCACGATTGTTATAAGCTTCAATGAACTTAGGATTAATTTTAAGTGTCTGATTATAATCTTCAATAGCCTGGTCATATTTTCCCTGCTCATCATATATAATGCCACGATTATAGTAGGCACGAGCAAATTGCGGGTTGATGTTTATAGTAGCTGTATAATCTGCAATCGCCTGGTCATATTTTCGCTGTTTGGCATATGCAATTCCTCGATTGTAATAAGCTGAGGCGTATTGCGGAGCTATTTTAATTGCAGTAGAATAATCTTCAATCGCCTGTTCATATTTCAATTGTTTCGCGTAAGTGACACCGCGATCGTTATAGGCTTCGGCAAATTGAGGTTTAATTTTAATGGCTGACGCATAGTCAGATATAGCCAGGTCGTATTTTTCCTGCAGGGTAAATACATTACCCCGACCTAAGTATCCAAAGGCATCGTTTTCTGGCAGCTGAATTAATAGGATTTTGTTAAAGAGGTCTTCAGCTTCAGACTTCCGCTTCAGGCTTATCAGTGCCATCGCTTTACCCCGAAGGGCGAGAACACAGTCCGGGTTTAGTTTTATTGCAGAATCATAGGCTTCTATTGCCTCATTCCAGCTGTCCAAAGCATTGAGTGCATCACCTTTATAACACCAGGCAAGCAAATGGGAAGGATTGTTTGCCAGCGCCAGATCAAATTGATTGATGGCTTCCGTCCATCTGGATTGCAAGAATAACTGATACCCCTGGTCAAAGAGCAATTGTGCAGTATCGGTTGTGCTTTGCTCTTTTGCGCCAGCTATTACTGATAGGAAAGCATTTAGTATAATTATTATACATAACCACGTTGCTCGCTTGCTCATAGTTTTCCTCCAAAAATTCAGTTAAGACATTAAATCAAACACGCACGCTTGATTTCAAATGCTTTGCGCTGGCTATTCCGCATAAAAACTTTAACTTTTCCATCTTCCTGGATGATATTATTGACATTCTCCTTCTCTTCGCCCGATAATAAGAAATTGTTGACTTATATCTTATTGTTGAAGGTATAAGCGTTAATGTATTTAACGAAGCGACAACGCGAAATTTACAATTATATCAGCAAGTATATCCGAAAGAACGGCTATGCACCCACGCTGGTAGAAATAGGCGAAGGAATTGGTATTTCTTCACTGGCTACTGTGCACAAGCATTTGAAGAATATGGAGAAAAAGGGAGTTATTCAACGTACCTGGAATAGGGTGCGTTCAATTGAATTGGTGAGCAATCAAGTGCAGCTGCAGAGTATAGAACTGCCGATACTGGGCGTGGTTTCTGCGGGTTCTCCTATAGAGGCAATTGAAGAACGGCAATGGTTAACAGTTCCCCAGGAGCTGGTAAGGGGGGGGGAAACATTTGTCCTGCGTGTTAACGGCAATTCAATGATTGATGAGCAAATTCGGGATGGTGATTATATAATTGTGGAGCGGCGCAGCCTGGCAGAAAATGGTGAAATGGTTGTAGCTCTGATTGATAATCGCGAGGCTACGGTCAAAAAATTTTACCGCGAACCCGATGGGAAAATAAGACTTCAACCCGCCAATCCACAGGTAAAACCCCTGATTCTGGAAGAAGAGCGTGTGGAAATAAAGGGAATAGTTGTGGGATTATTGCGAAAGTATTAAACCTACGAGTTAAAAAATATAACACAGGAGAGAAGACGGTGAGTAAAAAGAAAGAAATTAATATTCGTAAGGCAGTTATTGGTGATGTGGTGCATATTCAAAAGATAATAAATGAAAATGCACGTAAAGGAGTAATGCTCCCCAGGTCCTTACAGGAACTATATGAGAATCTACGCGATTTTTATGTGGCAGATTTGAAAGGAACTGGCGTCATCGGGTGTTGTGCTCTCCACATCACGTGGGCGGAACTCGGTGAGGTTAAATCTCTGGCAGTTGCAGAAGCACAACGTGGCTTGGGCATTGGGAAAAAACTGGTTATGGAGTGTTTGACTGAAGCCAAAAAACTCGGGTTAAAACGTGTTTTTGCATTAACGATGATGCCCAAATTTTTTATCAACCTCGGCTTCAAGCGTATCGTTAAGAATAAATTGCCACATAAAGTCTGGAGTGAATGTGTTCGCTGTCCCTATTTCCCGGATTGCCAGGAACAGGCAGTATTGAAGATATTAGATTAGTCGCAGGGGGTAGGGTAGTTAAAGTTTTTTATTCTATAGGAGAAGTTCTTGAAATTGCTGGTGATTCGGCAATTATTCCCACTCCTCCCTTGTCCAGCCACACTTTCTGGATTTCAGCTTGCTTATATATCCGGCATCCCTCTTCTTCATTGTGGGCATAAGGGTCATTGACAAATAAATCTCCACTGGAGGTCATTCCACGAATCAAAATTAGATGTCCGTCGGTGCGTGTATACAATGCAGCCGAGGTGATTTCGCCCTCTTGCGCCTGAATACTGGCAATTATTGGACTGCCTTTTTGCAGCACTTCATAAACTTGCTTGAAATTACGAAAGCGACGCACATAGCTCTTCAACCCAAATTTCCATAGCGTTTGCGCAGTTTTAGGCCAATTCCCATAGATGCCATACACCTGGTCCAGATTTGCTGCAATTACCTCGTTCAGGGGTATTTTTTTGCCGTAATAGTTCAGCACCATAGTGGCGCAGGTAGGACAACAGGTTTCTCCACGTAACTTTTTTCTGGCACTGAGTTGTGAGAAAAAAGGGACTTTCAGCTCTATCTGAGTTACTGGCGTAGTCAATACGTCATTATGTGACGTAAATTGCTCCCATAATTGTTTATCCTGCGATGAATTAGAATAGCTAACCGACAACAAATGCAGCCCCGGCGAGGCTTTTCCAGTTTTGCTATACAGACTTACCTGAAATTGAAAGTAGTTGTAAGGGGATGACATTAGCAGATAATCTACATCCACCTCAATATCCTCATATTGTTTGTTTTTCTCCACGAGCTCTATATCTGGCACGTAGCCATCGCAGCCCAAAAACAGCCAGGGTGTCCAGTGTTGCTCATCACGGCTTAAACGAAACTCTACTTTGAACCCGCAATTATCAGGCAACGTTACATTCCAGCTGGGTAATAATTCATTAAACGGAAAGCTGGCTTTTATTATTGGAGAACGAAATGTCCCCAGAGTGGAGAATTTTTTATTTTTTGAAGAGTACTTTAGCTGGAGTGCTTTTCCGGCGAGCTCAGTATCCTCTAATGTCCCATTCTTAAAATCTGCTCCTTGAAATTGCATCAAAAAGTCAACAGCATATGGTTTACCTTTTAGTTTATGTGCCATCGCAGTATAATAACCCCCGAAAAGTAATAATAAAATAATCCCGTATATTTTTCCTGATCGTGCAGAAGTGAACAAAACAACTTGCATCTTTAAGTTCCTCCCAATGTTAGTGAAAAGACTACATTTTTCACCCACTCAATTTCAGCTTGGAGGCCATCAGTCAACTTAGCTTTCGGGGAAAAACCGAGTTCAGTCCGCGCCAGAGTGGTATCTGCGTAGGTATGACTGACATCTCCGTGCTGAGCCTCGGTGTATTTAACCTTTGCAGTTTTCCCCATCAGTTGTTCCAGAAGCTTTATTACCTCGGATAAAGTAATCCGTGACCCCCCCCCAATATTGTAAACTTTGCCCCAGTTCTCCGACTCAAGTGCCTGAAGATTGGCGGCAACCGCATCAGCTACAAAAGTAAAATCCCGCGTTTGTTGCCCATTCCCATAAATTACAAGCTCCTCGTTTTTAAGCATAGCTTTAATGAAACGATGAAATGCCATATCCGGACGCTGTCGCGGACCGTAGACAGTGAAATACCGAAGCGAAATGGTGCGGACACCATAATTTTTCCAGTAGAGATAACACAGATGCTCAGCCGCAAGTTTACTCACACCATAGGGCGAAATAGGATGTGTGGGATGTTCCTCTCGCATTGGTAGGATTTTCGTTTCGCCATAGACTGAGGAAGAAGAAGCATAAATAAGCGGTATCCTGGTATCTATCAACGCCTCTAACAAGCACTGAGTAGCCAGAATATTATTGTTAACATAAATTTGAAAGTGCGACCCCCAGCTACTGCGAACCCCTGCCTGTGCCGCTTGATGAAAGACCACGTCTACACCGGTTAAGATGCTTTGCACATCCAGTTCCAGCAGATTTTTGGCAATAAACTTAAAATTCTTGTGTGTCATCAGCGATTGAAGATTATGTTCTTTAATCTGACGGGAATAGTAATCGGTAAAACAATCAATACCAATTACCTGATAACCGCGTTTAAGCAGTTCTTCAGCCAGGTGAGAGCCAATAAACCCTGCGCAACCCGTTACAATTGCTTTCATTTTATGTTATCTTATGATTTACCTTACTGATGAGGCTGGCTATTATTCTGCCATTTCAACTTCTTTGATTTTTTTAACGGTAGTTTCGTCGATTTTTACTGGTTTTTCTGCTTCCTTTTGCTCAGGGCTTTTTTTAGGCTCTTCTTTTGCCTGCACATTTAATTGAGCATTGCCCTCTATCATTACCGAGGTATTACCCTGAGCGTCTTGCTCAATGAATATTTTTTTGCCAGTGGTTTCAACTTTTTTCCCTGTTTTATCCTTGCTGAAAATAACAGGCTTCTCAGATAGCTCCGAGCGTTTTTTCTCCGGATAAAATACAAATTTACCACAATTGGCACTAATATCACCTTGCCGCATAAACAAGGGATTGCCTGTAGCAACCACCACTTTTTGAGTCCCATTAAACTCAAATGTGTCGCACTTCAATTCCAGTGATTCACTGATAATATGGACTCCTGATTTAGCAATAAAAAATTTTAGCCCTTCTTTGTCGCCCATTTCATAACTGATTATACCTGTTTCAGGGTCTGTAGCGAGAGAAAAATTAGAGCCAAAGACCTTGCCCAACTCTGCCCAGACTTTCTGCTCTCCTCCCATTGTTAAGGCAGACGCTGAAGTGGTAGGAGATGTGGGTTGGTCCTTCTCTGCATATGACATAAACGCCAGACAGCTGAAAAGCAGAATAAAAACTATTCTTTTATTCATTGTATTTTCTCCTCTAAAAAATTGATTTTTATCCTGTTCACTAAAGAAAAAATCATATCTTTTTAGGAATAAGACGAATCGTTGCGCCGTAGTCTTTCCAGTTTTTCAAAGTTTTGTCCGCTTCAAATTTCTTGCCAGTTAAAATTAAGATCCCATTTTCCACTGGTCTTTGTAACTCGTATTTTTCACCGGAGCTAATCATTTCTCTTTTATTGTCCCATATAAGTGCCGTAGTTTTTAAATAAGCACCGTCCACATTTTTGTAATATACATTTCCCTCCAGAATAATATCATTTTTGGCACGTCCCTCTTTAGGGGTATCTTGCAGGAATAACGTTGCAGAATCAGCTGAAATTTCTGACACCCACTTCCCCTGTTCATAAAATGTAGCCTTGATTTCAGTCAGTATTAACTTTTGCGTTTGTTCGTAA
>CAYRXI010000061.1:5697-8693 GCA_964428255.1 uncultured Candidatus Sumerlaeota bacterium
CCTTCCTGGGCTTCAATAACTTTGTCTTTCTTATTTGCCTTGTAGAAAATCATCTGCGGGGCTTTAACAAACACACTTTCAACTTCTGCGTCCATTTTTGGAGAAGTGGTTAAAAATTCTACTTCTCCACAGCCTGTTAATCCGAACAAAGCAATAGATAGTATGAGTAAATAACAGCAGATTTTCATCCTCACTTCAGCTCCTGCGACTCAGATTTTGGCTTAGTTTTCCAGCGCCGATGAAACCACATCCACTGTTCAGGAAATTTTCGCACATATTCCTCAATTTTTCCCGTAAACAATTCCGAAATAATTCTTATATTAGTATTAAAGTCCGAAGTCAATTCAAACGCTAAGGGGGACTCTATGTAGATTGTATGTTGCAGTGGATTTTCTTTATGGCGCACGATAAATAAAGGAACAAGTGGAAGTTGATATTTAAGTACCAGCCACGCAGGCCCAATTTGAGTATAGGCTGGATAGCCAAAGAAGTTGACAAAAATGCCTTCTCCTTTTGTGTCCTGGTCAGCAAGTATGCCAAGTGTTTGTTTGTTACGTAGGAGACGCAGAAAAGTAGCTGCACTTTTTCCGCGTTGGATTGCAGTAACGCCCCACCGTTGACGGGAGGTCATCAGGAACCGGTCCAGATATCTATTGCTTAGCTGACGTACCACCACTGCAAATTTAATGTGAGCCACCTGGCTAAAATATGCTGCCATTAATTCCCAGTTGCCAAAGTGAGCGCTCAAGGCGATTGCAGATATACCCTGTTGCTGAAAATCAGCAAAGTAATTTTTGCCTTCCAGCGTGATGTGGCTGGATAAATACTCAGCATTCAGGTAGGGGAGATATAATACTTCTATGGCTGAGTAACCAGCATTTACAAAGACAGACTTGGCAATACGCTGGCGTTCTATTTCAGTTTTTTCAGGAAAAGCTAGGCGAAGATTCTGTAATGCCTGACGCCGTTCCCAGAAAACTACCAGATAAGCTATTCTGCCCAACAGACTGCCCAGATGAATTCCCCACTTTATTGGAACCAGCACCAGCAAACGCTGAAATGTGCGGAAAACAAAATAACCAACCCAGTCACGGAATGGTTTGGTATAACGCCGAAGTTTTCTTCTCCAGTTTTTTTTATTCAAGGTAAGGATTCACCACCAGCGACCATTTATTCTGGGCTTTTAGTATCAGTTCAGCAATTTCTCTGATAGCACCGTTGCCGCCACTGGCAATAGTGATATAATGTGCTACTGCTTTAACCTCTTCTACTGCGTTTGCCACTGCAAATGCTACCCCCACGCGTTTTAGCAGTGGCAAATCTGGTAAATCATCGCCTACGTAAGCCACTTCTTCTGGCGAAAGCCCATATTTTTTTAACAAACTATTGAAGACTGGTAATTTTTTTAGCGCATACTGATGAACTTCGGTGATGCCTAACTCTTCGGCACGGCGTTCCACCACTGCAGATTTTCTGCCACTGATTATGGCAGTCATTATTCCTTGACGATGAAGGTACTTGGTCGCACTACCATCCTGTACATTAAACTTTTTCAACTCTTCTTTCACACCGAGAATAATTCCCCCGTCCGTCATCACCCCATCAACGTCCATAATGAGCATTTTTATTTTTTGTAATCTCTTCAACAATTCTTTTCTTGGAAGTCTCATCTTTTTTCCACCTTGCTTAAGTTTTGGCTATGGCTGCCTTAATAAATGAAACAAAAAGTGGATGCGGTAATAGAGGTTTGGATTTAAACTCCGGATGAAATTGACACCCCACAAACCAGCGATGTGAAGGGAGTTCAATTATTTCCACCAGCGAACCATCAAGCGTTGTCCCTGCTATTTTCATCCCCTGTTTTTCCAGAAGAGGACGATATGCTTCATTCAATTCATACCGATGGCGATGCCGTTCGCTTAACGTGTCTTGCTGATAGGCATTAAAACTAATCGTGTCTCTCTCCAACTTGCAGACAAAAGCCCCCAGTCTCATTGTCCCGCCCAGTCTCATCACACTCTTCTGAGAGAGCATTAAATCAATTACAGGGTGTGGTGTGTGTGGATTAAACTCCGTGCTATGGGCTTCTTTCAAGCCACAGACGTTTCGGGCAAATTCTATCACGGCACATTGCATTCCCAGACAAATACCCAGAAAAGGAATATTTTTTTCTCTTGCGTATTGTACCGCAATGATTTTACCCTCTATTCCTCTCGCACCAAAACCACCCGGAATTAGAATCCCTTCTGCGCCTGCCAGCATTGAATTAACATTGTCCATTGACAGGTCTTCGGAGTCCACCTTTTTAATAATTAACCGACGATTATTCTGAAATGCTGCGTGCCGGAGTGCTTCATAAATGCTTTTATAGGCATCGTTAAGTTCAATATACTTACCAACTACCGCAATATTCACATCTGCACTCAAATTATTAATTCGTTCATTTAAATTGCGCCAGGCATCGAGGTTCTGTGGCTGTTTTGCTGTTATCCGCAGCTGTTTTAAAATTAGCTCATCTAATCCCTGTTCATTAAACAACAAGGGAATCTGATATATCTCAGTCACATCTACTGCCTGAAATACAGCATTCGGAGCAACATTGCAGTGCAGGGCGATTTTCCTGCGTGTAGCCTCGTCAAAAAATCTTTCTGTACGACACAGCAAAATATCAGGTTGCACGCCAATTTCTCGCAGGGCTTTTACACTGTGTTGCGTGGGCTTGGTTTTTATCTCCCCTGCCGCTTTAATCATCGGCACCAGCGTCAAATGTAAATACAGAACATTTTCTCGTCCGACATCATAGGGGATTTGCCGTATGGCTTCCAGAAAGGGTTGCCCTTCAATATCGCCTACAGTCCCCCCAATTTCTGCGATTAATACATCGCTACCATCTTTCTCTGCCAGCTGGAAAATACGCGATTTTATCTCGTCAGTAATATGAGGCACTACTTGAACACAGGCACCTAAATAAGCTCCAGCGCGCTCTTTTTTTATTA
>CAYRXI010000061.1:8703-17728 GCA_964428255.1 uncultured Candidatus Sumerlaeota bacterium
CCTGTGGTCACATTATTATCTCTGCTTAATCTCGCATTGGTAAATCGCTCATAGTGGCCGAGGTCAAGGTCCGTTTCGGCACCGTCATCAGTTACATAAACTTCCCCGTGCTGATATGGATTCATTGTGCCCGCATCAACATTGATATACGGGTCAAATTTCTGCAACGTAACCCTGAGCCCATACGCCTCCAGCAACGTGCCAATACATGCGGAAGCAAGTCCTTTACCCAGAGACGAGACCACACCGCCAGTTATAAAAATAAATTTGGTCATTTTTTATTTAAAAATCATTCCCTGGGAACTTAATTATATTAAAGGAATCGCTACTTGCCAAATAGTTTATTTCTTAAGTGCATTAATTCTTCTGGAGTATCTATGCCCGGTGAATCCGAAGTGGTAATTACCACTTTGATGTGCATTCCATTTTCCAGAAAACGCAATTGCTCCAATTTCTCAGTTTGCTCAAGGGGAGAGGGAGGCATTCTACAAAATTTATCAAGTGCTTCTCGGCGATAAACATATAACCCCAGATGTTTGTAACCCAGAACCTTGAAATAATTAATTTCTGTGACATTAAAGTGACTTATCCCGGTTACGGGCACGTCTCGCCGGGCAGTTGAGGGAATAGGGGAGCGAGAAAAATATAATGCACCATTGTTCCGGTCAATCACCACTTTTACTACATTGGGGGAATTAAACACTGCTTCTTCGGTTATGGGTACTGCCAGGGTTGACACCATATAATCCGGGGATTCCTGCAGCACCGAAATCGCACGGTCAATTGCCTGCGGGTCAATCAGAGGCTCGTCACCCTGAATATTTACCACAAAGTCTGCTTTGCGGTCTCTTAACGCCTCAGCAATTCTATCCGTGCCGGAGGCACAAGTTGGCGAAGTCATTATCACCTGCCCGCCAAATTTGATTACAGCTTGTGCAATCCGTTCATCATCAGTAGCCACGTAAACAGTTTTAATTTTAGACACTGCAGTGGCTCGTTCATAGACCCACTGAATAAGCGGCTTTCCTCCCAATTCTGCCAGTGGTTTACCCGGAAAGCGAGTAGAACCATATCGTGCCGGAATAACGCCGATTATCTCCATTTATTAATCCTGTGAGTCCTCTTCAGAAGGTTCTTCAGGTTTTTCCGTTATCTGGATTTCTTTTTCAACTGGTGGCTGAACGAAGGCATTGTAAAGTGCTGAAAAAACATAACCTCCAATAAAGCCGGTAATAAAACCATAAATTAAACCAATAATGCTTCCCGGAGCGGTAGGTTTATAGCCCAGATAAAAGCGCCCCAGTAACTCAATATGTTCACCGGTTCCTTTTCTAATGATAATCCACCAGGTTGCCAGAAAAATAAGTGCACCCCAGAAGATACCTGTTGCCAGTGCAAACGCTATTTTATTAAGTTTCATTTTACTCTCCTCTGGTGGAATTTTTATGTATTACAGATTATCAAATTTCATATTAATTTATAGGCAGAATCAAGCAAAAAACAATTATAATTGAGAGTTTTCGTAAGAGTATTTAGCGCCGAAAATGATTATAAAAGTCTTCTCTACCATCACGCTGTTCTATAGAAGTATCGGTGTACAAAACATTTTCCAGGTTATGCATTTCGCCGTGTGGATATTCAATTTGCTCCTGTGGTCGGAAGCTACATTCACTGGGAACCCATAGACACCGTGCTAGCCATATTCTGCCATTCGCATAGAAAATATTGTTAGAACCACCTGCATGCCCGCCAGTATCCGTAGCAGAACTATTGTAAGCATAACGGAAGTTGTGATAGCGGTGGCGGTACTTTTTATATAGCACCGGACAAAAGAAAACCTGTCTATCTGTGATGTAGTTTAGATCCCTCAAAACCCAGGGCACTCCGTCCCACGAACCATTTGCTGCCGGTCCATTTCCCACTTGAGTACGATGAGGTGAAGCGGAATCACCAGCCACTCCATCCGCTGGTGGGAAATTATTGTAATCCACCCGATATGCTTGCAACGCCATTCCCAGCGTGCGGAGGTTGCTGAGACATTTTGCACTCTGCGCACGGGTAGTAGCCAACTGCAAATTCGGTAAGCCAATTATGGCAAGAATTGCTATAATTAATACTACTAATAATAATTCTATCAGCGTAAAAGCTTTCATATACTGCTTTCCCGGTGAAATTTATTCATAGAAGTGCCAATCCTTGACCGATGTAATAGCCTGCCAGTGAATGGCTGCTACAGCATCCAAATCAAAGCCTAACTTCCCTATAGAGGGGTCATTATATAAATTGCCCGGGTCGTCTATTACATCACCATCAGCATCACGTATCTCTGTTAGAGTACCGGGAATACCGGTATCAGTTATTTTTACGTATCTTGCCCAGGTTAAGCCAACATCTGCCAGGTTAAAGAAATCGCCACCGCTAACTGAGGGGTCAAGTGGATTAATGCCATTGGTCGGATTGGAAAAAACCGGACGTATCCCGGCAAACCCAATATAATCCGCCATACGCCCCAATCTGCCTCCAGAAGGGGGGGGGCTAAAATCAAAGGGAAACGTGTAGAAATTAACTCCATCCTGACTCACCGCAACAATTGCAGCCTCGCAGAACGAATATTCAGTGTCACCTATCTGTATCACAGGATTTTCAAATACTGCCAGGTCAACTCCCGGGCCATCAACCACAATGTTATCCACAAATTCCAGTATGATTCTACCACCATTACCAAGTGAAAGCAGATGTTGTGGACTGGATTGAGGATTATGTGGGTCAGCATTCCCATACGGAGGTCCGAGCACATTCTGCGGGAAAAAATCCTGTCCGAATCCAGCCCCGATGCCATAAGTCACACTGGTAACTCTGTCCGCGAATGGGTCCTGACACAAGCCATTTATAACAATAATTAAGTAGATGACACATATTATTAAGAATGTTGTTTTTTTCATATTTTATTCACCTGTTCTTTAGGTGTTTTGCATAAAATTCATTTCCCCCCCCCACTATACAGCACTCTGCAATCTTAATAATAAGGAACTGGGGGGCAAAGCCCCCCAGTTGTGACTCTTATTCATACATCAACCACTTACCACAACCCACGCCTGTTGATGGTTTAGGAGAAATGACGATTAAATTGCCATCAAAATTACCATCAGCAATAATCATCTTTGCGAGATTTTCTCCAGGGATTGGACGAAACGCTTTTGTTTGAGACGTAAACACCATGTCACCGAGAAATGTCCAGAGAGGAAAGGTGGCAAAATTGCTAATTTCGCCGTTAGCAGGGTTAATTTTTTGGACGTATCTTCCGTTGGTTATATAAAGGAAATTATCAGCATCCACAGCTAAATCGTAGATTCCACTAATGGCATCAGTTACAAGAAAAGACTCACCTGGATCAAGCGCATCGCCGTCAGGAGGATTTGAGAGGTCTTTAGTCCAGTAAATAGCAGCACCGCTGGGCCAGCTGGAATTACCCACATAGAGCTTTCCCAAGGAATCAAAACCGAGTCCTGCACCATAATCCAACCCTTCAAACCAGATACTGATTGCTGGCGAAGTCACAGGGTCAGTAATGCGCAAAACTTCGCCCAGCCCTCCTCCATCCGCAGTCACTATATATACTGTATCATTCGCATCAACCTCAGCTTGTTGACCTGTAAAGCCTCCCCAACCACTCCCGGGTAAAGTGTTAATTGGAGCAATTAATATTTGAACTTCAGAAGTCGTTGTGCCACCATCATTTATTATATCTTGTGCATCGCCGTCAAAATTAAGATCACGGGCAATGAAGATGGTGTCTCCTGGAACTGAGGGTTGATTATAGTTGTCTACAATGATAACTTCTCCGGTGTGCAAAACTGCGAGACCGCCTATGTTGCCAAAGCGCGAATCCAGAGCATCATCCTCATCATCAGCCCCAATCAGATTAAATGCACCGGTTGCAAAGTCAGTTACCAGGGGCGGCTGCTGGCTCAGGTCAACCCGCACCACTTTTTGCGGTCCAAAGCCACCGACAACCGCATACAATAGGTTGCCGTCTGTCGGTGAGATAGCCAGTGCTGCCCCTTCTGATTCGGTTACAGAAAGCTGAATATACTCTATGGTATAGCCTGCTGGAACAACGATTTCCTCTCCCGACACAAGAACGGGCAATAAAAAGCCGAGTACCACGAGAACTTTAATAATTTTCCACATCTAATTCACCTCCTTTCCTTAAAACTTTAGGTTTTAGAGTTATTGCAAAAAATTAAAAGTTATTGAAGTGAGCAACAAAAAAAAACCTCCTCTCCGCATCAACGCTGAAGAGGAGGTTTTTGCTCGTGTTTCTCTAAAAAATAAAAACCACCTTCTCAAGACGCGGAGAAGGACTCTTGAAATTTCCTTATAGAGTTGGGTCTTCTGGCTTCCGGTTCATCCTACTCCTCAAGCCTTCCCATTTTGCCAGCCGCATTCCACACTTTGGAAATGCAACCGAACAAAACAGTGGCCCTGTGTGAGTTTCGTCCCCGGTCACAGCGGCGCGTCCACAACGGATTCCCACCGTTTTCCCCGGCCCCTTTTTTGCTGTTTATCAGCAAAACAATGGGCATTTCCTCTATAAGTTTTCAACGCAATTTTTCAAATAACAAAATCAACTACCACCTTACTATTCTCTTCTTCTTTAAGTCAATAGAAAATTAAGGTTTATCAGCCATAATCCCCATCTAATTTACAGCAGAAATAACTACGCATCACAATAAATAATTCTGAACAAAGATTTTCTCTTCTTAACAATTAGTTTTCTGCTGATGCAATGAATAAAATTGTTTTTGCTTTATCCTCATATTGTTATATAAAGGTGTACAGCGTGCAAGGGACTTCTGGTAAGGCAATGTTACTAATGCGCACTGATAAAAAACTTTCAAGCACTTAGTTATCAGGTAAAAGTTCAAAATATTTGAGTGATTTTTTTATTATTCCCGAAAATTTTGTTCCTTTTTCTCTGGACATTTCATTATCGGATATTCCCCAATCTACAGCTTTATCCACACTTAATTTATCACCATCCCATTTGAATAAAATGCACCGTATTTTTCTGTTAGGATGATTAATTGATTCATTTTCACCTATGATTGGAAAGCACTCTATCAGTCTATTTTCGTAAACTGCTGATATGGTATGTCCAGCGTAGCCGTTGCTCAGTGAATAACGAAAACTTCTATCAATCTCCAGTTCTATTAGCTCCTTTGTATCTAATAACTTAAAGACTTGAGTTAATCTTGCTCCATACTTTTCATCTTCATAAACGTTAAGTATTATCTCATCTTTCCCGTCATTATCCAGATCGGCATATTTTAGCTGTTGCACATTCCATCCCCAGGCTCGCTCTATCCCCGTTAGAAGCAGATTATTAAAATCTATCTCATTAGTTTTTTTCTCACCAATAAAAATGGGTCTTTTTCTGTTCACCTGTTTCCATTCATATAATTTGGTTTCTTCTTTCAGCGATTCCACCACTTCTTCTACTTTAGATGAACTCACTACAATAATCTCTTGTAAAAAGTCAGCATCATAGACCCTACTACCATACTGAATTATAAAATAGAAATACTGTTCACTCTTATAATATTCAACTACTCTTATCTCATCTATGAAGTGTTTATAGTCTTGTATCCATTTTTCTAAATCGCGCTTGCTCAAAAGCAATTCCTTTTTGTCCCCATATTCTAAAAACATCCCCTTTTTACTGAAGGATATCTTAAATTTATTCAGGTAGTCGCTTGGAAAATAGTAATAGATATTGTTATCAATTAAATAACGCTCAAGATTTATGGGACTTTTTATTGTCTCCTCAACAATCCACTCTCCTGAAAGATTCTCAAGTAATTCTTGTTTATTATAAATTTTGCGTAACAGCGTTCTCTCTACAATGGTTCCGTCATTGTTATGTTTGCAAAAGTACACATAATCCGTGTATTCAAAGTACGAGCCAGGCTGATTCCACTCTATTGAGAGGCAATAATACGAATCATTATTACATCCGATAAAAATTTTTCTCACCCACTTTGCTTTTGAGGGCGTTGCCTGAACCATTGTCCAGCATAATATCAATCCCGCTAACAATCCCACTATTTTACGCATTTCATTTCTCCTTTTATTTGTGATGTTTTATTTAAATACGGGACATAGAATAAAACTTTTTCTCAATAATTCATAATTGTTTTCATTACACCTTATCTTTAAAAGCAAAACAAAGGGATTTTAATTTGAAAATAAATGTTGTAAAATCTCATGTTTTTTCAAGCTTTGGTGAAATTAGCCCGTTATATAAATATTTCTGATTTTATACTGGATTCATTCTTTATAATTATAGCGGGGAAAGTTATTAATTTTGTCTTGCAACGTGAGTAGTAATTACGATATAATAATTTTGTTTTCTTCTGGTGGGCGATTAGCTCAGTTGGTTAGAGCGCCACGTTGACATCGTGGAGGTCTGCAGTTCAAGTCTGAAATCGCCCACCATTTTTTATTATGCATCAGATACCACTACATGAAGATACCATCGTGGCACGTGCTACACCCGCTGGTGAAGGTGCCATCGCTATCGTGCGCCTCAGCGGGAAGCAAGCAATCCCCATTGCAGAAAAATTGTTTCGTGCCCGCTCCGGGAAGCCAGTTGGAAGTTTATCCTCTCACACCTTACATTACGGAACCATAATTGATCCCCTCACTTTAGAGATTGTTGATGAAGTGCTACTGGCTAAAATGAGTGCTCCGCATAGCTATACCGGGGAGGATATGGTTGAGATTTATTGTCACGGTGGAACAACAATAGTAAAGCGGCTGATAGAATTAGCCCAGCGTGAAGGTGCACGACTCGCCGAGCCCGGTGAATTTACACGCCGTGCCTTTATCAACGGCAGAATTGACCTGGTGCAGGCAGAGGCTGTGGCAGACCTGGTTTCTGCCCGCACCGAGCAAGCACGCCGTCTGGCAATCCGGCAACTTCAGGGTGAACTTTCTTCGGAACTTGTTCGTCTGCGCACCAACCTGTTAGATGTGGCAGCTGAAATAGAAGCCAATCTGGACTTCCCTGAAGAAGAAATTCCTCAACTTGATAAAGAAAGATTATTAAGCATTCTGCGGGAGAGTCAGCAGAAAATTGCCGCCTTAATCCAGGCTGGCGAACGTGGCAGAGTTATTCGAGAAGGGGCAAGAGTAACGATTGTGGGGCGCCCCAATACTGGCAAATCCAGCCTGTTTAATGCACTGGTGGGCAAAGAGCGTGCCATTGTCACGCCACATCCGGGGACAACCAGAGACACCATTGAATCCATCATTGACTTACAGGGGATTCCTCTTACACTGATTGACACTGCAGGTGTGCGTTCTGCCCGCGACGAGATTGAAGCCATCGGCATCCGTCGCACTGAAGCGGAGATTTATCAGGCAGATTTGATAATTATGTTACTGGATGCCAGTGAATCCTTGCAGAAAGAAGATCAGGATTTATGGGAAAAGGTCTATGACAAGGAACATCTCATCGTGTTTAATAAAATAGATTTAGCAGAGCCCTCTATGGAGCCTCACCAGTTCCTGAATCCCCCCCCTCAATCTCCGATTATAAAAGTCTCTGCCTTAAAGAGACTAAATCTGGATAAACTGGAAGAAGCTATAATAAAAAAATTGGTTTTTACTGAAACATTTACTGAGGAAGGTCTGTTGATTTCCAATTTACGCCACATTAATTCTCTTCGGCAGGCTTATACTGCTCTTAACAATGCGATTGATGCTTTGCAAAATAATCAATCCGGCGAGTTAATAATGATTGACCTGAATGAAGCCCTCAAACAGCTTAATTCTATCCTTGGCTTGGAGATTGGAGAGGAAATTCTTGACCGCATTTTCTCCCGCTTCTGCATTGGTAAATAATTAAGTCTTATTGAAATTGGAGTAAGGGTTGAATTACAGGATGTTTTTTTTCCAGTTCATTCAAAGCGAAAGTCGGGTATTTGCTTTAAAAGACATAAACAATGAGCGGTTTGCAAAAAATTAGCGGATTTCTGGGGCTAAAGAGAAGTATGGTGGCTATGCTGGCTATGGTCATTCTGGTCAGTATGGGCGAGTATATGGCGGAACGTTTTTTGCCTCTCTATCTCGTAGCTTTGGGTGGCAGTATGGTCGCAGTTGGCTTTTTGCAGGCAATGGATAATCTCTTGAGCGCACTTTACGCATTTCCCGGGGGTTATCTGAGCGACCGTTTAGGCTATAAACGGGCTTTGTTAGTCTTCAACCTGATTGCTATGATTGGTTATCTTATTGTGATTTTCATTCCATCCTGGCAAGCCGTGATTATTGGGGCAATGTTTTTTATCTCATGGAGTGCTATCTCGCTACCAGCTACAATGAGTTTAGTGTCAGATGTTCTTCCGCAAAATAAACGAACGATGGGAGTTTCAATGCATTCCCTGGTGCGGCGTTTCCCGATGGCACTCGGTACAGTTGTGGGAGGTTTTTTTATAACGACTTACGGCGAAAAATCTGGCGTTCAGCTGGCGTTTGTTGTTGCATTTTTGCTCGGCGTGGTCTCCGTCATATTACAGCAAACCCTGATTCAGGAAGGAAAAAAATCAACCAGTGCTGAACTTAATCCGGTAAAAATATTTCCATTAATGAGCCCCGAGCTAAAAAGGCTTTTAACTTCAGATATATTGATTAGATTTTGTGAACAAATACCCTACGCTTTTGTGGTAATCTGGTGCGTTACTTTAAATAAAATTTCGGCAGTCCAGTTCGAAATATTAACTGCAATTGAAATGACAACTGCAGTTATAATATATATTCCCGTGGCTTATCTTGCCGATAAAACTTCAAAGAAAGTGTTTGTGATTGCTACCTTTGTTTTCTTCACATTATTTCCGCTTATGTTATTTTTGGCTCATTCATTCTGGCAATTTGTGTTAGTATTTATATTGCGTGGACTGAAGGAGTTTGGTGAACCCCCCAGAAAAGCCCTGATTTTAGACCTTTGTCCTTTAGATAAACAAGC
>CAYRXI010000062.1:0-14061 GCA_964428255.1 uncultured Candidatus Sumerlaeota bacterium
GGTGTCGGTGTTGGTCCGAGTGGATTATGCGGTGGTCCCTGATACAGGTCATCTACAAATATCTCTATCTCCGTAGCCGAAGAACCCGGAACGGCACTGAATGCCAGGGCTTCAAGCGTTCCCCACTGACCATTCAGCACTCCATTGCCCGTGACCGCAGCATACGATTCATTGGGCACATCAAACCAGACATATTGCCAGCTGGGAGAAGCTGTCAATCTAACCTGACGCGTGCACTTCTCAATTGTGCCACTCACTCCTCCATTATCACCAATTGTGCCGCTTACTCCGGTTTCTCTCACCCAGTAGGTCATATCAACTTCACCTTTAGTTATCTTCACATAAATGGAGAGTCCTTTGGTGAAATCAATTATGGGATTGGGTTTATTTGCTGCGTTATAGGAGGTGGCGCGCACAAAACCGCTGCCCGGGGTCAGCCATTCCCAGTAAAATCTGTACGACTGGGTCCCGGGAGAACCAACCGCAGGGTCAAGAATATCATTCGTCTGTGCATTGCTCACCTCGGACACATCTGTCGCCGTGTTTATCCCTGATGTTGAGCCACTCCAGGCTGGGTCGCGGAACATTACTTCACTATTCAAAGCATAGCCCTCAAAGTTGGTCAGCAAAAATTGTGTCACAGGAGTTGGCGTCGTTGTAGGGGTTGGAGTTGGTGTAGGGGTTGGTGTCGGCGTAGCAGCAGAGACGGGAGCGATGGTGATGTTGTCAATCCAGGTGCCTTCATTAGAAGCAGGTGCGCCCGTATGGTTTTCACGAAAGCCAACCTGAAAGGCACCGGATATTGGTCCACCGGGTGGAATGTTGCCGAGATAAACAGTCACACCATTAATAGCAGCTTTTAGCCGGTTTCCAGCAGGGGCATTGGGGTCAATCTTTAGTTCAAAGGTTGTCCAGCTTCCAGCAGTCACGCCAAGTTCAGCCAGTGACCTGGAGCCCAATAATTCAACAGGATAGGCATCCATATTATCGTTTGTAGCGTACACAAATTCAAAGACACCAGGATGGTCGGGTCTGCTATCATTGAGGCCTACTCCACTTTTATTTTCATAGATTAGCCAGTAGCCGGATTCATAGCCAAAGGCTCTTTGGTCAGCAGGAAAGAAGGCACTGCCCTGACGGCCACAAATGCCTATGGCAATAGCTTGTGCGGGTTCACTCGCGGAGGGGATGTAAATCTCACCTGTTACCATATATCCGTTCCCATCAGCGCCGAGAGCTGCATCACCCAAAACGGAAATTACGCCACCACCAGCAGTGTCCACGCACCGATGTACCTTTCCGCCGCTCGGGGAATTGCCAATTGCGGGGTCAGGATTTTGTACACTAAAAGTCTGAAAGGTCTTAAAAGCTTTGGGTGGCGGGGTTTCAAAATTGTAATTTACCGGAAGCAATGAAATAGAATTCCCATTTAGTACCCCCGGACTTGCAGGCATAAACGAGAAGTCTTGAAAGTTTACACGGGTATCTCTGCCATCGGGGTAGCGCCCGAAGGTATACTGATTGCCTGAGGCATCTGTGCCAGTTGCCACATCACCACACCACGGATAACCATTTTGCGTTACGCCCAGTGTTTCCTTACGGACAAGATCGGCTAATCCTCCCCAGGCTTCATATACTACTGAATCATAAACGCAGCCGGTGCCAGTGTCGTAGAGTTGAATGGCGTCTGGATTACCATTTTCAATATCATCTGTGCTAGCTGAAAACCCGGTGGAGTAATCCACGTTAGGAACTGCGGGGTCGCCAACAACGAAAAAGCCAAATCCTCCGTCATCATTGGGTATTGATTGTCCACCTAAGGGGACTGTTTTATAAACTGTGCCATCAGCACCATTGATAAATCTAAGTTGAAATCCAGTGGGGAAGGCACCAGCCGGTCCGTATATTTCCACAAATTCCTGGGCGGAGTCAGCGTAACGGAATTCATTGATGACGTAGTTTTTTCCTCCGGGGTTGGAGTGTTCATAGCTTAATTCGTCAATGACGACGTAACCCGAGCCAGCACCGCCGCCTTCAATTACGAACCCAAAGAAGCGGACGTCCTTTTCGCCCCCCCCTGCTGTATCCAGAACAGCATCGCCACTGGAGAAATTTGGTTCACTGGTGGATAAGCCTGAGATTTGAGCCGGATTTGTAAGGTCCCATTCAATTTTGCGCCAGCCTGAGGTTGCCAGAGTATAGGCAGAAGACATCTCAAGTTCTAAATCCTTATCAATTACTATCATTCTGATACTGCGACCCGAGTATGCCGAAGGCGTATAAATGTAAGCAGAAATTTTAGTGGTTGAATCAAAGATGGCTGCTGTCGCATTTATATCCGGTACCAGTGGGGCAAGGGGGCTGTTTAATACCTCGTGAGCAAAGACACATTTGTTTCCGGAAGAGTTTTCAAAGTCAAAAGTGACTTTCACTGCATTGGTGGAGCTGGGGGGAGCGCCTGAACCAGCAGGTTTGGTAATTAACTCGCGCATTGAATCGCCATCTGTATCACCGGAAGTATCAGGTGATTCATTAGGGTCACGCCAGCGAGGGTCCAGGCTTTCAAAACCATCAATCAGAAAGGTGGTTGTGCCCGGTGCCGAGAGCGCCTCCTGGAGAATCTGGTAGATGTGTGGGTAAGTTCTGGTGCGAGTTACATTGGAACTTGTTCTGGGGTCATAGGAAGAGTTTTCCGCCATCCACATCAATGACCAGAAGCCAACTCCACCGAGTCGCCTGCCACTCCAGGTTCCAAGGGAATCCTGAAAACTCAATGCGTGGCGAATTTTGTATTCCATAGAAGATAGGTCATCCCATGTTACAACGCGGTTTATACCATCATTATATGTGTACCAGCCACATTCGTCGCCGATTACGTAGTTGTTGATATATGGTCCACCATAGTTTGGATTCAGAGTTGTGTCATACAGGGCATCCGTGAAGCCTCTGGAAGTTGGGTTAGAACCGGTAGCATTATAAGTTGTAATTCCATCCCATCTTCGTGAATAGGCTGAAATCACCGGTACCAGTTTTTCGGGGGGCAGACCTGCATTTAAGTAGTTACGCATCTGCGGAAGACAGTTATTAAAATCAGAGATGGCGTGAGCGGTATTTCCCGATGCCCAGTCGTACATACTGTAAAGCAGATAATCAATATATGGTACCATACCTGGAATATCCCAGTAAGTAGAAGAATAAATGGCATGAGTATAAACACTTATCTCATATTGTGAGGGTAAATAGGCGCGCAGATATTGTAAAAATGCAGTAATGCCATCTCGCGTGGCAGTTCCCCAGTCAAACTCAAAGTCAAAACTTACACCAGCGCAATATTGATCGCCGGTTACAGCGGAAATGATATTATTTGCCAGATATTCACGTTTGGCTTTATTTTGCATAACGGTGTTCAGTATAGACTCGTCAAAGTTATTATTCCGTACTACCATTACAACCTTGACCCCGGCGGCTTCAGCGGCACCGCCTTTTTTAAGATAGCTACTGCGATTGGTCCACGCGCTGCTTAAATTGATTAAATCCCCGTTAGCGTCAAAGTTAACAAACAATGAGCCTACGTGTGTGAGCGCATGCCAGCGATAATTGGGCACCTCGGTCTGGCTTTGAATATAGCCGAAGACAATAAAATCTCTGCTAATTCTGGGAGTGGCTGCTTTGAGTGTTGGTGCTTTTACATCTCGCAGCGGAAACAATTTACCTTCTGCTTCCAGCTCCTCTACTTCTAACTCATCCTCTGTGACAATCTCTGACATTGCTTCTAATTCAAGCATCTGCTGTTTGTGGGCAGAGACTGGCAAATGCGTCTCCTCTGCTGCTGGTGACAAATCGCTCAGAAAAACCAACCATGCAATTATAAGTCCAACCAATACAATTAAACTTCCTGCAAATTTTAAATTTCCCGGCATTGTTTCATCCCCTTTGTAGAAGGTTACTAAAAAATAATGGCCTTATTTAATAGAGGTAAGACTCTTTTTTCAATCATAATGTTACAAGTGAGACAATAATAAAATAGATTTATGCTTGTTTTTAAGTTCTGGATTTGGACATAATTTTTTCATTTATATGATGCCGAGGAGATTATGCAACTGAGAGGACGTGCTATTAAATATGGGGATAATATTGATACGGATGCTATTATCCCGGCGCGATATCTGGTTACCATGGACGAAAAAGAGCTGGCAGCACATTGTATGGAAGATCTTGACCCGGAGTTCCAGCAGAAAAAACGGCCGGGAGATATTATTGTAGCCGGGAAAAATTTTGGCTGCGGTTCTTCACGTGAGCATGCCCCGATTGCCATTAAAGGCTCTGGGATTGCGGCTGTGGTTGCCAGCAGTTTTGCACGTATCTTTTACCGGAATGCAATTAACATTGGCTTGCCAATTATAGAATGCCCGCCAGCGGTAGCACAGATTCAGAATGGTGATGAGCTGGAGATAGACCTGGAACGAGGAACCTTGAAAAATTTAACGCGGGGGCAAGAATTTTCTTCCCCCCCCTTACCACGCATTGCCCAGGAAATTTTTGCTGCAGGGGGCTTGATGCCTTTTTCCATAGCACGCCAGCAAAAGAAGTCCAAACCATAACAGGCATAGAATAGGTTCTTTTTCCCTTCAAACTTAATCAAGAACACCATATTTGCCCGGAAATTTGAAATGGCTTGTTTGTGCCAGTAATAGTGTTAACGACGTATCAGTAGTAGTATTTTGCGAATGTAGGAATAAATTAACGCCTGGGTTTCCAGAAATAGAGCAAAAGCAGAGCGAATACAAGAAACAGCGTGGTGTCAAATAAATAAACCAGAGCTGCCATTCGGATACTCAGTCCCACAAAAAAGCATACGACAGCATTAGCAAAAAGGGCGATGAGAGTAACAAAAATTAGTGGTTTATAGCGTTGAGGCTCGCGTGCCATTACCAGAAAAAATACACCAATGATTACATAAGCAAACATTAAACTACGGAAACTATACTCTAAAAACTGGCGGGTATTATAGCCACTGCCGAGAAAAAATCTTAATATTCGCTCCCAGAAGGAGAGAGGAGTTATTACTGCAATAAAGGATAAACAAAATAAAATTCCCAGAATTAGCAGATATTGAGAGAGTCTATTAGAAGCTTTCATTTAAAAACCTCACTATTAAATAAGTTACAATTTCAAAATATAAGCTTAGACTTAAGGAGTAACAATGTTGATTAGATACTTTTCTAATTCCCGGGTGAAATATCTAAATTGCAAATACAGATGGTATTTTCCATTACCATTTCAAGACATACTTGGTTTTATAGTGACGTTGTTGATGCTGGTCATAAGATACGGAGAAATCTTTGTTGTTAGCTTCAAAGTTCCGAATTATACCACGCTTTAAGAGCTCGTCCAGAAAATCGCCCAGATAATAATGTTCGGTTGCTTCGCATTCTAAAGTTACTTTGTTGGCTTCTTCTTTGTACCAGATTATTCTTACTTTTGTTTGTTGGGCAACGGCGTGGATATCGTTATACTTTGAAACATTCATTGGTGACACGGCTGATTTTGTTTGAGCCGGTGCTGGAGGCGTGGCAAAGGCATCCACGTGGGACAGTACCGGCGTTGGCGAAGACGTCGCTCTTGCTACCTGAGCGCGTTTGGCTTTCTCTGGAAGAATTCCCGGTAGCTGTTCTGAGTAGTTGGTGTAAAGAATCAAGACAACGATAATTAAGCCGAGTAGACTCAGGCTTCCGATAATTGTTTTCATTATTTTACTCCTATACTAAGTAACACTTTAAGTATCATTGAATTTTGTAATAAAGTCAATAAGCAGCGCAGGTGAAAGAAAAAGCATTTTTAAGAAAGCCAGAGATTTGTTAAAAACGCTGACTTTAAAATCAGCAGCAGGTAAGGGTTCAGTTTGCGGGCTCGCAGTTTGAACTATTGTGGCACAGAGATTTCAATGAGCTTTATGCATACGGGATTTTAGTTTTTGCCATGCAGTGAGGCGGGTGGTAAAAATTTTGTGAATCTTCTGACAGACTGTACATTCCAGACGTTTTAGCTCAGCATTGGTGAGCTGGTGCGAGAAAGAAGATAAATTGAGGGGGGGGTAAAACTTAACGTTAATTTTGCCCCGGAGACGTGGCAACAGTCGCTGGCGTGGCCACACCTCAAACGCACCAACAATAACCGCAGGAACAATTACTGCATTTCCGCGTAATGCAATACGCACAAATCCAGACTTTAATGACTGGATATTGCCATCAGGAGTGCGTGTTCCCTCGGGGAAAATTGTAACCATCTCATTACGCTTAAGATGATGGAGGATTTTCTGATAAGCGCTTTTATCAGGAACTTCTCGTTCAATTGGAATTGTCTTAAAAAGCCGCATCACCAAAGCTAGCGGTTTGACTTTGAATAATGGCACCATTGCAGCAAAACGTAGCGGGCGCCGAATAAGAGTGGCTATTAAAACCGGATCATAATAACTCTGGTGATTAGTGACAATTATTACAGGACCACGAGGGGGTATGAGATGTAAGCCTTTGACTTTGTAGCCATATAATAAGAATAAGATTAGCTGAAGCAGACGCCTCATAGGTTCCTCAAACAACAGCTTCAGCCACTTCATCTGGTTATCCCTCTGGTGTTTTGCATACTGAATGGCTTACCGGGTATGTCGGCGTAAGCCCGGTGCATAAAAGAGTAAAGCAATGATAATGTTAATTATAATCAGGATAAGAGTCATTAAAAAAATCCAGCTAATGGGAATAAGGAAGAGGTGACGTGGGACAAAAGCTAAATTCTGGAGAGCATTAAAAACCGCCTGATTAATTATATGAGATACGAGAAAGGCAAAGGCAGATCCAATCAGTCCGGCAGTAAGGGCTGTGAATGCACGATGCAGAGAGATAAATAAGAAAAATTCTCCGGGAGTAAGTCCCAATATCTGTAGTAAAGTTATTTCGGCTTGTTGTTCGCGTACCAGCGAAGCAGAGATAGTAAGGAGATTTAAGCCAGTAATAATAACAATTGAACATACCAGCAAAACTGCCAGAAGGAGAATAAGATTGATGTTGGAGCGAATGCGGGAGAGTTCATCCAGATTGGTAGAGACAGAGAGGTTCAACCTTTGTAATTCTGCTGTTACGGACTCAACACTGGCCAAGGAGTCCACGCCAACCCGTAGTACGCTGTAGGAAGGAGGTTTATTACCCCAGAACCATTGATTAAAGTGCTCAACGGCTGCTAGCGGTAAGACCAAACCAATGAGTGAAATATCAGGAGTTAAACCTACCAGTTCGCACTCAATTGTCTGGCTCTTCTGCGTGCTGAGCAGCTCACCCAGAGTTGACTCGCCCAGCACTAGCTGAAATTTTCTGCCGATTACAGAATTCGGGTCAAATTTTGGCAGGCTAAAACTCTCTGCCAGACCCAGATTATAAAGATTTAAAAAATACTGTGAAATTAAAGCAGGGACAGGCTGGGAAGGCGAGTAAGTAAAATCTTTACCCGGGGCAATGTAATCAGCGACAATGTGTTTCTCCACACCGATAACTACCACATCCGTGCTGAATTCGGAGCCGAAAATCTGACTGATTGCCCGACTTGGAAAAGATAAAGTAAGTTGAGGTGAAACAAAGGTAACACCGGGAATATTTCTAATTTTTGCGATCAATTCCGGAGTAATTTTTTCTGTGGTTAATTGAATGCCAGCAATTGAAGCAACTCCCGGCTTAACCAGAAGAACTTTAGCAGGAAACGCCCGTTCCACTTGCGGTAGAACTTCATAATCAATCCCTCTTCTCAAACCTGCTGCCATTAATATAAAGAAGGCAACAATCATAATACTTATTATCAGGCTAATGGTTCGCCCTTTATTTCGCCTAAATTCCCTAATAAGTAAAAATATATAGCCACTAAATTTCATCTAACCGCAGTCAATTGTTAAGTTATGCTGGTGTGATGATAAAACAAGGTTACTTTAAAAATCTTCCGCCGTAAGTTCATCAAAATTCTGGACAGAGATGAATAGAGGAATTTTTTGTTGAATAAACGAAGTGTTAAATGACGCGGATGAATGGTGATCAATAAACTTGACAGGTAAATAGTGAATTAACAACGTACTGAAAAATTATTTTTTCCTAGACCTTTTTATTGGTTGCGGATGACAGAGATACTCTGCTTTAACGGCGGTACGACCACAGCTATTACAGATGTAAGTTAATTGTTTTATCTTTTCATCGCATAGATGACGTTCGTCAGGAATCAGCGCACCACACCATTCACAGGTTTTGTCGTTTTTAGATTTTGGAATACATAAGTGTCCTTCTGGTCCAGCGGGTTGATTACAGGTAGGACAGGTAGAAGAAGTGTTTTTATCTGAAGCAGGTTGGGGTGGGGCGTATTCCACTGCTACTTTAAGTTTTACCTGAAATTCTTTAAATTGACCATTGCGCACAGCACCGCGCTGTTCCAGCACTTCAAAGAAGTGTATGTGCTCGCCATTAGCCAGCAGTTGTTCAATTGCATTTTTTACAGCTACGGAAAAACTCACTGGTGAAGTCCCAATCACTTCAAGCATTTTGAACATTGGTTTACTCCTTATCTACGAATGTTTGTTTCTCCGGGCGGAGTTGCTCAGACGGGTTGAACTGATAAAAATATGGTCGGGGCGGGGGGACTTGAACCCCCGACCTCTAAGTCCCGAACCTAGCGCGCTAGCCATCTGCGCTACGCCCCGAGAGTTAATAAAATTAATCATAATTTATCTTCCAGTAATGTTTCAATATAAATTTGCCTGTGCTCAAAGGTAAATCTTGGCTGAACGAGCTGCAGGTTTAATTGTAAAAAGTCTTGGTTAAAATCTAACTTGAGAAAAAAGGTGTCTGATAGCCAGAATTTTATTTTGAGTAAACTAAGTACAAGCCCAGATGCGTAAAGAAGCTTCATATTACTTGAAATTACCGCATGATTATACAGAGTGCTATCTCTGTCCCCATAATTGTACGATTATGCCCTCGCGGATAGGTTTGTGTGGAGTCAGGAGAAATAACAACGGAACATTGATTCTCACAGTTTACGGGCATCTCGCTTTAACTGAGGTGAAAGCAGCCACAGCATTGCCTCTCTCGACAGAGTATGCAGATAAAAGATTTTTGTTTGTGGGCTCTATTGGCTGTAATATGAAGTGTCCGTTCTGTCTCACCTGGCGAAGTTCCCAGGTTGGGGTACTAACCAAGGTGTATGCCCCGGAGCAGCTTGTTCAGCTGGCGTTGACGGAAAAGGTTAATGGCATTGCCTTCACGCATAACGAACCTGCGATTGGGCTGGAATACCTTCTGGCAGTGGCACGCCTGGCGCGGCGAGAGAAGTTGTTGCTTGCAGTAGCAACCAATGCTTTTTTAAATAAACAGCCGTTTGCTGATTTGCTGGCACACATAGATATTCTGGTTGTGGACTTAAAGTCCTGGGATGCAGAATTCTTAAGAGTAGAGTGCGGCGGGATTAAAGAGGTAATTTTAAACAATATCAGCGTAGCTATACCCAGAGTGCATCTGGAAGTTAGTTATCTAATAATTGAAGGGCTGAATGATAAAGATGCAGACCTGGTAGAATTAGCGCGGTGGTTAGGCAATCATTCAGCAGAAATCCCATTACATTTAGTCAGATTTCAGCCTGCCTTTTGCTATACGAAGTACAAAAAAACAGGTCCTGTCCGTCTATATCAGCTGCAGAAGCTACTTTGCCATCATTTAAAATATGTTTATGTAGTTGAATAAAAAATAAGAGAAGTTTCAGCTTCAGCGATTTCAGCGGGGAGAGAAAAAGAGACGATGAATAAATGGCCCCAAAGTGGGGGGGAGTTGTGAGAGGTACTGGTTAATCTGGCGATGAGCGAGAATGGAGGCTGCATGTAGGGGGGGGATTAACTCCAGGGTAATGTCCACAATGGGTTCAATGTGGTCAGGCAAATCCACCTTTAAAATATCCCACTTTTCAGCTCGCAGAGAAAACTCACCGAGCAAAGTCTGGTTTACTTTTATTTTAAGTCGATGAGAACTGGAACCAGCGGGAAATAAATAAATCAGGTTTAAGAATTTAGCGGAAGCAGGAACTCTGAGTGTCAAGAGAGAAAGAGGATAACAAAGTCGGCATTGCTTATTGAGAATGACATAAGTTTTTCCCCAGCCCTGCCAGAGTTGATAGGATTTGAGTTTATGAGGCTTGAAATCTGAAAGAGAATAACCTTTGTGACTGAGGATTTGGCGGCGAAGCTGCATCAGTTCGGCAGTGTGAACTGGAAATTGAGAAAGCGGTTCTTCCCAATCACGCCAGCCATAAATTTCAGCCAGCGCGTCAATGCTCGCAATTTTGTGACAATCCCAGTATAATGGTTTTCTGTCAGGTGAGGAGTGAAGTTTTAGGGCATATATATTGGTAGAAGCTGAAGTAATTAAGAGTTTAAGCTTTTTTCTACCAGCTGCTATCTCACCCTCAACGAAATGTTTGTCCCAGTGTAACGGCAAAAGCCGTGTGAAAATTCGTGTAATCGGAGCAGGAGGACGACGCCAATACTGGACTTTTACCTGAGTCTTGCTCGTCAGCAGGGGGAGTAAATAGTGTAAAATAGTAGGTGTGCGCTCGTTAAGTCCCTCCTCTCTATCCACCACGCCTTGCAGGTAGAAGTCTTCGGGGTCCAGGATACTTCGTATGGGTTCGGAGCAAAAAATAATCTTACCGTTGGGTTTTGTCACTCTCACCATTTCGCTAATGGCTGAGTACAAGCGGGCAAGGTGATGAAGAGTAGAACGACAAAAGGTAACGTCAAAGACATTAGAACGGAAAGGCAAATGCTCAGCGGGTGCGATCAGACGCTGAAAAAATGCAGTTGCGGGAGTGGGTGGGTATTCGTAATAAATTTGCTGGTTGAGAGTAAAACTGCGTGGGGGGGGTAGTTGAAGACAGGCAAAATTAAAATAGTGCAAGCCAGAGGGGTCAGTGTCTGTAGCAAAAGCAGAAGCACCGCTGGAAGCAAATTTCAGCGTGGTTCTGGCTTCGCCAGCGCCGACATCAAGAATGCTAATCTCGGGGCGAGGGTCAATAAATTTCCACGCCTCATAAAACAGTGTTTCCATAATATCAGCAGCCACTTTAGCCTGCTCTTCGCGACGCGAACTCTGCTCGGAACTCGGTGCGGATTCCATATTGCGCTGTATGATGTTACGCCTGCTGACCAGTTCCTGCAGAATGATGTCCCAGCTGGAGTTTAGAAGCGTGAGATACAACACACCTTTTACTACCGGGTAAGATTCCTGACAATGCTCGCAAATTAATTTGCCATTATACAAAATTCCATTAATTTCCCGGAATGCTTCAACTTTCAAAGGCGAATAGCAGCAGGGACTGCGCAGTATGTCGAGAAAATTCATTGACTTCATTTTTAAGAATGTAACATTCTAACTTATTGATATTGTCGCTATAATGTTAAAAAAAATAAAGCAAATTTAAATACACAGAAAAATTAGCAAGAAAAGGATTTGACAATTAAGGAGGAATGTTATGGCAAAGAGTTATCGGATTGCCGTGATTGGTGGCGATGGTACAGGACCAGAAGTTATTTGTGAGGGCGTCAAATGTCTGAAAGCCTGCGCCGCCAGATTCGGGTTCAAACTGGAATTTACAGAATTTGATTGGGGGGGGGAGCGTTATTTAAAAACTGGCGAGACTATTCCTGCAGGTGGAATTGAAGAACTCAAGCAGTTTGATGCCATTTATCTGGGAGCCATCGGGCATCCAGATGTAAAGCCCGGGATTCTGGAAAAAGGAATATTGCTGGCAATTCGCTTTGCCCTTGACCAATACATCAACTTACGCCCCGTAAAACTTTATCCGGGTGTATGGACGCCAATTAAAGACAAAGGACCAGAGGACATTGATTTTGTCGTAGTACGGGAAAATACCGAAGGTTTGTATTGTGGCAGTGGTGGTTTTTTGAAGAAAGGCACACCTGACGAGGTGGCTATTCAGGTCTCCATAAATACTCGCAAGGGGGTGGAGCGTTGTATACGCTTTGCCTTCGAATATGCCCGCCAGCGAAACAAATATCGTAAAGTCACTCTGTGTGGTAAAACTAATGTTCTTACTTATGCCTTTGACCTGTGGGAGCGAACATTTCACGAAGTCGGGGAGAAAGACTTTCCCGATATAACTCGCGATTATGCGCACGTGGATGCTACCACAATGTGGATGGTAAAAAACCCGGAATGGTTTGATGTCATTGTCACGGATAATATGTTCGGCGATATTATCACCGACTTGGGGGCAATGATTCAGGGTGGTATGGGTATTGCGGCTGGTGGTAACATAAATCCACAAGGAGTGTCAATGTTTGAACCCATTGGTGGTTCAGCACCTAAATATACCGGGAAGAATGTAATAAATCCCCTGGCAGCTATCTGCGCCGGACAGATGATGTTACAGCATCTTGGCGAAAAAGAAGCTGCAGCAGCTCTGGAGCGAGCAGTGATGAAGGTTACAGCGGAGAAGCTTAAAAGTCTGGCTGCTGGCAAGATGGGCTATACCACCACTGAAGTTGGCGATATGGTTGCCAGCTTTGTAAGTGAAGTTTAAACAGAAAAGTGAAAAAGCGCCTTTATAGTGTGGGGCTGATTGTATCTTGATGAAGTTGTTTGTATTTCAATGCAAGGTTATTTGTGAAGAAGGTCCTTTATTCCTTTAGTGGCATCTTTAATGCCCTCTTCAAGCATCTTTCCACTTTCTTTTATCTGATCGCCAGCTTTCCCGGTCTGTTGAATCATAATTTTGGTGATGTCACCGACAGCGCCCATGACAGATTTAAGCGAACCCTGTAAGTCCTGAAACAGTTCATCTGGCATCAGTGTTTGCCCAGCAGTCAAAATTGTTTTAAATAGTTCAGTCAGAAAAGTTTTGATTGCTTCTGGAATGCTGACCTCTTTTTTCTCGCCTCCAATATTATTCAGTTCAATCCTGGGCAGTGGCACTGAAATTTTTTTACCCTGCAGGATTGGTGCTGAGAGGGCTACCTGTGCCTTTTCCACCACGATTTTATCAATTTTTATTTTTTTCTGGGAGGCTTTGGGTGTATCTGGAGGTGGTGATTTTGATTCGCTATCTGAAGCATTTTTTATCAACTGGCTGAGATTGGAATTTTTGAACCCTTGCTCCAGAGTAATGGACGGGGATTGCAATTCAATCAGCTGAATACGTGGCTTGTCTGATTTGAACGACATTAAGTCTGCCTTAACCATTATCCTGTTGGCAGAAATTGCCTCGGATGTCTTAAAGCCGGATGGATTACCGATGGTCAGTCCCAGTAATTCAACTTTTCCACTTAATGGTTTTATATTAGCCTTCTGCAATGTAACTCTGACATCCAGCACCGAAGATAGAACCTTTTCAATCCCGATTCGGGCAATTGAATTCAGATTTGCAAGGATTACAGTTAAAATTACAATCAATAAAATTATTAATCCCGCAACCCCGATAATAATTTTTTTAAGCAGTTTTGTTTTCATTGATATTACTTTCTCCCACTTGTTTTTTGTAATGCTTTCAAAAAACTGGCTCCTGAAACCCAAATTATAATACCACAAAGGCTCAAAGATCACTCAAAAATTGTTAAGGCAATCCTACCGCATAAATACCAAACCTGTAAGTTTTCGATAGCTTATTACGCCATCCGTAAACCAGAAAGAAAAGACTGTTGTTTAAGTATTAACTCATTTTCATTCTCTGATTGAATTAAGGAAGGCTTCAGTACCGTTAATAATAGCTGTGGTTTGAGCTTCCTGATATGCCGGGTCAAGTAGTCGGGCTTCATCATACGGATTAGACATAAAGGCTTGCTCAATCAGAATGGCGGGGATTCGCGTATTAAGTAGTGGATAATAATTAAAATCGCCCACTATCCCGAACTCGCCCCAGCCAAGTTTAAGCAGTTCGTCGTAAACCAATTTTGCCGGCAGGTAACAGTGTTTATATTTGTAATAAGTGCTGGTGCCGGAAACACGCAGGAAGCCGCGTTCTGTGCCT